>CAMLGG010000021.1 GCA_946479475.1 uncultured Ideonella sp. | reverse complement strand
TCCACGTCCACGGCAGCCCCCTCGGGCGATCGACCGACGTGCTCGTCGGGCGAGGGGCTCCAGTGAGCCCGCGCCCGGGTCTCACTTCACGATCAGGCCGCCGGCGGCCTCGCCGGCCGGCTGCAACGGCCCCAGCGGGTTCGACTGGTGCTCGGTGCGGGCGATGTGCGCCTCGCCGCCGTGATTGCGAAAGAGCACGACGCCATCCTTGACGACGATCAGCGCCTGGAAGGACCAGCCGCTCACCTCGGTCGTGCGTTCGAAGTTGAGGAAGTCCGCCCAGAAGCCTCCGGTGCGCCGGCGGGTTTCCTGGCCCAGCTTGAACTCGAAGGCCTCGCAGGCCATGCGCGAGAGGATGCACTCGCGGATGCCCGGGTCGAGTTCCGCCAGGGGGACGCTGGGATTGGGCGCGAGGCGATCCACCAGCCCCGGGTAGGGGATCTGCGTGACATTCGGCCCGCGCAGGTCGAAGCCCAGGGACTGCATCTCGGCCAGCGTGGTCTTGAAGGGCGTGATCTGCCCGGCCGCCCGCTCGGCGGCCGCGAAGTCGGCGAACGGGGCCTGCACGCTCTGGCTCCCGTGCGGCAGCAGATGGCTGCAACCGCCGAGCAGGCAGCAGGCCGTGACCATGGAGTGCATCAGGCGCATGCCGCCAGTTTCACGACACGCCGCCTGGAGCGACTTGTCCATCCTCAAGCGATGACGCCTCGCTTGACCGATCGCAAGCGGTCCGGCGCCATCCGCCGAAGAATGCAAGCCTTGGGGCCGCGGCCCGCCAAGCAAGCACTTCCCACGCTGCCTGAGCCTTGAAGGCCACCGAGTCCCTGCAACGAATCCGCGCGCTGGCCACGGGGCCGCGGCGATGGATCGTCATCCTCCTGGCGCTGGGCGGCCTCGTCGCCGCAGCGCTGGCGTTCGGCCCCTGGCTTCGCCCCAAGGTCGCGCTGGCCACCGTCGTGCAGCGCGATTTCGTCCAGACGGTGGTGGCCAGCGGGCGCGTGGAGACACCCCACCGCGTGGCAGTCGGCTCCCAGCTGACGGGCACGGTCGCGCGCATCCCGGTCGTCGAAGGCCAGTCGGTCAGGCAAGGCGATCTGCTGATCGAGCTCGAGTCCACCGAGCTGCAGGCTGCCGTGCGCCAGGCCGACGTCGCGGTGGCCCAGGCGCAGGCACGGTTGCGCCAGCTGGTCGAAGTCCAGCGTCCGGTGGCCCGGCAGGCCCTGCGCCAGGCCCAGGCCACGCTCGACAATGCGCGGGCACAGCAGCGCCGCGCCGAGGACCTGCATCGGCAAGGCTTCATCGGCATGGCCGCGCTGGACGACGCCAGCAAGGCGGCCGAGCTGGCCGATGCGCAGGCCAGGACGGCGCAGGAGCAGCTCGACGCGCTCGGCGACCAGGGCAGCCAGCGGGCGCTGGCGGACGCCGAGCTCGACGTCGCCCGGGCCAACGCCGAGGGCGCGCGCGCACGCGTGAGCCGCGCGAGGATCAACGCCGCCGCGGACGGCGTGCTCATAGGCCGCGATGTCGAGGTTGGCGACGTCGTCCAGCCCGGCAAGGAGCTGATGACGCTCTCGCCCGCCGGCCGCCTGCAGCTGGTGGTCGACATCGACGAGAAGAACCTGCGCCTGCTTGCCGTAGGCCAGAAGGCACTGGCCTCGACCGACGCCTACCCGCAGCAGCGCTTCGATGCCGAGCTGGCCTACATCAACCCCGGCGTGAATGCGCAGACGGGCTCGGTGGAGGTCAAGTTCGACGTGCCTTCGCCGCCGGCGCTGCTGAAGCAGGACATGACGGTGTCGGTGGACATCGAGGTGGGCCGGCGGCCGCAGGCCCTGGTGCTGCCCAGCGAGGCGGTGCACGACGCCGACGGCCGCAGCCCCTGGGTGCTGCGCCTGGAGGATGGCGACCGGGCGGTGCGCCGCGAAGTGCGCCTCGGCCTTCGCAGCGGCGGCTTCGCCGAGGTGGTCGAGGGCCTGCGCAGCGGCGACGCGGTGGTGCTCGGCTCGTCGGTGCAGGCCGGGGCCCGCGTGCGGCGCGCCGCCACGCAGCCCTGAGCGGAAGGCACGCCCGTGTTTCCCGACTGGCTCCCTTTCGAGTGGATCGTCTCCATCCGCTTCCTGCGCCAGGGGCGGCTGCAGACCCTGTTCATCCTCGCCGGCGTGGCCATCGGCGTCGCGGTGATCGTGTTCATGTCGGCCCTGCTGGCGGGCCTGCAGGCCAACTTCATCCGCCGCGTGCTCACCGCCCAGGCGCACATCCAGCTGCTGCCGCCGCAGCAGGTCTCCCGCCCGCTGCGCGACGCCGAGCCGGGCGTGGCCGAGGGCGCCACGGTGCAGCCTCCGCTGCAGCGCATGAAGTCGATAGACCAATGGCAGGCGATAGGGGAGCAGATCCGCGCCCTGCCCGAGGTGCTGGTGGTCTCTCCCATCGTGTCGGGCGCGGCGCTGGCCGTGCGCGGGGGCGCCGGCCGCTCCATCTCGGTGGCCGGCATCGAGCCTGCGTCCTACTACCGCATCGTCGACCTGCGCGACAAGCTCGTCCGCGGCAACGCGGCGCTGGGCTCGTCCGACGTCCTGATCGGCACCGAGCTGGCCAGCGACCTCGGCGTGGACGTGGGCGACAAGCTTCGGCTCTCGACCGCCACCGGCGCCGCCTCGACGCTCACCATCGCCGGCATCTTCGACCTCGGCAGCAAGGGCGCGAACCAGCGCAGCACCTTCGTCGCCCTGCGCACCGCACAGAGCCTGCTGGGCATGCCCGGCGGCGTGAGCAGCCTGGAGGTCACGGTCCGCGATGTCTATGCGGCCGAGCGCATCGCGCAGCGCATCACCGCCATGACCGGCGTGCAGGCCGACAGCTGGATCAAGACCAGCGCGCAGTTCTTCGCCGCCGTCAGCGCGCAGACCACCGCCAACACCTCCATCCGCTTCTTCGTGGGACTGTCGGTGGCCTTCGGCATCGCCAGCGTGCTGGTGGTGTCGGTGGTGCAGCGTTCGCGCGAGATCGGCATCCTGCGCGCCATGGGGGTCTCGCAGGGCCAGGTCATGCGCGTGTTCCTGCTGCAGGGGGGATTGCTCGGGCTGGGCGGCGCGCTCGCGGGGTGCTTCATCGGCGCGGGCGCGCTCGTCCTGTGGCAGCGCGTCGCGCGCAATGCCGACGGCTCGCCGCTGTTTCCGCTGGTGCTCGATCCGGTGCTGTTCTGGGCCGCGCTGCTGCTGGCGACCGTCACGGGACTGGTCGCTGCCCTGGCGCCTGCCATGCGCGCGGCGCGCCTGGACCCGGTGGTGGCCATCCGTGGATAGCGACGCCCCTCGCCAGGACAGCGTCGTCGTCCTTCGCGGCGTCCGCAAGGCGTTCAACGTCGGCACGCCGATCGAGACCGAGGTGCTGCACGGCATCGACCTCGAACTGCGCCAGGGCGAGTTCTGCGCGGTGATGGGCCCCTCCGGCTCCGGCAAGAGCACGCTGCTGAACATCGTCGGCCTGCTGGACCGGCCGACCTCCGGCACCCTGGCAATCTGCGGCGAAGAGACCACCACGCTGGACGACCGGGCGTTGACGCGCCTGCGCGGGCACAGCATCGGCTTCGTCTTCCAGTACCACCACCTCATCACCGCCTTCAGCGCGCTCGAGAACGTGATGATGCCCATGCTGGGCGCCGCCGGCTTCGCCAATGCGGCCATGCGCCGGCGAGCCGCCGAGCTGATCGACAGCGTCGGCCTGTCGGCCTGGCAGCACAACCTCGCGGGCAACCTCAGCGGCGGCCAGCAACAGCGGGTGGCGGTGGCCCGCGCCCTGGCCATGGGCCCGGCCCTGCTGCTGGCCGACGAGCCCACCGGCAATCTCGACACCAAGAGCGCCGATGGCGTGTTCGAGCTGCTGCGGCGCTTCAACCGGGAGCACGGCACCGCGATCCTGTTCGTGACCCACAACGCCGGGCTGGCGGACCGGTGCGACAAGATCATCCAGGTCGTGGACGGGCGGATCCTGGCCTGACGCGCTTACTTCGCGAAGCCGGCCTTGACCCCTGTCAAGCCCGGCAGCGGCGACAATCCGGTTTTCGCCACCACGCCCACCAGGATGCGACTGACGTTCCGGCCGATGGCCGCATTGGCCCTGATGCTGGCCCTGAGCGGTACTCGCGCCGAGGTGCCCACGGCACCCTGCGCGAAGTCGGCGCAAGCCATCCCGGCGCGGCCGGCGCAGGCGCGAGGCGGCAGCGAGTTCATCGCCTCCGTGGCCACGCTCGGCGACCACGAGCGCGACCAGGCGATCCGCGACGAGCTGCTTGCGGGCAACCTGCCGGATTTCCTTCGGCACGCGCTGCCCGCGAACCTGAGCGCGCGGCTACGCGATGGCCGCCAGGTGCAGCTCACCCTTTGCGTGCTGTCCGATTACCTCGGCCTGGGGTCCGACGACGATTTCATGCTGGTGCCGATGGGCCTGGAGAGCGCCCTCGCGGTGGCCTCGAAGTTCGGCTTCACGATCCCCACGCGGCGCATCGTCGACCTCATCTACCACTCCGCGCAGGTGCACCTTTCGCCGCAGCCGCTGCCGGCCAGCGACCGCATGCGTTCGGCCGCCTACCTGCAGCAGCATGACGCCCTGGTGGCCCGGCAGTTCTCGGCCGCCGGCGCTTCACCCGGCATGCTGGTCGCCGGCCACAAGAAGGACCTGGTGCTCACCCCGAAGCTGTGGCAGCAGCCGGGGCGGGTCGCGATCTACGGCTGGCACCGGCCGGACGGCAAGCCCATCCAGCCGCTGTCCACCGTGCACGGCGCACGCTACGCCGACTACAGCCATGGCGTGCGGCTGGTGAGCCAGACGGTTTTCGTCGACGGACGGCCCGCCCCGCTGATGGACGTGCTGGCCAACGCCGAGCTGGCCCCGCTGCTCAGCGACGAGGGGCCGCTGCTGCCGCCGTCCGGCTGGGTGGCGGCTCACACGCAGGCCGGACGGGCCGATCACTGACCCGCGCGTTCCGGCAGCGTCTTGCAGCACCGGAAGCCCAGGTGGTAGTTGGCATGGCTGTGCGTGTCCAGCACGCGGGAGCCATGCCAGTAGGGCGCACGCCACCGGCACCAGTCCTCGTGGGCGCGATAGGCGTCGAAGATGAACCAGCTGCCCTTCATCTCGGTGACGCCCAGCACGCTGCTGCCCAGGCTCGTCATCTGCGAAGGCTCCAGCGGCAGGTTCATGTGCTCGGCCGCGTTGCCGTTCAGGTCGTAGACGCCCAGGGGACTGCGGCAGTCCGGGAACGACCCGGCCGGGTAGGTGTTGGAGCCGCAGGCGTTCCAGCCGCCGCCCTCGCAGCCGGGCGTCTTCTGGCTGCCGGTGGCGCACACGCCTGAGCGATAGGCCGGCCCGTAGGACCAGCGCTTGTCGGCGGCGCGGGCGCGGTTGTGGGCATCGCGCATGCGGTTCACCGCGGCGCTTTCGGATGGGCCGCGCGCCAGGTCGAAGCGGTAGTCCGGCGGCTGCAAGGCGCCATCGCAGGCCCCCTCCCACTCGTGGGCATCGCACAGCCGCTTGCCCATCGCTTCGCAGATCTGCGCCGCCTCGCGGGCCTTGACCCACACGGCCGGGTACTCGCAGGGGATGTCCGGGAACTCGTACTGGTCGATGCAAGCCCGCGCCTCGTCGGGCTTCTGGCGCGCAGGGTCGTAAAGCGGCGCCATGTCCGGGCCGCCGCAGATGCGCGCGAAGGCGGCTTCCTCGCCGGGGGGCGCCGCGCTCGCCCGCACGGCCTGGCACTGCTGCGGCGTCATCGGATGGCGCGAGATGGCCGGGTTGCCCTGGCCGATGTAGCCCGAAGCCTCGACGATCGCACGGATGCGCCGCATCGCGGCTTCGTCCAGCCCGTGCTCCTGCTGCAGGGCCCGCAGCATCGCCTCGTTCTGCTCCTTGAACGACGGGGCCGCGGCCAGGGATGCGCAGGCGCAGAAAAGCAGGATGAGCCAGCACCAGCGCATCGTCAGGGGGCCTTTCGCCGGGTCAGGTAGAAGAAGTCGCGGTCGTCCGGGAAGCTCAGGAAGCGCGGCAACAGCGTCGCGCCCAGGCTCTTGTCCAGCACGGCCATGCCGGGCACCAGATGCTCGACGCCGAACTGCGCGCCGCTGCGCGGATAGAGGGCGAGGTAGGTGTGTTCGAGCGCATTCATGTCCAGGTGCATGGCATACCGGCAGCCGTAGGCCAGGAAGACTCGCGCCATCGCGCGTGGGGTGGCGGTGGAGAAGTAGCCGTAGACGAGGTGGCGCCGGCCGTCGCCTTCGACGATGCAGGCGCCCGCGCGCAGCGTGCGCAAGCGCTCGTCGGACGAGCCCGACCAGTTGCCGACACCCCATTGGTCGACGGTGCGGCCGGCCACCGGCGCGCCGCCCGGCCCGGGCTCGACCAGCGGCATGCCGTTCTGCCGCGCATGGCGCAGCGTGCCCGGCCGGTGCGCGGCGTCGTCGCGCCAGGTGTCCATCCCCACGCTGCCGTCGTTGCGGACGAAGAGCGTCGCGAGGCCCGGCTGCAGGCGGCTGAAGACGACCCCCTGCTCCATGAAGCCGTAGTGGCTGCCCTGGTTGGCCGCCGCGAGCGGCCCGTACCTGAACGCGCCATGCTCGCGCTTGAAGCCGCCGGTGAAGGTGGCCACCACGCGCTCCAGCATCGAGGGCGCCAGCATGCCGGTTCGCACCAGCGGCGCGGCGCTGTCGAAGCCGTCGGGGCCGGGCAGGCGCTCGTCGCGCACCGGCGGCAGCGCGCGGGGCGACCAGCCCAGGCGCGGGTGCTCGGTGCCGAGCGCGAAGCCCAGCTCGAAGGCATCGAGGTCGAAGGCGACGAGGTAGGCGAGCGCTTCGGCCTCGACCGGGTCCAGGCCCTCGGCCAGCGCCCCCGGCGGGCTGGCGCTGATCCACACGCCTTCGATGCCCGCAGCCGGGTACCAGCGGCCGGGCTCCAGCGTGCGGCCGGGTGCGGCGAGCGCGATCCCCAGCCCGGGAACGGCGATGGCCCTGGCCGGCGCCCCCGCACGCAGCCGCGCAGCGGGTGGCGCACCGGGCGGATCGGCCCCGCGTTGCGCGGAGGAAGCGCCCGCCTCTGCGCGCTCGACGAAGGCGTCGCGGTAGAACCCGTCCTTGACGACCTCGATGATCTGCTCGCCGCGCCAGACATGGTCGCGAAGGAATTCCGTCGTCGCCTCCAGGGCGCTGCGATGGCCGGCCACGGCGTTGCGCAGCAGGAGTCGATCTCCGCACAGCGGCACGTAGGGCACCCGCGTCCGGGCCGCCTGCGCCAGCGCCGCGTCGGGCCAGATCGTGCACCGCGTGGCGGCCTGCCCGCGCGTGATCAGCAGGGTGCCCGGCGTGGCCGGGTCGAGGGCCACGCGCTGGCCCCGGGGATCGGCGTTCTCCAGGTGATAGCTGCGCGTTCCGCGGCCGGCGGGCGCAGGCAGCGTCAGGACGAGCCAGGCGTTGGCGTCCGGCGCCAGCTGCGTCAGCACGGCCTGGCCCGCGCCGCCGGGCACCGGCGCCCGCTCCACCCGGCGCGCGGCCTGCAGCGCCATGAACGCGTCTTCGCCGGCCGCACCTATCCCCTTCGACAGGGTCAGCGCCGCCAGCGCGAGGGTCCACGCAAGCCGGCGGCTCATCGGCTCATCGCCAGGAGGGTGGTCATCGCGATGCCGAAGGCGCGGCTGGGCGTATCCCTCAGCGCGAAGGCGACCGGGTCGTCGTGGATGCGGCCGAGGTGGGCCATCAGCCACATGCGGCCGGTCCAGGACAGCAGCAAGGCGCACAGCAGCCAGGCCGTCACGCGCGTGCCTTGCGCCTGCGTCACCACCGGGTACAGGGCCAGCAGCGCGACGGCAAGGCCGTTGGCCGACACGCCGAGCCCGGCGATCATCGGCGCGTCGCCCACCGAGTAGCCCCGCACGCGACCGCGCGGCCCCAGTCGGGCCCGCAGGGAAACGACCTCGGCATAGCGCTTGAGCAGCGCCAGGCCGAAGAACAGCAGGGTGCAGCAGGCCAGCAGCCACGCCGAGATCCCGACCTCGACCGCCCTTGCGCCGGCATAGACGCGCAGGCTGTAGCCGGTGGCCAGGGCCAGCGCGTCGATCACCGGATAGTTCCTCAGGCGCATCGAATAGGCGATGTTCAACGCCGCATAGCCGCCCAGCGCCAGCAGGAAGTCCGGTGGCAGCAGCAGCGCCAGCAGCATCGCGACCTTCCACAGCGCCGGCACCAGCAGCATCCCGTGCAGCAGCGGCAGGCGACCGGACGCCAGGGCACGGCCGCTCTTGTGCGGATGGCGCCGGTCGGCCGGCAGGTCGAACAGGTCGTTCATCAGATAGACGCCCGAGGCCACGAGGCTGAAGCAGGCGAAGGCGAGCGCTGCCTGGGCCAGCGTGGGATAGGCCTGCAGCTGCGGCACGGCCAGCAACGGCAGCAGCACGAGCAGGTTCTTCAGCCAGTGCTGCACCCGCATCGCGCCGACGTAGTCGCGCCAATGCTGGCGGGGCCCCTCGAAGCTGCGCTCGACCTCGGTGACCCGCGCCGCCTGCTCGGCCTGACGCGGCGAGAGGCCGACGAGCAGGCCGCGGCGCGCCGCCGCCCAGACCGGCAGGTCCTGCACGCTGTTGCCGGCATAGTCGAAGCCGCGCTCGCCGAACTCCGCCACGAGGCGGTCGCGCTTGGCCGCGCCGGAGAGGTTGACGCGCCCGTCGCTCGCGAACACCGCGTCGAACAGGCCCAGCTCGTCGGCCACCGCCTGGGCGTAACGGCCGTCGGCCGCGGTGGCGAGCACCAGGCGCCGCCCTTGTCGCTTCAATGCCCGCAGGTGCGCGAGCAGCTCCTCGTTGCGAGGCAGCACCGAGACGTCGATCGGCGCCCTCGTCGCCAGCTGGCGCTTCAGGTGAGCGCGCCCGCCGGCGAGCCACGCCGGCAGCTTCGGCAATTGCATCGGCTGCCGCCGCGCCAGCTCGAAAAGCGACTCCACCAGCGTGTCGGTGCGCAACAGCGTGCCATCCATGTCGACCACCAACGGCACCGGATCAACCTCGCGCGCAGCCGAAGTCAGAACAGCCACTTGGCCACCTCCAGCACGCCGTGCTTCCAGGGCACCCGGTGCGAGATGCCGCTGCGACCGCGGTACTCGGCGCGATGGGCCAGGTACCAGTCGTAGTTGCGCTGCAGCGCCTCGCGGTTCGAATAGCGCGGACTGAAGCCGAGCACCTGCTGCAGCCGCTCGATCGAGACCTCGCTCTCGTGCGCCGCCGTCTCGTAGATCCAGCGGTACAGCGGCGACAGGTGCAGCGCCTCCAGCAGCCGCAGCAGCCACACGGCGGGCCGCTGCGGCAGGCCGACGACATGGCGCCCGTGGCCGGCGCGATCCAGCACGCACTGGAAGTTTTCGCGCATGGTGCCGAACTCGCGCGCGCCGACGTTGAAGGTGCCGTCGACCCGCTCGTGCTCGCGCGTCAGGCACAGCCAGACGACCTCGCACAGGTCCTCGACGTCGAGCAGCTGGTAGCGGTTGTCGCCGCGGCCCAGCACCGGGAAGCCATGGCCTTCGCAGGCCCAGTCGAACAGCAGCTCGAAGGCGCCCAGGCGCTCGGGGCCGACGAAGCTCTTGGGCCGCAGCACCGGGACGCAAAGGCCTTGCCTGCGGGCTTCCTCGCAGCGACGCTCGGCCTCGATCTTGGCGCAGCCGTAGGGGCCGACGCCGTGCAGCGGCTCGTCCTCGCGGATGGGGGCATGGTCGGGGATGCCGTAGACCGAGGTCGACGAGATGAAGACGAAGCGGGGCACGCCGAGCCGCCGCGCCGTGTCCAGCAGCAGCTGAGTGCCGCCCACGTCGGTGGAGGTGATGTCGGCCTGGCTCGCCAGCGGCAGGGCGGCCGCGCAATGCACGACGGCATCGACGCCCTGCATGGCCTTGCGCACGGCATCGGCATCGCGGATGTCGCCCAGGATCGCCTCGATGCGGCCGCGCTCCGGATAGTCGAACGGCGCGATGTCCAGCGAGCGGACCTGCACGCCGCGCTGGAGCAGCAGCCGGATGAGGTTGATGCCCAGGAAGCCCGAGCCGCCGGTGACCAGGCAGAGGTCTAGCACTGAGCGCACGCGTGGAGGTTCTTCATGCGACCAGCCTAGCGGCCACCGTCGGGCCGGACTTGTCCGGCATCAAGGCGGCGCAGGCGGCGCGGCGCCACAGTCCATCGCCATGACACGAACGCGCCTGTACTCCCCCGATGAACTGCAGGTCATGATCGACACGATGGCCGGCCAGGTCGCCGCGCGATCGTCGCCCGGCGAGCCGCTGGTCGTGATCGGCATCCTGCGGCGCGGGGCACCGCTGGCCGATCGCCTCGTCGAAAGCCTGGTCCGGCAGCACGGCATGGCCGCCCCGCTCAGGCTGGACCTGTCGGTCAAGCGCTACGCCGACGACCTCACGCTGCTGTATCCCGAGACCCGGCTCGACGAGAGCCCGCAGCTGGCCGAGCTCGACCTGGCCGGCCGCAGCCTGCTGGTGGTCGACGACGTCCTCTACTCGGGCCATTCGCTGCTGAAGGTCCTGGCTCACCTGGCGCTCAAGCGCCCGGCGAGGATCCGCTTTGCCGTGCTGGCCGACCGCTGCGCCGCCCGGCTGCCCGTGCGGGCCGACGTGGTGGGCGCCCGGCTCGAAGTCGCGCCGGGCTCCATCGTCGATTGCCACGTGCCGCCTTACGAAGCGGACTTCGCCATCGACCTCGTGCAGCCCGACCGGCCCTCGCACGACTAGCGCCGGCGCCTGCTCCGGCCGGGCGCCGTTCATGGTCGGGCGCAACAGTTCGGGAGGACCACGCGCGCTCGCGCATTGAGCGCGCGCAAGCCAGCGGGCCCCGTGCCGCCGCATAAGAAAAGTTCCCGAAGGAGCGTCGCCACCCGAGGAGCCCGACATGAGCCGCATCCTCATCGTCCATTACTCGCGAACCGGGGTCACCCGGCGCGTTGCGGAGCTGCTCGCCGCGCGCCTGGGCGCCAGCACCATGGCCATAGAGGAGCCCCGTTCCCGCGCCGGCGCATGGGGCTACCTGCGGTCGGCCTGGGAGGCGATACGCGGTCGCGAGGCGGCCATCGTCCAGCCATCGCAGGACCTCCAGGCGTACGACGTCGTCCTGCTGGGCACGCCGGTCTGGGCCGGGCACGCCAGCTCGCCCGCGCTGGCCTTCGCGCGCCGGTACGGCGACCGGATCGACCGCGTGGCCTTGTTCCGCACGCAGGGCGGTACGGCCGACAACGCCGCGCTGGCCGAACTGCAGCAGGCGCTGCACCACACGCCGCTGGCCACCCTCACCGTGACCGAACGCGAAGTCGAGGCCAACGCCGTCGACTACAAGCTCGCCACCTTCGTCTCTGCGCTGCGCGCCCGGCTGCGTCACGCGGCGCAGCCACAGGCCGCCTGAGGCGGATCGCCCGCCGCGGGATCAGGGCAGCACCAGGCCTTCGCGAACCGCGTAGCGCGTCAGGTCCGCCACGGTGTGCAGGCCGAGCTTGCGCATGATGTTTCGGCGGTGCACCTCCACGGTCGCGACGGCGATGCCCAGCGACTCGGCGATCTCGGCCGAGCGCTTGCCGCTGGCGATCAGGCGCAGGACTTCGCGCTCGCGCGGGGCCAGGCGGTTCTCGTCGCGCTGCCCTTCGCGCAGGCTGTCGGCGAGCGTCATCGAGGTCTCGGAGCAGAAATAGCCCTTCCCGGCCGCCACGCTGCGGATGGCGCGGACCAGCTCGGTGCCGGCGGCCGACTTGGCGATGTAGGCGGTCGCCCCGGCCTTCAGCATGCCGTTGACGAAGCGCCGGTCGGTGTAGGCCGACAGCGCCACGATGCCGATCCGCCGGTCGAGCGCCTTCAGCTGCGAGGCCAGCTCGATGCCGCTGGTGCCCGGCAGGCCGACATCGAGCACCGCCACGTCGGGGCGGGCCAGCGGCACCAGGGCCAGGGCCTGGATGGCGTCCCCGGCCTCGCCGACCACCTCGATGTCGGCCTCGCCTCGCAGCGCGTCGCTCAGCGCCTCGCGCACCAGCCGATGGTCGTCGACGAGGATCACGCGGATGGTCATGGGCTGGCTCCCCGCTCCGGCGGCGGCGGGGCCAACGGCACGGTCAGGACCGCCTCGGTTCCGCTGCCCGGTGCGGTGCGCAGCTCGAACCGGCCGCCGATGTACGACAGCCGCTCGCGCACGCTGCGCAGCCCGAGCCCGCGCGCCGGGCCGGCAGGGGCCGGACCGGCTCCGGCGAAGCCCGCGCCCTCGTCGCTGACGCGAACCGTCATGGCGCCATCCGCCGAGGCCACCTGCACCGTGGCCCGATTCGACCTGGCGTGCTTGGCGACGTTGATCAGCAGCTCGCGCACCGCGCGGTAGACGATGGAGCGGGCCTCTTGCGACAGCGGCTTGTCGACGCCGTCATCGTCGACCGTCACGGCCAGGCGGAAGGACTTGCCGAGCTCCTCCGCCAGCCACTCGAGCGCGGGCACCAGCCCCAGGCGGTACAGCACCGGAGGCGACAGCTGCGCCGCGAGGGAGCGGGTGGCCCGGTGGGCCTCCTCGATCAGGCCGGCGACGATGCAGGCCACCTTGCGCACCTCCGGCTGCGCGTGCTCGCACAGCGGCGCCAGCCTGATGCTGGCGGCGGCCAGGGTCTGGCCCAGGTCGTCGTGCAAGTCCCGCGCGATCTGGCTTCGCTCGCGGCTCTCGGCCTGCTCCAGCTCGGCGGCCAGCCGGCGCAGCTGGGCGGTGCGCTCCTGCACTCTTCGCTCCAGCTGCTCGGCCAGGTCCTCGCCCGCCTGCAGGCGCCGGCGCCGCTGGCTCACGTCGCGCACGAAGCCGAGCCAGCGGCCGTCCGACAGCATGCCGTCGGCGACCTCTACGGCCACCAGGCTGCCGTCGCCGCGCAGCATCATCCACTCGCGCGTATGGGAGCCTCCTTCGAGCGCGGTCGCCCTGGCCTGCGTCATCCGGGCCCGCTCGAACTCCGGCACCAGCTGCCAGACGGTGCTGCCGACGATCTGGTCGCGCGTGCGCTGCAGGATGGCGCAGCCCACCGGGTTGACGTCGGTGCAGCGTCCCGTGCCGTCGGCGATGAAGATGCCGTCCGAGGCCTGCTCGAACAGCGATCGCCAGGCCGCCTCGTCGTGGCGCATGGCCAGCATCGTCCAGCGCTGGGTCACCAGGGCATCGACCCGCTGGTACAACTCGTCGGTGGCCAGCGTCAGCCCGGCGATGCAGTCCCGCGCACCTTCCCTGAGGAGCCGGGCCCGAGGCGCCGCCTGCGCCGACGTGGACAGCGCAATCACCGGCACGTCCTGCAACTCGTGCCTGCGCCGCAGGGCTGCCAGCAACCCGTCGGGGTAGAGACCCGGCAACGCCGCGTCGGCCAGTACGACGTCCGGCCTCACGCGCAGGGCCAGGTCCACGCCCTGGCCGGCATCGGTGCCGACGGTGATCCGGTAAGGCGGCTGCAGCGTACGGCAGACCGTCCTCGCCAGGAGCGGGTCCGCAGTGAGCAGAAGCGCCCTCGGATCGGATCCCACCGGCACCGATCCGGAGTCCATGTTGTAGGTGATGGCTCGCATGACCTTCCGTGGCCACTCGCCAGGTATGGATTGTCCAATGTAGGGTGGATGCCCGAAACGGGCTTGACCCCGGGCAAACATCGCCTGCCGTACCCGTTACACGGTACATGGCGGCCCGCCGACCCGGGATACCGCCGGGCGGCGGCGCCCACTAGAGTGCAGGCATGACACGGTTGCGGGAGAGCCGGCTCGCGGCCGGAACAGCCAGAAGCGGAACAGATGCGCCCTCGCCGGTGGTGATGGACGATCCCCCGCGGGAGCGCGCAGCTTCGCCGGGCCGCTCGCCCGCTGCCGCGCTGGGCCAGCTCGACATGCACCTGCACGGGCTCCTGGACCCGTTCGTCACGCTGCGGGTCGACATCGCTCCCGACTGCCCGGCCTGTGATCGCGTCGGGCCCGACGTGCTGGAGATGGCCGTCGTGGAGCTCGTGCGCCGCTTCCAGGCGGTCATGCCCGATGGCGGCATCCTGCGCGTGCAGGCCGGCGCGGGCACGCCACCGTCGCACGATGTCCTGCTGCGCAGCGCGTCCGCGGGCACCTCCCGGCGATGGCTGGTGGTGTCGGTGGGCAGCACCGCCGCGGCGATGCCGGACCTGCACTGGAGCGTCGATCCGCCTCGCGTGGACCTGGCGTCCTTGATGCACGCCACCGGCGGCGCCTTGTCGCTGGTCGCCTTGCATGGCGGCGGGGTGCAGCTGAAGCTGCATTGGCCTGGCGCGAACCAGGCCGATGACACGTCCGCCGAGCCGCAAGGTCAGGGCACCTCGTCGCTGTCCCAGCCACGCTGAGGCCCGTCGAGGCCGTCTTCACGGCTGCCGCCGGAAGCGGCGGCGACGACGTCCGCCTCGGCCGTTGCCAGCCAGTCGGCCAGGACCGCCGCCCGGGACTCCAGCCTGCCAGCATGCTCCGCCAGTGCGGCCGCCACATCGGGATCGGCCTGCGCATGCCTGGACTGCAGCCGCCCGGCCAGCTTCGCTTCCTCCAGCAAGGCACCGAAGAGGCCGCACACCAGGTCCTCACGGGTCTTCGCCTGCCCGGCCAGCAGGTGCCTGGCCGTGAAGGCATGGCCAGCCCGGCAGCGAAAGCGCAACAGCCGCTTGTCGGGCAGCTCGTAGAGGGCACTGCGGCAATCCGGGCAGTTCAATCCGGCCGGCGCGGCCACTCGGTCCAGCGGCAGCCAGTCGGCCAGCGTCATCAGGCCCTCGGCCATCCGGGCCTCGGCCTCGACGCCGGGTTCGACGGGCGGAACCGGATCGGCGGCGGGCGCGTCGAGCGCGAGCTCGACGATCAGTGCGGCAATGCGCTCGATGCCCGCGCAGTGGTCGATGGTCACATGGCGCAGCGCGCTCAGCGGCATCGACGGCGCGGTGGCCTCGCCCGGATCCTGCGCGATGGCCACGCCGCCATGGTCCTTCACGGCCAGCAGCCCGGCCGTCCCGTCGTCGAGGTAGCCCGTCAGCACGACACCCACCACCGCCGGCCCGAAGGCCAGCGCGGCCGAGCGGAAGGTCGGGTCCACGGCGGGCCGGGTGCGGTTCTCCTTCGGCCCGTGCGACAGGTGCAGGTAGCCGCCCTTGCGGACGATCAGGTGGCGGTCGGGCGGCGCCACGTAGATCCGGCCCTGCCGGATGCTCTCGCCTTCCTTCGCGTGGGCGGCCGGCAGGCGGCCCGCCCGCGCCAGCAGCTCGGGCAGGAAGCCGGGGCCCTCGGACGTGGTGTGCTGCACCACCAGCACGGCGGCGGGCAGGTCGGCCGGCAAGGCGCCGGCCAGGCGGATCAACGCGCTGATGCCGTTGAACGATGCGCCGATGACGACGAGGCGGTCCTTCATGGGCCTGCTTCAGCCGGCGACGCCGGCTCAGGGCGCGGGCGCCTGCTCGTGCCGCTGGGCCGCACCGATGGCCGCGGCCAGGGCCTGCATCTCCTCGGCCACGAGCTCCAGGACATCGTCGATCGCGACGATGCCGATCAGCCTCTCGGCGGGGCCGACCACCGGCACGCGGCGCACCCGCTTCTGCCGCATCACCGACAGGACGTCCAGCACGGAGTCGTCCTCCCTCACCGTGACCACGGCACGGCTCATCAGGTCGCCCACGCGCTGCGAGGCGGGATCACGCTGCGGCGCCACCACGCCGGTGACGATGTCCCGGTCGGTCAGCATGCCCACCACCCGGCGCTCGTCCATGCTGACCTCCTCGACCACGACCAGGCAGCCGACGTGCTGCTGGCGCATCACCCGCGCAGCCTCGTCGACCGTCAGTGCCGGATAGGCGACCGAGACGATGCGGCTGCAGATGTCGCCCGCGCTGGTCTTGCGATGAAAGACAGCCATGGCACGCTCCTTCCAGAGGTTCACGGCCACTCTAGGCCGGCCTCGGCCGGCCGAATTGCGATTGCGCAAACGGCACGACCAGGCGCCCGCCCTTTCACACGCTCCGACATCCGCCGGCGAATGCGTCGGAGTTGAGATTTCGCAAGTTCCCGGCCGACCGGACGCCTAAGCTGAATTCAGCCGTCGTGCCGGGGTTTCGCCACCGCCGCGAGCTCAGGCCGCGATACGGGGTCGTTTGCGAACGGTCCTTCCATCACGGTGTGACGCATCGTGATCGCGCCCTGGTGGTGCTGGTGGCCTTGCTTCGGCAGGGCTCCGGTGCGACGGCCCCACGATGAAGGCCGGGGATGCGCGTCCTCGCCGTCGCCTCTAGAAGGCGTGGGTCAGGCCCACGCCGTAGGTCTGCCTGGTGCCGGTCGTCGGGTAGCGCTTCGATGCGGCATCGGCGTAGACGGAGGTGCGCTTGGACAGCGCATAGCTCGCCCCCAGGGAGGTGAGCCGCTCCTTCTTCACGTCGTCGACGTCGGCCTGTCCCCAGCCCGCCTTCAGGGTGGTCGCGCCGATGCGGTACATGGCGCCCAGCGTGGTGACCTTGGCCTTGGAGCCGGCGGCCGTCTCGCTGATGTTGTACAGGCCCATCACCGAAAGCGCCTCGAAGTTCCCGCGCAGGCCCACGGTCGTCTCCCTCGCGCCGGCGCTGTTCTTGCCGTTGCCCAGCAGCGCGCGCAGGGTCCCGTTGTTGAAGAGGATGGCCGCCGAGCGCGTCTTGGCCACCGCACCCTCGGGCGACTCGGGAGAGCCGCTGAAGTGGAAGGAGAAGTCGGCCACCTTGGGCGAGTCGTAGAACACGGCATTGGCGACACGCCCCGAACCGCCGCCCGCCGGATCGGCGGAGTAGTTCCAGTGCCACAGGTCCCAGGCCGGCGAGGCGATGCGGTCGTAGTTCTCCCAGGGATCGAAGGCCCAGTCCTGGCCCTGGATCGCGTCCAGGGCACGGCCCAGGCGAAGCGCGCCGAAGCCGCCCTTGAGGCCCACGGTCGACTCGCCGTGCCAGAAGGGCTTGGAGCCGTTGCCTTCAGGGGTGCCGGTGTCCACGTCGAGCCGATGCCGCAGGCGGAAGGTGGCGGCCAGTCCATCGCCGAGGTCCTCGGTGCCCGCGAACTGCAGGTGGCTGCGCTGGATCGTCCCGACGTTCTTCGCCCCTGCCGTGTCACGGAAGACGCCGACATCCAGGCTGCCGCTGATCGCGACGCTGGATTCGGCGAAGGCGGCGCCGCCGGCAAGCGCCGCGCAAACGGCGGCCAGCAGCCTGTACTGCAGATCGAAACTCATAGGTCCCCTCGAAGGTTGGCGTGTCGTCCAATGGCCGGATCTCGTTGCGATCCGGCTCGGAATGCACCGGTGGTGCGCGATGGATTCCAGCATCGGCAGGACACCGGCCCATCGCGTTTCGCCCCTTCGAAAAAGCAAGATCTGCGGTAGTGGGCACCCGGCGGCGCATGGTCTGCGCCGATGTCGAGGCGCCCTCGCCTTGCGGCATCTTCTGCCGTTAGGCGGCCCGTGGAACGCACGATCCGCGGCGGCCCGCAGGCCCGCTGTGCATCACCTCGTCGCTTTGCAGCGGAATGGCCCCGCCGCGTCCGGGCCGATTGTTCCGAGGCCGGCATTCGGCAGGATCTTGCGAAGGTGGGGCTCGATTTGGTCTCGTCTGCGCGCGCATCTGCCTACAGTGTCGAGTCATTCAACGTGACCTCGCCGCATGGCGCCACAGCCACCGACGGTTGCGCCGCGCGTACCGGGCTCGCGAAGTCGCGGGTCGACGGCACCCTGCGACGATGATGCAAGGGATCGAAAGGAGAACGAAATGATGGCTGCTGCGCCCCCCGCCGGCGTTTCCGATGGTGTGACGCTGCGCGCGATGACCGCTGCGGACCTGCCCGCCGCACAGGCACTGACCGACGAACAGCGCTGGCCGCACCGCCTGGTCGACTGGGAACAGGCGTTCGGCCATGCCGAGGGCCTGGTCGCGGTGCGCGACGGTCAGATCGTCGGCACGGGGCTGCGCTGGCGCTGGGGCCCGAAGCACGCGACGATCGGCCTGGTCGTCGTGTCCCCCGCCTGCCAGGGAAGGCGCATCGGACACCGCATGATGACGGCGCTGCTGGATGGGCTGGATGACTGCAGCGTGCTGCTGCACGCCACCAGCGACGGCCGCGGCCTCTATGAACGCCTGGGCTTCGTGCGCACCGGCGAGATCCGCCAGCACCAGGGCATCGCCCAGCCGGCGCCGCTGATTGCGCTGGGCGCCGGACGCCGCCTGCGCCCGGCGACCGGGGCCGACCTGCCCACGCTGCAGGCGCTGGATGCCACCGGGCGCGGAATGCCCCGCCCGTCCTTGATGGAAGAACTGTTCCGCACCGCCGAGGCCACGGTCGTGCTCGACGAGGACGGCTGCGCGCGCGGCTTCGCGATGTTGCGCCGCTTCGGCCGCGGCCACGCGATCGGCCCGGTGGTGGCGCCCGACAACGAGGGCGCGCAGGCGCTGATCGCCCATCTGGCCGGGCTGAACGCCGGCCGCTTCACGCGCATCGACATCGACTTCGACAGCGGCCTGGCGGAATGGGTGGAGAGCCTGGGCCTGCTTCGCGTGGATGCACCGACGACGATGGTGCGCGGCGCGCCTCTGGCGCACGACGCCAACGCCCGCCTGTACGCCATCGTCACGCAGGCGCTCGGTTGATGCGGCCCGCCGCTGTGTCCCACCCGCGCGTGCGCGTCACGGCTTGCAGCAAGGCCCGGGGATCGCGGACCGATCGAAGTCCTTCCGGGGATGGCGGTCCTGGCCACCGTCGATGATGTCCGCCATGACGGTGCCCATGTAGACGGACATCTGCGTTCCATGCCCGCTGCAGCCCATGGCGTAGAAGACGCCAGCACGCTCGCCGGCCCATGGACGAACTTGCCCATGGGCGTGCCCGCGGTCTTGCGGAGCACCAGTCCGCCGCAGCAGGCGTCCGACCCCAGTTCATCGGACAGCGCGGCTTTCGACACCACGTGGGTGTCCGGCCGCCCGCGACGACGACATCCGGGCGACCTGCGGGAGGGCCTTGCACCGCGGCGTCGAAGCGAGGCGAGGTCTCGAGCCGGCACGAGGCGAGCCTCATGGGCTACAGCCCGACCAGGGCGGGCAGGCCGTTGATGTCCCGGATCTCCGCGAAGCTGTAGTCGTCGTTCGGCCTGGGCTCGTGTCCGCGGTTGACGAAGACCTTGTTGACGATGCCCAGGTTCTGGGCCGGGAAGATGTCGTAGCGCGGGTTGGCCGACACGTGCAGGACGTCCTCGGGCGCGCAGCCGAGCTGGTCCAGCATGTACTCGAAGGCCGCCAGGCGCGGCTTGTAGGCGCCGGCATCCTGCGCGGTGTAGACCTTGTGAAACGGCGCCTGCAGCTTGCTCACGTTGGAGTGGATCTGCTCGTTCATCGCGTTCGACAGGATCACCAGCGGGATCTTCTTGCCCACGCGCGTGAGCGCATGCGGCACGTCTGCGTGCGGGCCCCAGGTCGGGACGGCGTCGTAGACCGTCTGCGCGTGCTCGTCCTTGAAAGCGAGGCCGTGGCGCTTGCAGGCGCGCTGCAGGGACGACTGGATCACCTGCCTGTAGGGCTTCCAGTCGCCCATCACCTCGTCGAAGCGGTAGTCGGAAAAGTCCTTGATGAACAGGCGCATCTTCTCCGGCGGAAGCTGGCCCTCGTAGAGGTCGTACGCCACCTGGTGCATCGGGAAGTAGGTCAGCGTGCCGTAGCAGTCGAAAGTGATGTACTTGGGTCGAAAGATCATGGTGTCTCCAAAGAGGGTGAGGAGAAATTCCGGTCGACGGCCCGTCGTTGCAGTGCAGCCGATACCCGATGAGAAATGTTAGGCAGCGGCCGCCTCACTTGCTGCCGTTGTCGATGAACGGAAGCGGCAAACATATGGAAGGCACGCAGGCAAACAGCACTTCAATTCAGCACTCTCCAACTAGGATTCTTCGATCCTGTGGAGATTGATCCCATGAACGACGACGAGACCCTGCACAAGCGGCCGCTGCGCAGCGCGCGCTGGTTCCGCAAGGACGACCTGCCCGGCTTCGTGCACCGCTCGACCTTGGCTGCGGCCGGATGGAGCCGTGAGGACCTGATGACGCGGCCCGTCATCGGCATCCTGAACGCCTGGTCGGACATGAACCCCTGCAACATGAACCTGCGCGCGCTGGCGGAAGACGTGCGCACCGGCATCCTGGAGGCGGGCGGCATTCCGTTCGAGATGCCGCTGATGTCGCTGAGCGAGAACATCATCAAGCCGACGTCGTTTCCGTTCCGCAACCTGCTGGCGATGGAGGTGGAGGAGACCCTGCGCGCCCATCCGTTCGATGCCGTGGTGCTGCTCGGAGGCTGCGACAAGACGCAGCCGGCGCTTCTGATGGGCGCGGCCAGCGCCGGGATTCCATTCCTTTTCCTGGCCAGCGGCCCGGCGACGCCGCGGTCGGCGACGGGCGGCCATCTCGCCAACGCCACCGGCGTCTGGCGCCTGGTCGACCAGCTGCGCGCCGGCCAGACGGAATGCGACTTCGCGGCCTTCGAGCGCAGCGTGATGGGCACCGTGGGCCACTGCGCCGAGATGGGCACCGCGTCGTCGATGTCGGCCCTGTGCGAGGCGCTGGGCGTCGCCTTGCCCGGCAGCAGCCTGGTGCCGGCGACGGACCGCCGCCGCAACCAGCTGGCCCGGGAGGCCGGCCGCCGCAGCGTGAAGCTCGCCACCGAAGGCCCACGCCCGCAGGACATCCTCGATGCGCGCGCCTTCGACAACGCCATCACCCTGCTGTGCGCGGTCGGCGGCTCCACCAACTGCATCATCCACCTGCTGGCACTGGCCGGCCGCGTCGGCGTGACCTTGACCCTCGAGCGCTTCGACGAGATCGGGCGCAAGGTTCCGCTGATCGCCAACGTGCAGCCTGCGGGCGAACACCTGACCGAGCGGTTGATGACCGCCGGCGGCGTCCCCGCGTTGCTCAAGGCGCTCAAACCCTTGCTGCACCTGGATTCGCGCACGGTCGACGGGCGCACCATCGGCGAGATCGTGGACGGCGCCGAGGTGCTGGACCCGGAGATCATCCGGCCTCTGGACCAGCCCGTGAAGCCCGGCGAAACGCTGGTCGTGGTGAAGGGCAATCTCGCGCCCGACGGCGCGGTGATGAAAGCCTGCGCCGCCGACCCCAGGCTGTTCCGCCATCGCGGCCGCGCGGTGGTGTTCGAGGACGTGCAGACCATCGC
The DNA here is from genome assembly GCA_946479475.1 of uncultured Ideonella sp. Next base: position 13,996 of record CAMLGG010000021.1, on the reverse strand, counting down.
CGACCGCATCGACGACCCGGCGCTGGAGATCGACGAGAACAGCGTGCTGATCCTTCGCAACGCCGGCCCTGTGGGCGCCGCCATGCCGGAGTGGGGCATGCTGCCGCTGCCGCGGCAACTGCTGGAGCGTGGAGTGCGCGACATGCTGCGCATCTCGGACGCCCGGATGAGCGGAACGGCCTACGGCGCGGCCGTGCTTCACGTCTCGCCCGAAGCCGCGGTCGGCGGCCCGCTCGCGCTCGTGCGCGACGGCGACATCATCGAGCTCGATGTCCCCGAACGCCGGCTGCAGTTGTGCGTGGATCCCGAGGAGCTGGAACGACGACGCCTGGCCTGGCAGCCGCCAGCGCGCGTCCATGCGCGGGGTTACCGGCGGCTGTATGACCAGCACGTGGAGCAGGCGCATCGCGGCTGCGATTTCGACTTCCTGCGCGGCGCCGACGCCGACACGCTGCCGGAGGGTCTGTTCGACGGCTGGGTGGGAGGCTGGTAGGCCATGAGCATCCTCTATCGATCCGACCCGTCCCGCGCCGCGGCCTGGGCACGCTACTTCGCCGAACACGCGCCCGACGTCGATTTCCGGGTCTGGCCCGACGCCGGCAAGCTCGAGGACATCGAATACCTGATCGCCTGGCAGGCGCCGCGCGAGTTCCTCGCCGCCCTGCCCCGCCTCAAGGTGCTGTTTTCCTCCGGCGCCGGCGTCGACCACGTCGACTTCTCGGCCGTGCCGGCCCACGTGCCCATCGCGCGCATGGTCGAGCCCGGCATCATCAACGGCATGGTCGAGTACGTGAGCCTGGCCGTGCTGGCCCTGCACCGGGACTTCTTCGACTACGTGGCAGCCAAGGCATCGCGCCGCTGGAACCCGCTGGAGGTGCCGCCCGCCTCGAGCCGGACCATCGGCGTCATGGGCATGGGCGTGCTCGGGCGCGCGGTGCTGGAGCGTCTCGCAACCTTTGGCTTCCGGCTGCGTGGCTGGAACCGCTCGCTGCGCACGATGCAGGGCGTGCAGAGCTTCGCCGGCGCCGAGCAGTTGCAGCCCTTCCTCGCCGGCTGTGATGTCCTGGTCTGCCTGCTGCCGCTCACATCGACGACCCGGGGCATCCTCAACCGCGAGCTCTTTGCCATGCTGCCTGCCAGCGCGGCGCTGATCAACGTGGGCCGCGGGCCGCACCTGGTGGATGCGGACCTGATCGAGGCACTGGATTCCGGCCGGCTGTCCCGAGCGATTCTCGACGTGACCGACCCCGAGCCGCTGCCGCCGGAGCATCCCTTCTGGACGCACCCGCGGGTGTTCCTCACGCCGCACGTGGCCAGCATGACCCAGCCGGAATCCGCCGCGCCCATCCTGCTGGAGAACCTGCGACGGCACCAGCGCGGCGAGCCGCTGCTGAACGTCATCGACCGGGCCAGCGGGTACTGACAGCAGGAGGCCGGCCAGGGGCTGCACGCCCCGGCCGGGCCAGCGTTCGCACGCGTCGGTCCGGCAGCCGGACGCTTACAGCCCGACCAGTGCAGGCAGCTCGCTGATGTCCCGGATCTCGGCGAAGCCGTAGGCCTCGTTGGCCCTCGGTTCGTGGCCGCGGTTGACGAAGACCTTGTTCTTGATGCCCAGGTCGTCGGCGGGCATCAGGTCATAGCGGGGACTGGACGACACATGCAGGATGTCCAGCGGCGAGCAGCCGAGCTGGTCCAGCATGTACTCGAACGCGGCCAGCCGGGGCTTGTAGGCGCCGGCGTCCTGTGCGGTGCAGACCTTGTGGAACGGCGCCTCGAGCTTGCGCACGTTCGAATGGATCTGTTCGTTCATCGCGTTGGAAAGGATCACCAGCGGAATCTCCTTGCCCACGCGGGTCAGCGCCTGCGGCACGTCGGCGTGCGGGCCCCAGGTGGGCACGGCATCGTAGAACTTGCGCCCATCGTGCTCGCGGAAGGCGACGCCGTGGCGCTTGCAGGTGCGGGCAATCGCCGAACTCAGCACCTGGTCGTACGGCTTCCAGTCGCCCATGACCTCGTCGAGCCGATACGCCGCGAAGTCCTTGATGAACAGGGGCAGCCGCCCGGCCGGCAGCTGGCTGGCGTAGACCTCGGTGGCGACCTCGTGCATGCGGAAGTTGGTGAGCGTGCCGTAGCAGTCGAAGCTGATGTACTTGGGTCGAAAGATCACGGTGTGGTCTCGCTGGTGGGTTGAAGGGACGAGGGCTCTGGCGGCCCGATCCTGCACGTCGGCCCGAGGCTCCGAGTGTTCATGCAGGCCGTGTCGACAATGCTAGGCGGGGCCTGCAGAAGTTGGTGCGGTGCTGCGCTGCCGGCGGAAGGCAATGGTTTCGAACTTGCGTCGGCAACGAAGCCTTGTGCTGCGCGGTTCCGATTCGGCGCGAGGCGACACGCGCGGGACGACCACAAGGAATGCCGCCACGCCCGTGAATCGAAGCGGAATCCGCTCCTGGCGCCGACGAATGCGGCGTCTCCTCAGCGGTGGGATTCCTGGACTTCCAGGCATTCCACCAAGCCACACGGACTGCCTCATGACCTTCAAGCCCAAGTTCATCAGCTTCGACTGCTACGGCAGGCTCATCAACTTCGAGATGGGCCCGACCGCGAAGCGTCTGTTCGCCGATCGCGTTCCCGCCGAGCGGATGCCTGCGTTCCTGGACAGCTTTCGTGCCTATCGCCTCGACGAGGTCCTGGGCGAGTGGAAGCCGTTTCGCGACGTCATCGAGAACTCGATCTGGCGGGCGTGCAAGGCGCACGGCGTGGAATGCGGCGCATCGGACGTGGCGGCGCTGTACGACGCCATCCCGACCTTCGAACCCCACCCGAACGTCGTGGAGGTGCTGAAGATGCTCGTGCCGCACGTGCCGCTGGTGCTGCTGTCGAACTCGATGGTCGACCTGATCCCCGCTAGCGTCGCCCGGCTGCGGGCGCAGTTCCACGAGGTCTTCACCTCCGAGGGGGCGCGTGCGTACAAGCCGCGCATGCAGGCCTTCGAGTACATGTTCGACCGGCTCGGGTGCGGCCCCGGGCAGATGACGCACGTCTCGTCCAGTTTCCGGTACGACCTGATGACGGCCTCGGACCTGGGCTTCATGGCCAAGGCGTTCATAGATCGTGGCCATGAGCCGGCGGTCGAGGGTTACGGGGTCTGCAGGATCACCGATGTCCGGCAGCTTCCCGGCCTGGTCGGCTTGTGATGCACAGCGTCGAGCATGCGGCACTGAGCACCGCTGCACCCAGCCTTTCGCCGCAGGAGGCGCGCGCGCTGGCGCGCCGGCTCTATGGCATCGACGGCAGCATCGAGCCTCTGGCGGGCGAGCGCGACCAGAACTGCCGCCTCCAAGCGCCGGACGGCCGCCGCTACGTGCGACGCTGTTCACGTCAGGCAGCTTGCCCTCGAAGCAGGCGTTCGCCGTGTCGACAGCGTGTCTGCGCCGTTGTTTCCAGCGCATCGACTCGGCCGAAGTTTTCGGGCGCTGGCCGAGCGGTCGCTCATGGACGGGGCTGCCTGTTCGCGGCCATGCCAGATTGCTGACGGCAAGTTCAGCGGCCGTGACCTCCAAAGTCAGCTTGGCGCCGCCACAACGTAGACCCGGACCGGGCCATGAAGAGTCACTGGCCACGGGCGGCTTTCATGACGCTGCACGGCAATCGCATCCGCCCCAGCCATGCGGCGATAGAGGGACGGCCAAGTGCGCCGCGGCTATTCCCAGGAGGCTTCGGGGTCCAAGTTCTGCGCCAACTCCATTGCGTCGTGCAGTATTCGACCGACTACGAGAAGATCCGGTTCCAGGCGGTAAACGATGAAGTGGCGCGGCCGGCGGACCACCCCTGCGCCCGTGGCCACGTGATGCCGGCTCAGTCGAAGATGCCAGGATCGAACACCCGCTCCGAGTTCGGACCGGGGGATGCTGCCCGGTCTGTCCGGTTGAATCGCCACGTCGCGCAGCGCCGCGACGATCAGGCTCTCATAGCGCAACCGGGCGGTCTCGCCGAATTGTTCATGCGTCCAGGCAAGGAGGCTGATGACATCTGCCTGAGCCGAGTCCGACAGCCGATAGCGAAGCATCAGCCCGCCGTCTTGGCAAGATGGGCGGCACGACGGCCCAACTGCCCGACGAAATCCTCAAGCTGGTCGTCACCAACATCGGCGTACCGTGCCGCGGAGATGTCCGCCCAACCCTGGCGGGCCGCTTGCTTGAGGGCTTTGAGCTTTGCTTGTTCGACGCGCTCGCGCTCCTCGATCAGGCGCAAGCCTTCACGCAGTACCTCGCTGGCGTTCTGGTAGCGGCCGGACTGCACCAGAGCCTCTACCAGCTCCTGTTGGTGATCACTCAAGACTACGTTGCGCGTTGGCATGTTGATCGCTCCGAAGGCGTGGGGCCCGGTTGGCAACCCCGATTGGCATATTATGCCAACGCCATCGCCACTCCGGTGCGGTGGCGCTTCGATCGACATCGGTCGTGAGCTCCTGCGCAGTGGGGACCTCGGGCGCTGAAACAATCACGGCGACTCACCCGCCCCGGCGCCGACGACTGGTTCAGCGCTGTCGGATCGATCGGACGTAGGTCCGCAACGGGTCGGGGCCAGTCAGCCGCTCTGGCGAGGACCGGTCGTTGACGAAGAGCGGCAGCGAGGTCGGAAACGCGGACGGCGGGTGACCGCATCAGCCAGCTGGTCTAGAAGTCAGCCACCTTGCCCCAAGCCGATCGGCTGAAGCGCTCCGGCCGGAATGGCGCGGGGTCGAAGATGGGGTTGTCGCCGGTGACCAGGTCGGCGATCAGATGGCCGGCGCCCGGGCCGATGCCGAAGCCGTGTCCCGAGAAGCCGGCGGCCAGGATGAAGCCGGGGACCTCCCGCACCTCGCCGATGCCGGGGACGCCGTCGGGTGTGCTGTCGATGTAGCCCGCCCAGGTGCTGGCAATGCGGGATTCGCGCAGCACAGGCAGCAACTCGACGGCGCGGCGGTGCGTGTCGCGCACGCCCTTCGGGTCCGGGCTGGGGTCGAGGATGCGAGCCCGCTCCATGGGGGTTGGCTCGTCGAGTTTCCAGCGCGCCAGGGATTCATGGCCCCAGCGAATGCCTTCCAGGCCGCCGAGGGACACGTTGCGCCAGCGCTTGGCAAACATCGCGCTGAATTGCGGTGCGAATCGCAGCAGCTGCAGCGTGGGGTCGACGCAACCGCGTCCGCTGATGGACAGGTTGATGGTGCCATCGCTGCGCCGGGTGATGGCCACAGCCGACGAGACCAGGGCATCGGGGATCGGATCCGCCGGGGGGGTCACGCGCACGATGGCCTGTCGCACCGTGGCCGACGGAAAGCGGATGCCCAGCTGGCGGCAGAACGAAGAGGCCCAGGCGCCGCCGGCGAGCACCGCCGTGCGGGTCTTGATGGTGCCGGCCTCGGTGACGACGCCGCTGACGCGGCCGCCCTCCAGTTCGAGGCCGCGCGCGGCGCAGTTCTGGTGGACGCTGCCACCGAGCTTCAGGAGGGCAGACGCCACGGCGGGAGCGGCCTTGCCGGGGTCCGCCGTGCCGTCGGTGGGCGAGAACACTCCGCCTTTCCACGCGCGGCCGGTCGCGCGGCCCCGCTCCGCCGCTTCGCGGCTGCTCAGCATGTGGGTGGTCACGCCTGCGGTCTTGGCGAAATCGTGCCAGCGAGCCCAGCACGCAATCTCCTCGTCGTCGTTGCTCAGGTAGAGCAGCCCGTGGCGCTTGAAGCCCGTGTCTTCACCGGTGTCGGCGGTGAACTGCTCCCACAGTTCGAGGCTCCTGGTGGCCATCGGCAACTCGCGCGCATCGCGGTTCTGCTGGCGGCACCAGCCCCAGTTGCGGCTCGATTGCTCCGCGCCGATGCGCCCCTTCTCGACCAGGGCCACCGACAGGCCGCGTCGGGCCATGTAATAGGCGGCAAACGAGCCGATGATCCCGCCGCCGATCACGACCACGTCCGCCTGCGTTGGGAGCTGGGACGAGCTCTCGATCAAACGCAACGGCTGCTGCAGGGCGGGATTCGTCGTCGTCTGCGCGCCATGTGCGCGGTTCATCGTCAGCGGCTCGTTCATGGGGCCATCCTAGGCGCGGTAGAGCAGCCGGTGCTGCCGGATTGCAGGCGGGCGCCATCCGCTTATGCTCTTGTCGGGGCGTTGAAAAGGTGACTCTGCTTCTGCGAGTCACCACTGCGCGCCGAAGGCCTCGCGCAGTTCCTGAACCTGGTCGGATCCGAGCGGAACTGCGCCGTCGCCGGCAAGCAGGGCCAGCCGCGCCGTTTCCTCCAGTTCTTCCAGCACCGCCGCGGCGCTCGCCGGATCGTCATGCCAGACATTGGGCCCGAGGCGGCTCAGCATGACCGCGCGCAAGCGAATGCCGCGCGCCGCGTACGCGGCAATGCGCTCGGCCACGAGCTGCGCGACGGCCGGATCGCCGGGCCGGTGGCAGGGCAGCAGCGGCACCCGGCCCACCTTCATCACGAAATAGGGTGTCAACGCCGGCAGCAGTTCAGGCCGGGGCGCACGCGGATCGCCTCGCAGGGTGAGCGCCACCGCGTGGGGGCTGTGCGTGTGAAGCACGCAGCGCGCCGGACTGCCGGCGGTGAGCGTCGCCGCGTAGATGGCGCGGTGCAGCGCGATCGTCTTGCTGGCCTTGTCTCCGGAGATCTGGTGGCCGCCGGCATCCAGCCGGGCCAGCCGCTGCGGCTGCAGCCGGCCCAGGCAGGCGTCGGTGGGCGTGATGAGGAACCCGCCGTCTTCCAGTCGCGCGCTGATGTTGCCGGCAGTGGCGTGCACGTACCCGCGCGCGTACAGGCTTTCGCCGATGGCGCAGATGGCCTCCCGAGCCTGCGTCTCGTTCATGCCAGGCCTTCAAAGGCTTCGCGGAAAAGGGCTGTCCCGCCGAAATTGCCCGACTTCAGCGCCAGATGCAGCCCGTGGGGCGCGAACGGTGACAGCGCATGGCACCAGGGAACGCCCGGCGCGATCTGCGGGCCGATGCGCATGCGGGTGATGCCGAGCGCCTGCACGCATGCGCCCGAGGTTTCGCCGCCGGCCACCACGAGCTGGCCCACGCCAACGTCCGCGAGCCCGCGCGCGATCGCCGCCAGTGCGGACTCCACCAGCGCGCCGGCAGCGTCCACACCGAGCTTCTGCTGGACCATCTTCACCGCCACCGGCTCCGCCGTGGCGTAGATCAGCACGGTGCCACGGGCGAGTTGCGAGCGCGCCCAGTCCAGCGCCTTCCCGACCAGGTCGACACCATTGGCCAGTTGCAGCGGATCGATAGCGAACGCGGCGCCACCCGCGTCGAGGAAGAACCGCACCTGGGCGTTGGTCGCCACCGAGCAGCTGCCGGAAACGATGGCGCGCAAGCCTTGCGCGGCCGGCAGGCGCGCGGCCGCCGCACCGCCTTCGCGCAAGTCGAAGTTCTGCGGCAGTCCGATGGCGATGCCCGAGCCGGCAGTCAGCAGCGGCAGCCCAGCCCACGCAGGACCGATCGCCATGAGCTCCGCATTGGACACTGCGTCCACGACTGCGATCTCCACGCCCTCGGACCGAAGCCGCGCAATGCGTTCGCGCACGGCCTGCGCCCCATGGGCGACGCTCCGATGGTCGATGAGGCCCACTTTGCGGATCGTCTGCGCCTGCAGCACCCGCACCAGGCTGGAGTCGGTCATCGGCGTGAGCGGATGGTTGCGCATGCCCGACTCGTGCAGCAGTTCGTCGCCCACGTACAAGTAGCCCTTGAACACCGTGCGCCCGTTGTCGGGAAATGCGGGACAGGCGATGGTGAAATCGCAGCCCATGGCGGCCATCAGGGCATCCGTGACCGGGCCGATGTTGCCGGCCGGCGTGGAGTCGAAGGTGGAGCAGTACTTGAAGTAGACCTGGCGCACGCCCTGCGCGCGCAGCCATTGCAGTGCGTTCAGCGACTGCGCCACGGCATCCGCCGCGGCGATCGTGCGGCTCTTGAGCGCCACGACGATGGCGTCGGCTTCTTCGTCGAGCGCGCCGTCAGGCACGCCGATCGTCTGCACGACGCGCATGCCGCCGCGCACCAGGTTGTTGGCGAGGTCGGTAGCGCCCGTGAAATCGTCCGCAATGCAGCCCAGGACGGGTTTGCTCATGGAAAGGCCTTCCTTGACTCTCGGTGGGTACTGCGCGCCGCCTTCGTTCAAGCCGCCGCGGCCACCCGCGCAACGACGTCGCGGACCATCCATTCGGGGCTGGCGAGCACGGGCTTGCCGGTGGCTTCGGCGAGCGGTTCGGCCAGGTGGGCGAGCGAGGCCTGCGCCAGCACCAGGCGGTCGGCACGCCTGGAAAGGGCAAGCGCGGCTTCGGTGACGAGCACATCGTGCTCTTCGCGCCTGCCTGCGGACAGCGCGTCGAACGCGCCCTCGACCAGAACGGGCTCGGCCTCCACGCGGGAGCCCGCCGCCGCGACGTGCTCGGCCAGCAGCGAGCGGCTCGGCTCCAACGTCGAGCGCGTCGTGCACAGCAGGCCGATGCGGCCGTCGCTGCGCGCCGCCGCGGCGTACATCGCATCGTCGATCTTCAAGATCGGCACCGGCACCAGCCTTCGCGCGACGTCGATGGCGGGAGAAGTGGATGAACAGGTGAAGACGATCAGGTCCGCACCCGCGTCGGCGGCCAGCGTGGCCAGCGTGACGATGCGCCGTGTGATCGCAGGCGACGGCCCGTCGCGAACAAGATCCTGCAGCACGCTCTCGTCCAGCATGTGGAAGCAGCGCTGCTGCGGCAGCTCGGCCTGGAAGCGGGGCCGCAAGCGTTCGACCAGCACGGCCACGGTATGGATGAAGGCGATGGAACGGATCATGTTCTGTCAGTGCTCTTTCAGGCCCAGCGTCAGCCGGGCGCCGGCGGCCACCATCACGCCCGCGGCCCAGAACACGCCTGCCGCGCCGATCAGCGAGCCCGCCACGCCGGACACCATGGGAATGCCGACGCTGGACGCGTTGTTGACGATCACGCGCATCGCCACCGCTTCGGCGTAGCGGTGCTCCGGCGCAAGCCGATGCAGCAGGCTCATGACCATGGGCTGCGTGCCGCCCAGGCTGAGACCCAGGAGTGCCGAAAGCATGCCCATGGCCAGCGGCGCGTGGACAAGGGGATAGACCGCGAACAGCACGGCGGTGGCCGCCATCGCGCCAAACAGGACGGTCCATTCGCGCAACCGCGCGGCCACGAGCGGCGTCAGCAGCCGGACGGCTGCGGCGCCGACGCCGAACGCGCCCAGGATGCTGCCGATGACCGAAGCCGGCACGCCGCGCTCATGCCCGAGAACCGGCACCAGGAAGGTGTGCACGTCCCAGCAGCACGACAGCAGGCAGGTCACCATGAGCAGCCGGCGCAGGCCGGCATGACGCCAGAGCTCCCGGATGCCGCCGCCCCGGTTCGGCGCTTCGGCCCGCATGGAAGCGCCCTCCCCCACGGCCCGAACCGCGAGCCAGGCCAGCAGCGGCAGCGCGGCCAGCGTCAGGAACACCGCCCGAAAGCCGGCGCCATCGATGATGAACCCGGCGGCCAGCGGGCCCAGCACATTGGACAAGGCCATGCCGATCGCCAGCCACGAGAACGCCCGCCGCAACCCGGCCGGTTCGCTCACGATGCGCGGCGCGTGGCGCTGAGCCGCGATGATGGCGACACCCCCCGCCGCACCCATGAGAAAGGCGCTGACGCACAACACCGGGAACACCGGCCACGCCGCAGCGATGGCGCAAGCCGCCACGGCCACCGCCACCGCCGTCACGATGGGCCGCTTCAGCCCGTGGCGCTCGCAGTACCGGCCCGCGGGCAGCGCGAGAAACACCTGCGAAAGCGCGAACAGAGCAATCAGGCTTCCCACCGCCGCCTCCCCATGACCCTCTCGCAGCGACTGCAGCGGCGCCGCCATGCGCATGCCGGTCACGCAGGCGTTGATGAACAGTTGGGCGAGAACCAGCCGCGCGAGCTCGCCGGCCGGGCCTTGGAACCGGGACACTGCGTCGACCTCTGGAAGTCACCCACCGTGGCCTCAGCTCCTCACTTCCTGCACGACGAAGAACTTGGCCACGCGCTCGCTGCTCTCCCAGCCGATCGGGGCCCCCTGCGGCACGAAGACGGCATCACCGGCAGCCGTCGACAGCACGCTGCCATCCGGGTCAGCGAAACGCACGCCACCGGCCAGCAGGTACATGAACTCGTTGAGGCGGTGCGGGCGCACGATGCGGTGGTAGGGCGTCGAGTCCCAGGTGCCGGCGACGACCCCCGTCAACTCGTCCTTGAAGACGTTGTCGCTTCGGCACTGCGGGCTCGGGCCCAGCAGCACCTCGGCCGCCGGCGGGTTGGACGGCTTGAATGGCGCGTCGGCGCGCAGCCGCGTGATGCCCGGCTGGTTCGCCAGCTCGGCTTCGGCCGCACAGAACACGAACAAGGTGCGCGTGCCGGCCAGCAGGCGAAGGGCCGTGCCGCGGGCGATCACGACGCCTTCGCCGCGGCCCAGGACCAGCGTTTCGGCGCCGGCAGCGGTCAGGCTGAGTTCACCTTCCACGACGACGAGCGTCTCGGTGTGGGGATAGTGCGCCACATCCATCTCGCCGATGAAGCTGGCACGGCCGGCACTCATGGCCCCCGGCCCTGTCCAGGCGATCTCGCGGTTGCGCGCGAACGGGTCGGCCGGGCCGAAGGCGGCCTTGCGGAAAACGGTGGACGGCAATGCGCCATCGGCGCGGTGCAGCAGCAGGGCCGCGGTCATGTCGGTGGATCCTTCAGGTTGCAGGGGTTCAGGATGTCGGCACGGGGTCGTCCCCGTAGCCGAGGATGGCCTTCGTCTCGAGGTACTCCTCGAGCCCTTCGACGCCGAATTCACGCCCGTTGCCCGAGCGCTTGTAGCCGCCGAACGGCACGTCGGCGCGCCAGGCGGGGTTGTTGACGAGCACCTGCCCCGATCGAATGCGCAGGGCCACCGCACGGGCGGCCGCGAGGTCCTGGCCGTGCACATGCGCGCCCAGGCCATACACCGTGTCGTTGGCGATGGCGACGGCCTCATCGACGCTGTCGTACACCAGGAGGGTCAGCACCGGCCCGAAGATCTCTTCCTGGGCAATGCGCATCTGCGGCCGCACGTCGGAGAACAGCGTCGGGCGGACGTAGAAGCCACGCTCCAGCCCCGCCGGCCGGCCGAGGCCGCCACACACCAGGCGCGCGCCTTCTGCGATGCCCGCTTCGATCATCGCCTGGACACGGTTGAACTGCGCCCGGTTCGCGACCGGGCCGTGGGTCGTCTGCGGCGAGCGGGGGTCGCCGACGACCATCGCCGCGACCGCCTCGGCCGCGAGGCGCTCGACCTGCGCCAGCCGTTCGCGCGGCACGATCATGCGCGTGGGCGCGCTGCAGGACTGGCCGACGTTGCGCATGCCGGCCGACACCGCGGCCGGGATGGCACGCGCAAGGTCCGCGTCGGGCAGGATGACGTTGGGCGACTTGCCGCCGAGTTCCTGCGCCACGCGCTTGACCGTCGGTGCCGCCGCCTGCGCCACCAGCACGCCGGCCCGGGTGGAGCCGGTGATGGACATCATGTCCACCTCGGGGTGCGCGGCCAACGTGGCCCCCACTTCCGGCCCGGTGCCGCTGACGAGGTTGAACACCCCGGGAGGGAGCCCGGTCTCGTGGACCGCCTCGGCGAACAGCAGCGCACTCAGCGGCGAAAGTTCGCTGGGCTTGAGCACGACCGTGCAGCCTGCCGCCAGCGCCGGCCCCACCTTGGCGGTGATCTGGTACAGCGGCCAGTTCCACGGGGTGATGAGGCCGCACACGCCGATCGGCTCGCGCACGATGGCCGCGCTGCCTCGCCGGGTGACGAAGGGGTAGCCGGCCGCCAGGTCACGCGCCACCCGGAGGTGTTCGGCTGCGCTCGGTACCTGGGCGCTGCGCGCCACGGCGATGGCGCTGCCCATCTCCAGCGAGATGGCCTGCGCGAAGGTCTCCAGGCGCTGCAGGACGAGGCCGTGCAGGCTGTCCAGCAGCGCGGCCCGGTGCTGCGGCGGCGTCGTCGACCAGCCGGCGAACGCGCGCCGCGCGGCGTCAACGGCCCGGTTCGCGTCGTCGGCGTTGCCGAGCGCGATCTCGGCCACGGGCAGCTCGCTGGCCGGGTCGATGACGGCACAGCGCTCGGCCCCCGCGGGCCGCACCCACTGTCCGTCGATGTACAGGCGGTCCAGGTGCCCGGCGGCCGCCAGGCCTTCGATCAAGTCGATGCCCATCGCGCTTCAGCGCAGGTTGCCCTGGCAGACGTACTTCAGGCTCAGGTAGTCGTCCAGCCCGTGCACCGAGCCCTCGCGGCCGTAGCCGGACTCCTTCACGCCGCCGAAGGGCGCGGCCTCGGCGGCGAGCGCGCCCTCGTTGACGCCGACCAGCCCCGACTCCAGCGCCTCGGTGACGCGCCAGATGCGCTGCACGTCCCGCGAGTAGAAGTAGGCGGCCAGGCCGTACGGCGTGCCGTTGGCCGCAGCGATCACCTCGGCCTCGCTCGCGAAGCGGGTCACCGGCACGACCGGGCCGAAGGTCTCCTCGCACGAGCAGTCCATCGCCGCACTGGCACCCGTCAGCAGCGTGGGCGCGAAGTAGTTTCGGCCGAGCGCCGCGAGCCGCTGACCGCCGACGACGACATGCGCGCCGCGCTCGACGGCGTCGCGCACATGGCACTCGATCTTGTCGACGGCCCTCGCATTGATCATCGGCCCGATCTGCGAGCCCTCGTCGCTCGCCGGCCCGACCTTCAACGCAGCGATGCGCTCACCAAGCTTCTCGACGAAGCGGTCGTGCACGCCTGCCTGCACGAACACCCGGTTCGGCGAAACGCAGGTCTGCCCGCCGTTGCGGAACTTGGCGGCCATCAGGCCCTCGACCGCGGCGTCGAGGTCGGCGTCGTCGAAGACGATGAAGGGTGCATTGCCGCCGAGCTCGAGAGAGAGCTTCTTCAGCGTGTCGGCGCTGCGGCGCGCGAGGTGCTTGCCCACCTGGGTCGAGCCCGTGAAGCTGATCTTGCGCACGCGCGGGTCGTCGAGCCAGACGTCGACCACCTCGCCGGCGCGCTGGCGCGAGGCGGTGACGATGTTCAGCACGCCGGGTGGCACGCCGGCCTCCTCGGCCAGCCGGACCAGCGCGAGCGACGTGAGCGGCGTGTCCTCGGCCGGCTTGGCCACCACCGTGCATCCGGCGGCCAGCGCCGGCGCGATCTTGCGCGCGATCATCGCCGCCGGGAAGTTCCACGGCGTGATCACCGCCACCACGCCCACCGGCTCCTTCAGCGCGAACATGCGGCGGCCCGGCACCGGCGCCGGGATCACGTCGCCGTTGGCACGCGTCGCCTCCTCGGCGAACCACTCGACGTAGCTCGCCGCATAGGCCACCTCGCCGCGGCCTTCGGCCAGCGGCTTGCCCTGTTCGCGCGAGATCAGGCGCCCCAGGTCTTCCTGGTTCGCGATGATCAGGTCGTTCCAGCGCTTGATGATCTGCGCGCGCTGCTTGGCCGGCACGCTGCGCCAGGTCGCGAACGCCGCCTGCGCAGCCTCCAGCGCGGCGCGCGCGTCGACGGCGCCGCTGTCGGGCACGCTCGCGAAGGCCGCTTCGGTGGCGGGGTCGGCGACGTCGAAGCGGCGGCCTTCCTCGGCCTCGCACCAGCGACCGATGTAGTTGCGGCCGGGCAGGAGGTCGTCGCGGCTGATCGAGAGACTCACTTCTGCATTCCTTTCAGGTGGTCGGCGATCGCTTGGCCGACGTCTTCGGTGTGGGCCTGTCCGCCCAGGTCGGGCGTGCGCGGGCCGTGGGCAATGACGTGCTCGATCGCCTTCACGATCGCGTCGTGCGCAGCCCGGCCGGGGCCCTGGCCCTGCGACAGGAAGTCGAGCATCAGCGCACCCGACCAGATCATCGCGATCGGGTTGGCGATGCGCTTGCCGTAGATGTCCGGCGCCGAGCCGTGCACCGGCTCGAACAGCGACGGGAAC
>CAMLGG010000020.1 GCA_946479475.1 uncultured Ideonella sp. | reverse complement strand
GCTCCTGCAGCTTGATGGCGCTCTTGGTGTCGATGTCGGGACCTGCCATGGTGAAGTTCTCCTATCAATGAAGTGCGGATGTCCGCGGGGTAAGAAGGCCGCACCTCGCTGCCTTCGTTCGGTTGGCGATGGCGGCCTGGCGGGGCCGTCACCACCTGGTACGGTTCAGTGCGCGTGGGCCAGCTTGCCGAGGTAGCCGAGCACGCCGTGGGCGGCCTGGCGGACGTCGGTGTCGATGCTGGTGGCCAGCACGTTGTCTATCCATTGCTTCCATTCCGGATCGCCGCCGAAGAGCATCGCGATCGCGAGGGCGACCTTGCTGGCGTCGTCCTGCGGGTCCTGCTCGACCTTGGCGCCCAGCGTCTCGCGGGCGTAGTCGACCTGGCCGGCCATGGCGAGCGCCACCGCGCGGTAGACCTCGAAGCTGCCGCCCTCGTCGAGGGTCAGGGCGACGGCGTCGCTGATGGCCTGGGCGTCGTCGCCCACGCGGTACACGGTGCCCAGCAGCCCGACGCTCATCAGGTTGCGGTAGATGACCGGATAGGGCCTGTTGGTGCTTGCTGCGCCTGTCATGTCTGGACCTCTGGTGGCGTTCTTGGATGCAGGGGGTCAGGCGGGCAGGGCGCTGCCGTGCAGCGACTCCCAGACCTTCTGGATCACGCGCTGGGAGGCGTAGAAGGCCTCGATCAGCTGCGACACGAGCTGGCGCTCGGCACCGACCTGCGCGGTCTGCAGCATGGAGCTGCTCTCCTTCGCGACGTCGCCGAAGTAGCCGATCATGGCCCGCGCGCGCTCGCCGCTGCGGTCTTCCGTCAGCGCCTGCTCGAGGTTGGCCAGGTCGCTGAAGATCGTTTGCTCGAAGGTGTCGTTCATGGTGGTGTCGGGTCAGCGGGAGTAGGGGTCGGCCTGCTCGGCCGGTTCGGTGGAGGTGACGGACAGGTGCTTCACGCCGTCTCGGGTCTGGACGTACTGCAGGCCCTCCGCGTTCAGCGCAGCGGACAGCGGCGCGTGGCCGGAAGGCGGCAGCTGGGCGGCGTTGACCTCGATGGAGCGCACCAGCGGCGCCAGGTCGGCCGCCACGCGCTGCGCGCTCTCACGCAGACGGGGCAGGTCGTCGGTCTCGCCGCTGACCACGAAGTGGCCGCTGCCGCGGTGGGTGACGCTCAGGCCCGGCCGGGCCAGCGCCTCGGCGATGCTCTGCGCCACCTCGGTGGCCGCGGCGTAGGCATGGACCACGCGCTCGCCGTTGAACGCCGCCAGGCGCAGGCGCACGGCATCGGCGTCGGAGGGCTGCTTGACCAGGCCGCGCACGATGACGCTGCCGCCTTCGTTGCGCACTTCCAGGCCATCGATCGTCATGTCGGCCAACGCGCGGCCGATGCGGGTCTCGAGCGGCAGGACCACGGCGGCCTTGCCGCTGGCGGGCCTGTCCGAGCCCTGGCCCAGTCGCGCCACGGCGGCGCCGAGCGCGGCCGTCATCAGCGCGGTGCCGACGAAGGCCGGCAGCAGGTAGGGCGAGTGGCGCTTGCGGGCCGGCTCGGCGACAGGCTGCGGCACGGACACGGCCACCGGGGCGGAGAGCGAAGCGATCAGGTCCACGTCGGCGGGCCACGGCGCATCGGCGGGGCCGGCGCAGAGCACCACGTCGCCGAAGCGGCGCGGAGCGAGGTCGGCCAGCGGGGCGAACGCATCGGCCGCGGCTTCGGCGGCGCCTGCGGGCAGCATCGCGAATCGGAGCATCTGGTCGTCGTCCACCTCGATCACCATCGGCTCGGACGTCCAGTCGAGGAGCTGGATGTCCGCTTCGTCGTCGGCGCTGATGACCCAGCGCGTCGAGATCAAATCTACGTGGACCCCGGCGTGCGTGCCGGTCAGGATGCGAAGCTGCTTCATGGCCTGCGAACCTCCTGCGCGAAGACCTGCTGCTGGGTGGCGTTCGGAGCCGACACGGTGTCGGACACCGGGGCGGAGTTCACCGTGCTCGGGCGTGCCCCGGCACCGACCAGGCGCGGCGTGATCAGGAACAGGCGCTCGGTGCGCGTGACCTGGCGCTCCGTGCTGCGGAAGATGCCGCCCAGCAGGGGGATCTTCGACAGGCCCGGGACGCTGTTGTCCTGCGTCTGCTCGCTCTCGACGGTGATGCCGCCGATGAGCAGGCTCTCGCCCTCGCGCACGTGGGCTTCGGTGCGGATCTCGGTCTTCTTGACCACCGGCACCTGGTCGACCTGGCGGGTCTCGAAGTTGCCGTCCTCGATGTAGAGCGACAGCTTGATGTCGCCCAGGTCGCCGTCGGTGACCTGCGGCGTCATCTCCAGCAGCGTGCCGGCCTCGACCTGGAACAGGTTGGCCTCGCGCTCGCCGGCCACGCGGACCGAGGCGACGCGCTTCTCGCGCATCACCGCGGCGCGGTTGGCCACGCCGAGCACCGACGGCTTGGACAGCACGCGAGCCTTGCCTTCGCCCTGCAGCGCATTGACGCGGGCCAGCAGCTCGCGGCCGGCATCGGAGACCAGCGTGCTGAGCGTGAAGGCATTCGATGCTCCGGGTGTCGCGGGCGCCGGGGTGGTGACGCCGAAGGAGCCGTTGGAGCCGCGCATCGACCAGTTCACGCCGAGCGCTTCGACGCTGTCGGAGTTGACCTCGATGATGGTCGCCTCCAGCTCGACGAGCCGGGGCTTCTGGTCGAGCCGGCGGATCAGGCCCTCGTACTCGGCCATGCGGTCGGCGCGGCCTTGCACGACGACGGAGTTGGTGCCTTCGTCGGCCTCGAAGCGCGGCGGCGTGTCGTCCTCGTCCGGCGCGCCCTTGGGGTTCATGGAGATCGGGTCGGAGCTGTTGCCGCCGTCCTTGGCATTGGCGCGAGGCAGCGGCGGCAGGAACTGCGAGGCCTTGGGCATGGGCACCGAGGCGCTCTGCTTCTTGCGCACGTTGGCCTTGATCTGGTCGATCGCGTCGGCCGATGCGCGGCCGGTGCCGCTGTCCTCCCCGGTGTAGAGCTTGCGCAGCGTCGAGGCCACGCCGGGAACGAGCGTGTCGCCCATCTGGCGGTCGGCAGCCGAGGCGAACTGCAGCTCGAACACGCGGACTGTCCGCTCGGCGCTCTCGCTCACGCCGGCGTCGAGCGAGTCGAGCGCGGCGCTGATCAGCTCGACGTGCCGCGGCGGGCCGGAGATGTAGAGCGTGCTGTTGGCCTGGTCGTAGCGGATCGGGTAGCGCTTGTCGCCCAGGCGCAGCGAGTCGAGCAGGCCGTTGAGCTGTTCGCGGCGGAAGCCCTTGAGGCGGAACAGGCGGCTCTGCACCGCGCGGCCGGGGTAGAAGTACAACGCCGTTCCGTCGTGGTACCACAGCAGGTTGTAGGCGCGCGAGATGCCGTCGAGGAACTCCCTCGGGCGCGCATCGAAGTTCGCGTTGACCACGCCCTCGACGCCGTCGGCCACCACGGCCGGCACGCCCTGGCTGGCCGCGAAGTCCTGCAGCACGTCCGACAGGCGCTTGCCCTCGGCGCGGTAGACGAAGCGGCCGCGGTCCAGGGCGTTCGACGAACGGGCGGCCTGGGCGACCGGCGCGGTGGCCGACGCCACGGCGGCCCGGCTCGTGAGTGCCGTCTTCTGCCGCACGGGCGTGTTGCCGGAAAGATCCTGGCTCAGCTTCAACGGGGCCGTTTCGGCGGCGACTGCCTGCCCGTCGAGGCCTGCGCCGCCGAGTCCCGCCAGCGCCATCGCCAGCGTGAGCCTGGCGGCGCGCAGCGGAGCGCGGCTTGGCTTGTTGAGCGTGGCGAGGTGGTTCAAGGCTGTGGTCCGGGTTCGTGTTTCGATCTGGGATGCAGCGTAGGCCGCGGACCCGCTGCGGCAAGGGCCTGACGCGAAGCCGCGCGGAGCGGTGCGAAGGCGGCGAGTCCGAAGGCGGCGAGTGCGTGAGCGCCGGAGCGAGAACGCCCTGGCGCGCGCCTTCGTCTTTCACGCCATCGCTTCGACACGCTGCCCGGCGGGCGGCCCCGCGCGCGATGCAATGCGCCGGCATTCATCCACCAGGACTCGCCATGAGCACGAACGAACCGTCCATCCGCCACGTGGCCTACACCCACGGCTACTACCGCGAGCTGTCGCCGACCATGATCGCGGCCGCCCTCGAGAGCAAGGGCATCGCGCCGCCCGACCTCGCCGCGCCGCTGAACTACTGCGAGCTGGGCTTCGGATACGGCGTCTCGTTGCTGGCCAACGCGGCCTGCTTCCCGCACATGCGCTTCTTCGGCAACGACTTCAATCCGGAGCACGTCGCCTACGCGCGCAAGCTGGCGGGCGACGCGGGCCTGGACAACGTGGAGCTGTTCGAGGACGGCTTCGACGAACTGCTGCAGCGCGACCTGCCGCAGATGGACTTCATCACCATGCACGGCGTGTACTCTTGGGTGAGCCCGGCGCAGCGGCAGGTGATCCTCGATTTCATCGAGCGGCGACTGAAGCCCGGCGGCGTCGTCTACGTCAGCCACAACACCCTGCCGGGATGGGCGGCGCAGATGCCCTTGCGGCAGCTGATCCATCGCCACGTCATCCGCGCGGGCGTGCACCGCAGCCCGGCCGAGCAGCTGACGGACGTGCTGCAGGTGATGAACGAATTGCAGGGCCTGGGCGCGCGCTACTTCGAGGCCAGCCCTTCGGCGGCGGCGCGCCTGGCCGAGCTCGGCGAAGCAGATCCTCGCTACGCGGCGCACGAGTACTTCAATCCCTACTGGCAACCGCAGTACGTGTACGAGGTGGCCGACCAGATGGGCAGTGCCGGCCTGACGCGCGCCGCCTCGTCGCTGCTGGAGGAGCACGTGGACGCGGCCTGGATGGAGGAGGCGGCGCAGGCCAGGCTGCTCGCCGAGCCCGACCCGGTGTGGCGCGAGACCTGGCGCGACGTGATGGTCAACCAGGCGTTCCGGCGCGATCTCTACGTGCGCGACGCCGAGGCACTGCCGAGCGCCGCCCACGAGGATCGCCTGCTCGACAGGCGCTGGGCCCTGGCCGTGGCTCGCGCCGAGGTGCCGCGCGAGGTGCTGGTCGGCCGCGCCGCGAGCGTCGTCGATCCGACGCTGGCGGCAGCGTTGCTCGACGCCTTGTCGAACGAGCCCCGCAGCGTCCGGGAACTGCTGGGCCACGATCGCTTCGAAGGCCGGGGCGCGCGGAGCCTGCTCGATGCGCTGATGCTGCTGTCCGGCCGCGGCCTCGTTCACCCTGCGCTGCCCGACGGCCTGGCAGAGGCGGCGCAGGCGAGCGTGGAGCGGTTCAACGCCGTGGCCATTGCCCGCAAGGGGGCCGACGGTCTGCTGCACCTGGCTTGCGCGGGCACGGGCCAGGCGCTCGGCTTCAGCGCACCCGCGCTGGTGCAGCTGGGCGCCTACCGCGGCCTGAAAGAGGTCTGCCCGGCGAAGCTGGCCGAAGCCATGCACGCCGAGTTCGGCGGCAGCCGTGAAGACTGCTACGCCAGCGCCGAGCGCTTCCTCGACCGGCGCGTGCCGCTGATGGCACTGCTGCGCCTGTGGTGACCGCCATGAGCGCCCCGCGGTTCGCCCTCGCGCTGGCCTGGCTGGCCGGCAGCCACGCCAGCGCCTGGGCCGCGAGCTTCGAATGCCGCATCGCCGAGAGCAACACCTGGCGCACCGTCTCGCAAGATCTCGCCGCCCGCTTCCCGGCGGCGGTGGGCGAGTGCCGGCCCGTGGCTGCACCGGCGCCCGAGCCGGCGTCGGCGCCGTTGCCTCCCCGGCCGCCTCTGCTGCCGCCAGGCGGCACCGAGGTGCGCGTGGTCACGTCGCGCTGGGGCACCGCACCGGCTCCGGCGTGGCTGCCGTCGAGCAAGTGGTGGGATTTCATCGCCAGTGCGGCCGACCGCCATGGTGTCGACGAACGCCTGGTGCACGCAGTGATCCAGGTCGAGTCCAACTACGCCAGCAACGCGCGTTCGCCCAAGGGGGCGATCGGCCTGATGCAGCTGATGCCGGCCACGGCCGCACGCTTCGGCGCGGAGTCGGTGGAGTCGCTGTTCGACCCGCGCGTCAACGTCGACATCGGCGTTCGCTACCTGCGCGAGCTGCTCGACCGCTTCGGCCGCACCGACCTGGCGCTGGCCGCCTACAACGCCGGCGAGGGCGCGGTGGTGCGCCACGGCTACCAGGTCCCGCCTTACCGGGAAACGCAGGACTACGTCCGCAAGGTGCGGCGCCTGTACGAAGGGCTGTAGCCCGCCACCAACCGCCCGCCCTGGGGCTGTGGAAGCCCTGGCAGATGAGGGCTTCGACAGGCTCAGCCTGAACGGAAACGATGGAGCGGATGCGCCCTCCAACCGTTCGCCCTGAGCCTGTCGAAGGGCCCTGGCAGATGAGGCTTCGACAGGCTCGGCCCAACGGGGGAGTTGTTCACCCCGACCGGGCTGCGATGCCGATCGGCTGCCACACCACCATCCCCACACCACCATCCGTTCGCCCTGAGCCTGTCGAAGGGCCCCGCGCGCAGGGGCTTCGACAAGCTTGAGCGGAGATGATGGAGCGCTTCAGTATGGCTCGTGGCCGTAGTAGCGCGCTTCTTCCTGCTGCCGCCGGAGCTCATCCAGGCGCGAGCCCGGCTGCGCCTGGGATGGCCGCGAGGCTTCGCGGAGGTCGGCAACGAAGTCTCGCAGCTGTCCGAGCCTGACCGGGTTGTTCACGCTCTCGCCCACGATCCGGCCGAGGTCGCGCACGAGTGATTCGAGCTTGGCGGGCGGCAGCTTCGCGCCATGCTGCTCCAGCGCGCCCAAGGCATCCGACATCAGGTTCCGACCCGTCGATCCGAAGCGCTGCCCGAATCCGGGGGACGACATCCAGGCGCGGTACTGCTGGACCGCCTGGCCGACCGGGCCGGGCAGCGGCGCGGGCTCGGCCCGCTGCGAAGCACTCGAACCTTGGGTCTCGAACTTCCAGCGCGCCTCGGCGTAGTTCGGCTGCACGCCGTGATAGGCGGCCGACTCCTCCTCGTCGCGATGGAACTCCGCGAGCGGCCGGTCGTACGTTTGCTCGGGGGCAGCGGTCTCAACGGGGCTTTCGCTTCGGGAGGGGCTTGCCGGCTGATGGGTCGTCGCGGCGGGCGATTCCGCCTGCGCCCGCCGGCGCAGGTAGTCCTGGTACTCGTCCCTGGCCGCCGCGAAGTCCGGCCGCTCGTGGTGGTAGTCGGCCCGTTCCTGTTCCATGCGCTTGAAGTCTTCGTAGTCCAGGACGGACGGCGCCGCAGCGGTGTGCCGGGGCGGCGGGCTGGCCGGGGCCTGCATCTGCGGGCGCGGCTGGGGCTCGGTCCGGGCCCGCTCGATGTTCGCGGTGAAACGCGTCACCTTGTCGGTGAAGGCCTTCAAGCCTTCGTTGCGCCGGGCGCTGCTGGAAGTCCGCAGAAGTGTCTTCAGCTCCGTGAGCAGCTCGCCGTACTGCGCCGGCGAAGTCAAGTGGTCGGACAGCTTGTCCAGCGCCTGCATGGCGGCGAGTGGCCGCTCGCGGGTCGGCGCGCTGCGCCTGCGGTCGGTCACGAAGGCCTCGACCTGCCTGAGCACTTCGCCTCGCAGCGCGCGGTTCGCAGGCGTATGGACCGGCGAACCAGTGGAGGCCGCCGGCGCCTGGCTCTGGGCCACGGGCTGGGGCCGGCTCGGGCGTGCGGGCGAGCCGTGGGCGGCCGAAGCAGGGTTCTCGGCCGCCGTGCGCGGTGCAGTCGGCTCCACCAGCTTGCTGCCCCCGCTGCCATCCACCAGGAAGCTCATCATGCGGACCGACCGGTTGTGGAAGAGCCACTCCGCGCTCGGGACGTTCTCGTGGCCCTGAGCCCGCAGGCCGTTGAGGTGGTTCTGCAGGGCGATCCAGCGGGTCCTCATCTCGCCGCCGAGGCCGGGCTCGCCGGCAGCGCGCTGCTTCATGCCCTCCTCGTAGCGGGTGCCACGGGAAAGGTGGAGCGCGAACCGCACGAAATCCTGCGGCTCGGCGTGGTTGAGCCGGTTCAGGTCCATGCGGGGAATGGTGTGGCGGATGTTGGCCAGCAAGGCATCCCGGCCGGTGCCGGTCGGGCGCGACGCCGGGCGCTGCGCCTCGGGCGGCGCGACGTTCGTGCGGCCCGGCGAGGCGCTGGGCGAGGTGCTGGGCGAAACCGGAGTCGAGGACGGCCGGCTGACGTGCTCCGTGATCGTCGATTGCGGCCTCTCGTTGTAGTACTCGGCCCGCTCGTTCTCGGCGGCCTGCTCCTGCGCGGTCATGGGGCGGTGCCGCACTTCCACCTGCTCTTGCCGGCGTGACGGCGAGGCAGGGCCGGGCTGCTCCCACGGCGGCGCGACAGAGGACGAGTGCGAGGCGTGCGACGACTCGGCCGGAAGCTCTCCGTAGTAGTCGTAGTGCGCCCGCTCCTCCTGGCTCATGTGGCGCATCCACGCCGGTTCGCCGTGGGGCTCGTTCATGGCCCGGCCGAACTTGTGCACCACCTGGCCCGCCCGGTTGAAGCCGAAGCTGATGGCCTGGCCGGTCTTGCTGGCTGCGTGCTTCATGGACGACATCCAGGAGCGGCTGCCGCCGGCATCGCGGCCGCGCGGCAGCTCGGCGCGGCGGGTGTCGGCTTCCTTCGCCGGCCGCATGCCCCGGCTCATCAGCCCGGCCAGGGGCCCGATGCGCTCGAGCGTCTTCGGATGGGTCGGGCTGGGCCCTTGCGGGCCGCGTGGCCCCTGGGTCTGGCCCGTGCCAGGCGACTGGATTCGCCCGGAGCTGACTGACGACGAACTGAGCGGATGGATCCGGTTGACCATGCGTGACTCCTGCAGGCGACCAAGGGAGAAAGTGCGCCTTCAGCGGATGCGCTCGTTGCGCAGCTCGGGCACGGGCATCGGAAGGTCCGACAGCAGCCAGTGGATCAGCGGCGCCGGGCCCAGCTGGCGCGCCAGTTCGGCTGCGCGTTCGGACAGGCCCACGCCCGGCTCGCCGAGGCTGCGCCGCATCAGCTTGCGGGCCGCCTCGAGCATCAGCGGACGCCAGGTCTCGATGCTTTCCAGCGATTCGCCCGGCGTGGCCAGGCGGCGGCGGGCCGGGTAGGGCAGCTCGGCCAGGCGGGCCAGGGACGCGAGCAGCGCCGGCGTCGGGTCGATGTGCTGGCTCGAGAAGCAACGCTCGGCGTCGAGCACCAGCCAGTCGCGGCTTTCGTCGATGAAGGCCACGCCGACCTGCGCCGGCTCTTCGCTGCCGAGCGGGGTGAAGTCGGCGGCGAGGTACTGGAAGTCGCTGCTGCTGACGTGCACGTGGGTCAGCTCGCTGCTGACGAGCGTGCGCAGCATGCGGTTGGTCGCCAGGCCGTCGCTGCCGCCGAGCATGCTCAGCCTCAGCAGCACGCCCTGCAGCGCGAGATGCCGGCGCGTCAGGCCCGTGGCACCGCCGGCGACCGACATGTCCTCCGAGACCCAGACGCCCGCGGCGCGCGGATCCCCCTCGCCCATCATCACGGGCGGGTCCATCAGCGAGAGCCGGCGCAGCTGCAGCCCGGGGCGACTGCCTCGCGAGGGCGGCGTGATCCCGCGGCCGGGCCGTCGCGGCGGGGTGGGCACGGTCGGCATGACGCCGGGGAAGAGGGGCGGGAAGTGCGTGGGGGCGTGGGTATGGGCTTGCATGGCGTGATGGCTAGTGGGGCCTGTGGCGCAGGCCGGAGAAGGGATAGGCGGTCTTGCGCTGTCCGTCCTGCGGGACGAGCCGGAAGACGATGTCGTCCTCCGTCTCGCCGACGCGCGGCCAGCCGTGGCGATCGAGGAAGCGAAGGCAACGGGTGTTGTCGCGCTCCACCTCCACCAGGATCTCGGCCTGCAGCGAGAACAGCCAGTCCAGCGCGGGCTTGAGCAGCAGCGCCCAGCGCCCGTGGTGGCTGGGCAGCACGGCGATGTGGGCCTGTTCGCCGTCGAACAGGATCCCGCCGATGGCCTGGCCGTCGGCCTCGAAGCCGATGCTCGGGCAGCCCTGGTAGAAGGACACGAAGGCGTCGCGCGTGACCACCTGCAGGCACTCGCTGCCCGCGTCGGCATAACGCGCCGCATCCGCGTCGTACATGACGCCGAGGTCGGCTTCCTGGGTGAGCCTGAGCATGGCTTCGGACCTCGCGTGCCGTCAGTGGACCGAGCCGGCCTCGGGCTCGATCTGCAGCAGCTGGCGCATGGCCAGGCGCACGTGCTCGTCCTCGCTCTCGAGGCCGCGCTGCGCGTGCAGGTGCCAGGTCGGGTCGCCGAGGATGTTCAGGCACAGGGCCTTGAGCTCGGGCGCGGCGTCCTCCTCCAGGTGCTCGTTGAGGTACTGCAGCGCCTCCTTGATGTAGCCGCGCTGGATGGCGATGAGCACCGGGAAGATCAGGTACTCCTCGGTCTCGGGGCTCATCGCGTTGAGCTCCTCCAGCATGGTCTCGGCCTCGTCCAGCCGGTCGTCGCGGATGGCTTCGACCAGGGCCGTCGCCAGGGCGACGACCGGGTCCTCGGTCTCGAGGGTCGCGGCCTCGTGGACCGGCATGGGGGGAATCGGGTAGGTCATGGAGGCCTCAGGCGCGGATGTGGATGTGCAGGTTCACGTCGGCGTTGTGCTGGTGGCCGAGCCCCTGGGGCAGGCCGCCGTGGGCGAGCTTGTCCAGCTCCTTGCCGAAGCCGGCCGCGAGCGCGCGGGCGGCGATCGCGCCGACGGCCTCGACCGTCGCCGCGACGGCTTGCCCGGCAGCGCGTTCCACCGCGCCTTGCAGTGCGCCGCGCAGACCGTCGTGCAGCGGGCTGCCTTCGTGGCCGATGCAGTGCTTGGCGCCCGGCTGGCCTGCCTGCTTGAGCACCTGCTCGGTGATCTCCTGGACGGCCGTCTGGACCGCCAGCTCGACGGCCATCTGCACGGCCGTCTCGATCGCGCCGCGCAGGTCCTGCTTCAAGCCCTGGGCGATGTCGCGCATCGTGCCGCCACCGGAGCCGTTCGGGCCGTTCGCACCCGGCGTGCCACCCATGCCACGACTGTCGATGCGGTTCTCGACCCGGCCGGTGGTCGCGCGGTGGGTCGCGTTCAACATCGCGTCCCCGGCGGCCATCAGCGCCAGGGCGCCGAAGGCTCCCTTCTGGTCATTCGGCAGCGACTGCATCGCCTTGTCGATGGCGGCCATGACGGCCGTCTGGATCGCGGCCTCGACGGCCTGCATGACGGCCATCTCGACCGCATCGCGCACGTCGGCACGCAGGCTCTGGTGCGAGGCGTGCGTCGGCTCGGGGCCGTTCGGGCCGTGCGGCTGCCGGGTCTGCGGGCCATCGTTGATGCGCTGGCGGCGGCGGTCGATCGCGTCGGAGGCGGCGGTGTCCAGCAGGTTGGACAGGGAGTTGACGCCGTTGTCCACGGCGCTGGAGTTGCCGTTCGGGTCCAGCGTGTTCTGCAGCTTGGTCATCAGCTCGCCGACGGCCTGGTGGATCATGGTCTCGGCCATGTCCAGCGCGGCGTTCTCGACGCCGTTGCGGGCGCCGGCCTTGAAGCCGCTCGGGCCGCAGGCGTCCAGGCCATCGTCGACACCCGGGCGCTTGCGCAGCGTGTCGACCTCGCCGTTGGCGAACTTGCCGGCGCGGCTGGCACCGATGCCGCCGCTGACGCCGGCGCCGACCAGGTCGACGGCCATGCCGCCGAGCTTGGAGGTGCCGTTCGGGTCCAGCACCTTGGCAGCGGCGGTCATCGCCTGCTGCGAGGCCACGTCGATGGCCGCGTCCACCGCCATGCGGGCGACGTTCTTGGCGATGCCGCCCGGGCCGAAGTTCGAGGCGGTCTCGACGGCGCCCAGGGCCAGGTCCTTCAGGCCGCTCGCGACCTTGCTGAAGTCGCCGGTGGCCAGGCCCTTGACCGTGTTCTCCAGCCCGCTCTTGATGTTCGACAGGCCACCTTCGACGCTGTCCACCATGGTGTCGGCGACCTTGTCCACCACCTTGGAGGCCTTCTTCAGCATCTTGTCGAGCGCCCCGTCCAGCAAGGTGTTGGCCGCCAGCGCCGCCGGGGTGAGATTGATCACGCCGCGGGCGATGTCCGTCCCCGCATGCGCGATCTCCTTGAGCCCCTGGGCCGCGGCCTTGAGGTTGAGCGTGGCCATGCCCTTGGCGAACTGGGCCGCGCCGTGGACGGCCTTCTCGACCCCCTTGGCTATGGCCTTGAAGGCGTTCTTGATTGCACCCATTCGAGATGACTCCTCTTGCAAGTTGAATGAACAGTGATGACGCGACCGAGCGCGCCGTCACCTTCTTCTCCAGGGCGAGCGCTGCGGCACGGTCGACTGTCTGCCGGCGTGCACGGCCGGCAGGGCGCCGGCGCGATGCGAGTCGCAGCGATGCGAAGCGCGGCCGGATCCGCCCGCCCCGCAGGCATCCGGCGGGCGTTCGGCTCCAGGGCAGTACATTCGCGTCCGCCCCTACTTCGTTCGACCATGACCCCGACGCTCCAACCCGTGGACGAGGCGGCCTTCCCGGGCCGCGACGAACTCGCCGGCCGAAGCCGTCCCACCGTCTTCCGTGGCCACGCCGCCGATTGGCCGGCGGTGCGCGAATGGACCTTCGAGCGGCTCGCCGGCTGCGTGCCCGACGAGCCGGTCACGCTCGTCGAAGGCAACCGGGAGGAGGGCGCGACGCAGTTCGCCCGCACGAGCCTGCGGCGCTACATCGCCGGCCTCGACGGCGCCGGGGCGAGCGTGCGGGCGGCCTACCTCAAGGAGTTCGACCTTCTGCAGGCGGTGCCGGCGTTGAAGGCCGACCTGCGGCATCGCGAGCTGCTGCCACGCGGCAACCTCGCGTCGCTGCGCAGCTGGATAGGGCCGGCCCGCTCATCGACCGGGCTGCACCACGACTACCTCGACAACATCGCCGTGCAGGTGCTGGGTCGCAAGCGCTGGCGACTGGCGCGCCGCGGCGTGGTGGAGCGGCGGGGCGCGGTGTCGCCCAAGTACGACCCGTGGGCGGTGCTCGCTGCAGGCAGCGTCATGCAGCTCGCCGGGCAGGGTGCGTCCGCCGAAGACCTGTTCGAGGTGGAGACCGGCCCGGGCGACGTGCTGCACGTGCCGGCCGGGTGGTGGCACGAGGTCCACAACCTCTCGCCCAGCCTGCTGTTCGGGGGCTTCCACGGGCCGGCCCCTGTGGTGCTCGCCCGCTGGGCCTGGGTGGGCGTGCGCAACCTGCGTCATCGCTGGGGCACGCTCGGCCGGGGCGATTGCACCTGCCATCCCGCGGCAGCGCGGTAGCCCGGCACGCGCTGAACGAAGGACCAGCACGCGGCGCGCAGCCGACGTCACGGATCTTTCACGGCACTGCAACACGCGCTGGGGAGCATGCCGGCATTCGCCCGAATGCCGATCCATGCCGACCCTGTCGTCCCCATCTGCCGCCGCGGCGCAGGCCGCCGCCCTGACGGCCCGCTTCCTCAGCACCGAAGACATCCCCGCCTTGCTGCGCCTGGAGGCGCGGCAATGGGATGCGGAGCAATCGGCCGACGCGACGGCCATGTGCCGGCGCATCAAGGCCCATCCCGAGCTGTGCGTCGGCGCGTTCTGCACCCGCACTGGCGAGGCCCTGGCCTCGCTGTTCATGAAGCCCATCCATGCCGACGACATCGCGCGGGCCGAGAGCTGGTACGACTGCGCCGCCCTGGACGGCCGGGCCCGCCCATCGTCCACGCGCAGCCTGTTCGGCATCAGCCTGACCAGCACCGACGGTGCGGCCGTGTGGGCGCTGATCCGCTTCTTCTGGCCCCACGCCCTGAAGGAGGGCTGGCGGGAGATCTACCTCGGATCGCCCGTGCCCGGGTACGCACGGGCCGTGCGCGCGACGCCCGCGCTGTCCGCGGACGCCTACGCGCGCATGAAGCGCCGCGGCCTGCCCCAGGACCCTCAGCTGCGCTACTACCACCAGCGCGGCTTCAAGGACCTGGTCGCGGTGAAGCCCGACTACTTCCCGCACGCGGCGTCGCTGGACCACGGCGCCGTCCTGCGCGGGGTGATCCCGCTGTCGAACCTGTGGCCGCTGTGGCGGCGCATGCCGATGTCGACGCTGCAGGCAATGTCCGGCCTGATCTCCCAGGTGCTGAGCGGGAGCCGCGCGGCATGAACGGCACCGCGGCACCATTGTGGAACGGCGATGTCCTGAGGACGCGCCTGTTCGATGGCCTTTCCCTGCTGCTTCCGGCGGGAGAGGAGTTCGTGATCCGCGCGGCCCAGGATTGGCTCGACGCCCATCCATCGGCCGATCGGCGGCTGCGGGCCGAGGCACAGCGCTTCATCCGCGAGGAGCGTTCGCACCAGCGGGCGCACCGCCGCTACAACGCCCGGCTTCACGAGGCCATGCCCATCGCGCGTGAATGCGAGCTGCGCATCGCGGCGGTGGTCGCCGAGCTGGACCGGTTCAGGCTGCCCATGCGACTGGCCCTGGCCAGCGCCTTCGAGCACCTGACCGCCTTGCTCTCGGCCGAGGTGCTCAGGGGCGATGCCTGGGTCGACGACACGCCCCGGCGCGAATGCCGGATGTGGCGCTGGCACTGCGCCGAGGAACTCGCGCATTGCCACGTGGCCGACGACCTGTTGAGCGCCATGCGGCCCGTGCCGGGCTTGCGCCTGGCGGCCCTGCTCCTCGCCAGCCTGTACCTGGCGGCCGATGCCTTCAGCCTGACCTGGGCCCTGTGCCGGCAGGACCGGCGCGAAGGGCGCGCCAGCGCCGGGGCCTTGCTTGTTCAGGCCGGGCGATTCGCCTGGCGCGCGGCGCCCGGCCTCCTGCGCATCGCGGCGGGGTGGGGCGCGCCGCTGCTGCCTGCCGTTCGCTGAGCGAGCCGGTTCAGGCGAAGGCGGCTTCGCGGTTCTTGTCGAGCCTGAACGCGCCCACGAGCTCGGTCAGCTTCCGGGCCTGGCGGCTCAGGCTGTCCGACGCGGCGGCCGATTCCTCGACCAGCGCGGCGTTCTGCTGCGTCACCTGGTCGAGCTGGCTCACCGCATCGCCGATCTGGCCGATGCCGACGCTTTGCTGCTCCGAAGCCGAGCCGATCTCCGTGACCAGCTGCGCCACCCGCTGGACCTGCTGCACGATCTCTTCCATCGTCGCGCCGGCCCCTTGCACCAGGCGCTCCCCGGCGGCAACGCGGTCGACGCTCTCGCCGATCAGGCCCTTGATCTCCCTGGCCGCGGTGGCGGCGCGCTGGGCCAGCGTCCGCACCTCGCCGGCCACGACGGCGAAGCCGCGCCCCTGCTCGCCGGCGCGGGCGGCCTCGACCGCGGCATTCAACGCCAGCAGGTTGGTCTGGAAGGCGATGCCGTCGATGACGCCGGTGATGTCGGCGATGCGGCGCGAGCTGCTGGTGATGTCGCCCATGGTGGTGACGACCTCGGCGACCACCGCGCGCCCCCGCGTGGCCACGCCGTGGGCCGAGGCGGCCAGCTGTGCCGCGCTGCGGGCCGAATCGGCGCTCTGCCGGACGGTGGCGGTGATCTCCTCCATCGACGCCGCGGTCTGCTGCAGGTTGGACGCCTGCTCCTCGGTGCGTTGCGAAAGGTCCGCATTGCCGCTGGCGATCTGGGTCGTGCCGGTGGCGATCGAATCGCTGCTGAGCCGGACCTGGCCGACGATGCGCACCAGGCTTTCGTTCATGGTCCGCAGCGCGGCCAGCAGTTGCCCCGTCTCGTCGCGGCTGCGCACCTCGATCTCCGAGGTGAGGTCGCCGGCGGCGACCGTCTCGGCGACCCGCACGGCCTGGGCGATCGGACGGGTGATCGAGCGCGTGAGCATCCAGGCGATGCCGATGGCCAGCAGCACGGCGGCGGCCGACAGGCTGGCCAGCAGGATCTTGGCCTCGTGGGCCGACCGGCTCGCCTCGCGACCGAACTCCTCCATGCCGTCGGACTGGGACCGGCTGAAGGTCTCGATGGCGTGCAGGTAGGCGTCCTGCAGCGGCAGCACCACGTTGACCAGGTCGCTCCGGGCTTCGTCGATCCGGCCGGCCCTGATCTGCTTGATCAGCTCCGCTTCCCGCTCCTTGAAACGGGCCCGGGATTCGACGAGCTCCTTCAGCGCCGCCTTGCCCTTCTCGGTGTGAACCGTGGCCAGCAGCCGCTCGATGGCCTGCGACACCAGGGGCAGCGAGGCTTCGAGCTTGGCCAGCTCCCGCTCGGCGATGGCCGGCTCCGGCGCCAGCATGGCGGTTCGCATGGCGCGCAGCTGGCGGTTGACCTCGTTCTCCACGGTCTGGGCCAGGCCGACCTTGACGAAGCGGTCGTGGAGGATCACCTCCGTGTCGTCGTCGACGGCGTCGATCTTGTGCAGGCCGATCAGCGCCATGGCCACCAGCAGGGCGATCACGATGGCGAATCCCGCGGTCAGGCGGGTGCCGATCTTGAGGTTGGAGATGAAGTTCAAGGGGCGTTCTCTCTTGTCGGGTGGTCATCGGGCAATCGGTCCCGCCCGCACCGAACTTGAGAGCTTGAATGATCCCCTCGGCTATCTCTGATCGATTCCTGCCGCCTTGCGGGCATAAAACGCGGCGACTTCGTCGATCTCACCGTCGGTCATGGCGCGCGCCACGTTGCGCATCTGGGCTTCGGCATCGTTGCGCCGCGTGCCGGCCCGGAAGGCGACGAGCTGCTGCACGAGGTAGTCCCTGGGCATGCCCTCTATCCACGGCGCCCCGAGCTTCTGGTCGATGCCGCCATGGCAGGACACGCAGGGCGCGATGTTGCGCAGCGGCGCCCCGACGCGCACCAGCGCCGGCAGCGATTCGTCGTAGGTGGTGGGCGCGGTGCGCGCCTTGGGCAGGTAGGCGTAGTAGGCGGCGAGGTCGGCGATGTCGCGCTCCGACAACTGCCGTGCCAGGGATTCCATGATCGCGCTGCGGCGCTGGCCGGCCTGGTAGTCCCGCAGCTGCTTGATGACCACCTCCGGGTACTGGCCGGCGAGGTTGGGCGCATTCGACTGGCTCATGCCCTGGGCGCCGTGGCACATCGTGCAGTTCAGGGCGAGGGTGGCGCCGCGGCCGATCGCTTCGCTCGTGCCGCCGCGCGCCATGGACCGCTCCAGCACCACTCGGGTCGTCTGCGGCCCGGGCCTGGCCGGCTGAGCGCTCGTCCAGGAGGAGGGCACGCCAGCCGCCCGGCAGATGCTGTCCCACAGGCCCCTGGCGCTGAAGTCGGCCTGCGCCGAGGGCAGCCAGAGGAAACCGACGGCCAGCGAGGCCAAGGTCAGCACCGACAGCCACAGCACGCTCCGGCGAACCCAGGGATCGGCCGTGCGCATCAGCGGCTCCCGATCGGGATCACCGGCACCGAGGCCTCTTTCAGCGAGGCCAGCTGCACGATGGGATAGCCGTAGTTCACGACGCTCAGGCCGATCATCATCGCCAGCCAGAGGCCGAAGCCGTTGAGCGAGGCGGGGGTGTGGTTGCCGGCGTGGGCGGCCCGGCTGAAGGCGAAGGGCCCCACGGTCGTCGCCTTGTGCCGGTGCGCAGCGGCCAGGTTGGCGACGAGCAGGATGCCCGACGCCAGCAGGATGAAGCCGCCGATGGCCGACACGGTCACGGTCCAGGCCTGCGGCTGCAGCTGGGGGTGGCTGTAGTCGTAGTAGGCCATGCGGCGCGGCATGCCCAGCAGCCCGACCAGGTGCCACGGCATCGAAAGCACCATCATCCCGACGAACCACAGCCAGACCTGCAGCTTGACCCGCCCGGCCGGGACCGGAACGCAGCCGGTCAGCTGAGGCCACAGTTCATAGGCGGCCATGAAGTACATCAGCACGATGGCGCCGGCGAAGATGAGGTGGAAGTGCCCAGTGACCCACTGGGTGTTGTGGATCGTCTCGTTGAGCTGGTAGCTCATGTTGATGATCCCGCCTGCTCCGCCGAAGCCGAGCATCACGAACGAGAAGGTCACCGCCAGCATCATCGGGTTGTCCCAGGGCAGCGCCCGGATCCAGCCGAACAGGCCCTGGCCGCCGCGCAGCCGGCCCGCGATCTCCACCGAGGCGACGATGGTGAACACCGTGAGCAGGGTCGGCACCGACACCATGGCCGTCATCGCTGCATGCACGAACTTGAACCCCGCTCCGACCTGCGGATCGGCGAAGAGGTGGTGGATGCCGATGGGCATCGAGAAGACCAGGAACAGCACGAAGGCCACGCGGCCCATGGTGTCGCTGTAGAGCCTCCCGCCGATGGCCCGCGGGACGATCGTGTAGAAGACGATGTAGGAAGGCATCAGCCAGAAGTACACGATGGCATGCAGCGTCCATGAGAAGAACACCCGGGCCAGGCCGGCATTGATGGTGTCGGTGAAGCCGAGCGAGGCCGGCAGGATGAGCACCAGCACCTCGATGGCCGCGCCGAGCGAGGTCCAGGCCCACAGGTAGGCGCCCGCGACGTTGCCGAACATGGCCAGCGGCACCGGCTCGCCGGGGTTCGCCTTCTTCCACGCGTGCAGGTTGACCGACATCAGCGCGACCCAGACCCACGAGCCGACCACCACCAGCACCACGCCGAAGTAGTAGAACGGGCTGGCCAGCATCGGCGGGTAGAAGGTGTAGAGCACCGAGGCCTTTCCCGCCGCCATCGTCGCCGCCGCCATCGCCGTGCCGCCGATCACCAGCCAGAATCCCGCCCAGGCCCAGCGCCGGCCGATGAGCGGCCTTTTCAGCGCCAGCTCGGTGATCGCGTAGCCGAAGCCCATCGCCACGAGGGTGGGCAGCACGTAGGCCATGACCGTGCCGTGGGCCGTCACCGAGCGGTAGTAGTGCTCGGGGTTGTTGACCCAGGTGGCGAGCGGACTGCGGATGTACATCTGCCAGGCACCCAGCACCAGCGCGCCGAGGAAGGCGGCGAAGGCCACCCAGAAGTGCGCGAGGACGAGCTTGCTAGCGTGCAACACAGCTCAGCCTTTCCCCGGGCCGCGCCCGGTCGAGGAACTGCTGCCGCGGCCACACCTGCACCCGGCCCCACATCGCCTCGTGTCCCGTGCCGCAGTACTCGTGGCAGGGCATGAGCTGCTCGCCGGCCGCCGGGAAGGTGGTGGTGAAGGTGGCCACGAAGCCGGGGACCAGCATCGTGTTGGCGTTCGTCCGCCCGACGACGAAGCCGTGGATGGCGTCGGTGGCCGTTGCGCGGAAGGTGACGGGCAGGCCCTCCGGCACCACGAGGCACTGCGGCTCGAACGAGTACTGCTGCGCGATGAGCCGCACGACGACCTGGCCATCCGGCTCCAGCGCGGTGCCCAGGTTGCTCTCGATGAACTCGCCACGCAGGTGCAGCGTCTTCACGTCGACCGTCTCGACACGCGAAGGCGGCATCGCGGCCCAGTGCAGCCCGGTGACGACCATCATCAGGACCAGCAGGCCGATGATGGCCATCACGATGAACGCCCAGCGCCGCTCGGCGGCGATGGAGACCGCCTCCGAAGCGTGCATCGCTGCCCTCATTGCACCGCCCCCCGCGGCAGGTAGACCACGAAGTAGAAGAGCACGTACAGGGCGACGACGATGGCCGTGGCCACGCCGGCCACCGCGAAGGCCCCTCGCGGGCCGCGCGAGACGATCTCGTCGACCCGGCGGTCTTCCTCGGCAAGCGGATCGTCCATGTGATGCCTCCGGCTCATTCGGGGATGAGCTTGCGCAGCTCGTTGGCCTGGGCCGGCGCGACGGGCGTCCCGCTGTTGCCCCAGGCCACGCGGATGTAGGTGACGACGGCGGCCACCTGCGCGTCGTCGAGGATGTGGTTGAAGGGCGGCATGCCGTAGGGCCGCGGGTTCTTCCGGGTGCCGGGCGCGTAGCCGCCGTTGAGCACCATGCGGATCGAGTTCACCGGCGACGACATGGTGATCGACTGGTTGCCCGCGAGCGGCGGCATCCCCGGGGGATGGCCCTTGCCCTCGTCGCCATGGCAGACGGCGCACTGCTGCTCGTAGACCCGGCGGCCCAGCTCCATCACGTCCGGCGCCACCAGGCGGGCCTGGCTGGTGGGCGGCGGCTCGGAGTCGCGCGGCGGCAGCGACTTCAGGTAGACCGCCATCGCCTCGACGTCCTCGTCGCTCAGGTACTGCAGGCTGTTGTAGGTGACCTCGGCCATCGGCCCGTAGACGGTGCTGCGGCGGGAGACGCCGGTCTGCAGCAGGTCCTTGATGTCCTGCAGGCTCCAGTCCCCCAGGCCCGCCTCGCGGTTGGAGGTGAGCGATGGCGCGTACCAGTTCTGGTTGGGGATCATCCCGCCCTCGAACTCCCTGGATTTGCTGGAACCGCCGAGCGCATTGATCGCGGTGTGGCACATCGCGCAGTGGCCCAGGCCCTGCACCAGGTAGGCGCCGCGGTTCCACTGCGCCGACTGCCTCGGATCCGGCTCGTACTCGCCCTCGCGGAAGTACAGCGTGCGCCAGCCCAGCAGCAGGTCGCGGTCGTTGAAGGGAAAGCGCAGCTCGTGAGGCCGGTTGGACTGCTTCACCGGCGAGACCGACATCAGGTAGGCGTAGATGGCGTCGGAGTCGGCCCGCGTCACCTTGGTGTAGGAGGCGAAGGGCATCGCCGGGTAGAGCAGGGCGCCGCTGCGCGAGACGCCGGTGTGCAGCATCCGGTAGAACTCGTCCGCGGTCCAGCTGCCGATGCCGGTCTCCTCGTCCGGCGTGATGTTGGGGACGTACAGCGCGCCGAAGGGCGTGGGCATGGCCCGGCCGCCGGCGAACTCGCGGCCGCCAGGCATGGTGTGGCAGGCCACGCAGTCACCGGCGCGGGCGAGGTACTCGCCTCGCTCGATCAGCTGGGTGGTGGCGTTGGGCACTTCGCCCCGCCGGCCCTTGGGCAACTCGCCGGGCCTCAGCCACAGCAGCGCGCCGGCACCGATGGCCGCAAGCACCGCCAGGAGGATCAGGATGCGCAAGACCCAGCGCATCGCCCGTCACCGCTGGCTGCCGCAGGCCAGGGGCATGCGGTTGACGTTGGCGGGCTCGGGCGACGGATTGGCTGGCGGCTCCTGCCGCGCCAGCCAGGCGCTGACCGCGGCGACGTCCGGGTCGGTCAGCCGGACGGCGATGCGCTTCATGCAGTCCGGCTCCATCGCATGCCGCTCGCCGACCCGCCAGCGGGTGAGCTGCGCCGCGATGTAGGTCGGCCGCAGCCCGACCAGGCCCGGGATGCCCGGGCTCATGCCCGTCAGGCCCGCGCCATGGCAGCTCATGCAGGGCGGCACGCCCTTGGCGGGGTCGCCCCGCCTGGCAATCGCTTCGCCGCGCGCGAGGGTGGCGAGGTCCGCGTTGGCCTGCTCCCGCGCGGCGAAAGGCGGCCGCAGTCCGGCAAAGTGTTCGGCAATCTCTCGCAGGTAGGTGTCGGGCAGGTACGCCACCAGGTAGTTCATCGGCGGGTAGCGCCGCGTACCGTCGCGGAAGGCGATGAGCTGGTTGTACAGGTAACCCGCCGGCTTGCCGGCAATGCGCGGGAAGTAGCCGTTGCTGGTGCCCTGGCCGCTCTGGCCATGGCAGGTCACGCAGCCCTGGACGCGGGCCTCCATCGAGTCGAGCTGCTGGTACGAAGGCGTGGCCTCGTTCTGCGCCGCCACAAGCGCAGGCCACGCCCACGCGACGGCGATGAGGGCGCGTGGCCGGCGAGGGCGCTTCGCAGGGGCAGCTTGGGGCACGGGCTCGTGGTCGCGGTGAAGACCGGACCAGCGTGCGGGCAACGGTCGTGCCCGCAGCGGCCGCCTTGATGACGATCAAGCGGCCGGCACGGGCCGTCAGGCCGGCAGCGGCACGGGCGTGTAGCCTGCCTCCTCTATGGCATGGCCGAGTTCCTCGGCGCTGGCGCTGGCGTCCACCTCGACGCGGTGGGTGGCCAGGTCGACGCGGACGGTGGCTCCGGCGTCTACCTCCTTCACGGCCTTGGTGATGGCGCCGACGCAGTGGCCGCAGCTCATGTCCTTGACTTCGAATGCAATCACGAGGGTCTCCGATGGGTGTCGATGGCGGCTACTGTGCGCCTTTCCACAGTGGGAAGGTAAAGCCCTGCGGTGCCAAATCCATTCTGCCTCTCCGGGCATCGCGATGACCCTATTGACCTTACCATGATGGGAAGCTTGAGCATGCCGGCCATGAACTCCGCCACTGCCATCCCCGCGCCCGCCGACTCGGCCGCCGCGACCACCGACACGACGCTGCTCGTCGAGGGCATGACCTGCGCCTCCTGCGTGACGCGGGTCGAGAAAGCCTTGAAGAAGGTCCCCGGCGTGGCCGCGGCCTCGGTCAACCTCGCGACCGAGAAAGCCACCGTGCAGGCGCTGCCCAACGTGCCGGTCTCGGCCTTGAAGGCGGCGATCGAGAAGGCCGGCTACGGGGCGACCGAGGTCGAGAAGGCGAAGCCCGCGCCACGGAAGCGGCTGCCCGACTGGTGGCCGGTGGCGGCCAGCGCCATGCTCACCATCCCGCTGATGCTGCCCATGCTGCTCGAGCTGGCGGGCATCCACTGGATGCTCGAAGGCTGGCTGCAGCTGGCGCTCGCGACGCCGGTGCAGTTCTGGCTCGGCGCACGCTTCTACCGTGCGGGCTGGAAGGCCGTGCTCGCGAGGAGCGGCAACATGGACCTGCTGGTGGCGCTGGGCACCTCGGCCGCCTACGGGCTTTCGGTGTACGAGCTCTGGCGGCACGCCGGCCACGGCATGGCGCACCTGTACTTCGAGGGCTCGGCCGCGGTCATCACCCTGGTGCTGCTCGGCAAGTGGCTGGAGGGTCGGGCCAAGCGGCAGACCACGGATGCGATCCGCGCGCTGAATGCCCTGCGCCCGACGACGGCCCGCGTGCGCCGCGAGGGCGCCGAGCTCGACATCCCGGTCGACCAGGTCCGGCTCGAGGACCTCGTCGTGGTGCGGCCCGGCGATCGCATCGCGGTCGATGGCGAGGTGCTCGAAGGCCGCAGCCATGTCGACGAATCCCTCATCACCGGCGAGAGCCTGCCGGTGGCCAAGGGCGTGGGCGAGAAGGTGACCGGTGGCTCGATCAATGCGGAGGGTGCGCTGCTCGTGCGCACCACCGCCGTCGGCACCGAGACGACGCTGGCCCGCATCATCCGCATGGTCGAGTCGGCCCAGGCGGCCAAGGCACCGATCCAGCGCATCGTCGACCAGGTGAGCGCGGTCTTCGTGCCGGTGGTGCTGGGCGTCGCGCTGCTCACCTTCCTGGCGTGGGTCGGCGTCGGCAGCGACTGGGAGCGGGCGCTGATCAATGCGGTGGCGGTGCTGGTCATCGCCTGCCCTTGTGCGCTCGGACTCGCCACGCCCACGGCCATCATGGCCGGCACCGGCGTGGCCGCGAGGCACGGGATCCTGATCAAGGATGCCGAGGCGCTGGAGCTGGCGCATGCGGTGACGGTCGTCGCCTTCGACAAGACCGGCACGTTGACAGAGGGCAAGCCCTCGCTGGTGGCTGTCGAGCCGGCGCCCGGCATCGCGCAGGCCGAGGTGCTCCGCCTGGCCGCCGCCCTGCAGAAGACCAGCAGCCACCCGCTGGCCGTGGCCGTCCTCGAGAAGGCGAAGGCCGAAGCCGTGGCGGTGCCGGGTGTCCAGGGGGCCCAGGCGCTGCCGGGGCGGGGTGTCGAGGGCACGGTGGAGGGCCAGGCGCTGGCCCTCGGCAGCTCGCGCCTGCTGGGCGAGCTCGGGGTCGGCGAAGGCCCGCTGGCAGCCGAGGCCGGGCGCCTCGCGCAGGATGGTCGGACGGTCTCGTGGCTGCTCCGGCGCGTGGGCGACCGACACGAGCTGCTCGGCCTGCTGGCCTTCGGCGACACGGTGAAGCCCTCTGCCCGGGCCGCCGTCTCGCGCCTGCACGAGCTCGGCATCCGCACGGTGATGCTGACGGGCGACAACCGCGGCAGCGCGCAGGCCGTGGCAGCGCAGCTGGGCATCCAGGACTTCCGCGCCGAGGTGCTGCCGGGCGACAAGGCCCGCGTGGTCGAGGAGCTCAAGGCGGGCGGGCAGGTCGTCGCCTTCGTCGGCGACGGCCTGAACGACGGCCCGGCGCTCGCCGCCGCCTCGGTCGGCTTCGCCATGGCCGGCGGTGCCGACGTGGCGACCGAGACGGCCGGCGTCACGCTGATGCGTGGTGACCCGCTTCTGGTGGCCGACTCGCTCGACATCTCGCGCCGCACCTACTCGAAGATCAAGCAAGGGCTGTTCTGGGCCTTCGGCTACAACGTGCTGGGCATCCCGCTCGCGGCGCTGGGCATGCTGAGCCCGGTGATCGCCGGCGCGGCCATGGCCTTCAGCAGCGTGAGCGTCGTCACCAACGCCCTGACCCTGCGCCGCTGGCGCGGGGCGTGAACCGGAGCAACGAGCATGAACATCGGCGAAGCGGCCAAGGCCTCCGGCGTCTCGGCCAAGATGATCCGGCACTACGAGAGCGTGGGCCTGTTCCCGGAGGCGACCCGGACCGAGTCCGGCTACCGGCAATACACCGACAAGGAGATCGGCACGCTGCGCTTCATCCGGCAGTCGCGCGACCTCGGCTTCTCGATCGAGCAGATCCGCGAGCTGCTGGGCCTGTGGCAGAACCGCAAGCGCTCCAGCCGCCACGTGCGGGCCCTGGCCCAGGCGCACATCGAGGAGCTCGACGCCAAGCTCAAGGAGCTGCAGGCCATGAAGGCCACGCTCGAGCACCTGGTGCACTGCTGTCATGGCGATGATCGGCCGGACTGCCCGATCATCGAGTCGCTGGAGTCGGACGAGCCGGTGGTGGCCGAACAGGCAGGGCACCCGGTGCACCCGCACGGCGGCCTCAGGCCGGGCCGGCAGCGGCGCCTGTCCGAACCGCGCTGAGGCCCGGCGCAGCCGGAACGAGGCTTGCCGCAGTGCGGCATGAACCCGAAGAATCCGGCGGGCCGCCCGTTCGCAGTGGCGGCACTTGCGCTGCTGTGCGCAGTCCTGGGCCTGGCCCTGGCGACCGGCGGCGTGGCCTTGCTGCGCCTGGGCGGCTCGGCGTATCACCTGGTCCTCGGCCTGGCCTGGCTTGCCGTCGCCGCGCTGCTCTGGCGCGGTCGTTCCCTCGCCCTCGCCGTGCTGGCCGCCTTGCTCGCCGGTGCCGCGCTCTGGTCCTGGAAGGAGGTCGGTCCCGACTTCTGGGCGCTCGGGCCGCGGCTGGGGTGGTGGTGGCTGATCGGGTGCGTGCTCGCCCTGCCTCGCTTCGAGCGGGCGTGGGTGCCCCTCGGGGCCGGTTCCGCCACGGGCTCGCGCTGGCTCCTGGTGGCGGTCCTGGCCATCCTCGCCCTGGCCGGAGCCGCGACGGCGCTGATGCGGCCCCACGACCGGCCGGGTCGGATGGAGCTCGGCACCATCGAACCGATCGAAGAGGTTGCCGGCGGTAGCTGGCCGAGCTATGGAGGGCCGCCTTCGGGCACCCGGTATTCGCCGCTTTCGCAGATCACGCCGTCCAACGCGAGCCAGCTGCAGGAGGCCTGGCACTTCCGGACCGGCGACCTGCCCGGACCCGGCGACCCGGCGGAGTTCACGGTCGAGACCACGCCGATCAAGGTGGGGGACCGCCTGTACCTCTGCACGCCGCATAGCCGGGCCATCGCGCTGGACGCCACCACCGGAGCGCTGCGCTGGCGCTATGACCCCGTGCTCCAGAGCCCGGTCGGCTTCAAGCACTTCGAGCACATGACCTGTCGCGGGGTCTCCTACTTCCATGACCCGTCCGTCGCGGCAGGCCAGCCCTGCGCCGCGAAGGTCTTCCTGCCCACCGCGGACGCGCGGCTGATCGCGCTCGATGCCGAGACAGGCAAGCCCTGCGAAGACTTCGGGCAGCACGGCCAGCTGAACCTGCTGCAGGGCATCCCGCCCTTCCAGCCCGGTGGCTACTACTCGACCTCGCCGCCCGCCGTGGCGGGTGGCCTCGTCATCGTGGGCTCGCACGTTTCGGACAACGTCAACACCCGCGAGCCGCCCGGCGTCGTGCGCGCCTTCGATGCCCGCACCGGGCGGCTCGCCTGGGCCTGGGACTCCGGTCGCCCGGACCGGCCCGGCGAAGCGGGCCGCGAAGGGCCCTACGAGATCGCATCGCCGAACATGTGGTCGGTGCCCAGCGTGGACGAGAAGCTCGGCCTGGTCTACCTGCCCATGGGCAACCAGACGCCGGACCAGTGGGGTGCCGGGCGGACCGAAGCCGCCGAGCGCGTCAGCGCCGGCATCGTCGCGCTGGACCTGCGCACAGGCACGATGAGATGGAGCCGCCAGTTCACCCACCACGACCTGTGGGACATGGACGTCGGCGGCCAGCCTTCGCTCGTCGACATCGACACGCCCTCCGGCCCCCGGCCCGCGCTGGTCGCCTCCACCAAGCAGGGCAGCGTGTACGTGCTCGATCGCCGCGACGGCACGCCCTTGGTGGGCATCGCCGAGCGCCCGGTCCCGCAGGGCGCCGTCCCCGGCGACCGCACCTCGCCCACCCAGCCGGTCTCGGCGCTGAACTTCAATCCGCCGCCGCTGAGGGAAGCCGACATGTGGGGCGTGACGCCCTTCGACGAGCTGTGGTGCCGCGTGGCTTTCCGCAGCCTTCGCTACGAAGGGCCGTTCACGCCGCCTTCGACGCAAGGCAGCCTGGTGTATCCGGGCAACTTCGGCGTGTTCGACTGGGGTGGGCTCTCGGTCGACCCGATCCGCCAGGTCGCTGTCGCGAACCCCAGCTACATGGCCTTCGTCTCGCGCCTCATCCCCAGGCAGGCGCAGCGGTCGGCCGATGGTCACCAGCACGGCGAGGCCAACGGCGTGAAGCGGGTGGAGGGTGCGCCCTACGACATCGAACTGCGGCCGTTCCTTTCCCCGCTCGGCGCCCCTTGCCAGCGGCCGCCCTGGGGCTACGTCGCCGGGGTCGACCTGAAGTCCGCGCGCATCGCGTGGATGCACAAGAACGGCACGGTCAGGGACAGCTCGCCCGTGCCGCTGCCGTTTCCCGTCGGGGTGCCCAGCCTCGGCGGCACCATCGTCACCGCGGGCGGGGTCGCCTTTCTCAGCGGGTCGCTGGACCAGTACGTGCGGGCCTACAGCGTGGCCGATGGGCGGGTGCTGTGGGAGCACCGCCTGCCGGCCGGCGGCCAGGCCACGCCGATGAGCTACGGCGACTCGCGTGGCCGGCAGCTGGTGGTGGTCGTCGCTGGCGGCCACGGTTCGCTGGGCACTCGCGCCGGCGACCATGTGATTGCCTTCGCCTTGCGGCAGGGCAGCTGATCCGCGGCCGTCCATCGGGCCGGCATACGGCTGGCGGGGACGCCCGTGCAGTTCGTCGCAGGCGGGTGGCCCGGGACCGCCCGAGCGGCGACAGTGCGCCCTTCGCCACCACGACCGACAACCGCACGATGAAATCCTCCACCCGCCGCTTCGCCACGACCATCGTCGCCTTCTGCCTGACCGGCACGGCGCTCGCCCACGCCGCCCCCGCGCCTTCGAAGCCGGAGCCTGCGCTGGTGGTCGACGCGGTGATCCGGCAGATGAACGAGCACTACGTGTTCCCCGAAGTGGCGAGCAAGGTCGAAGCCGGGCTGCGCGCGAAGCTGCGTGACCGTGCCTTCGAGGCCGCCGCCACGGGCGAGGACCTGGCCTTGCAGCTGACCAGCGAGCTCGCCGCACTTACCCACGACAAGCACATCCGCGTCGAGTACAGCGAACAGGCCCTGCCGCCGCGCGAGGACGCGCTGCCGAGCGCCGAAGAGAAGGCCGCCTTTCGCGAGATGGAGCGGCAGCACAACTTCGGCGTCGAACGCGTGGAGCGGCTGCCCTTCAACATCGGCTACGTCGACCTGCGGGGATTTGCCGAGCTGGCGGATGCCGGCGAAACCATCGCCGCGGCGATGACCCTCGTCGCCGGCACCGACGCCCTCATCGTGGACCTTCGCCACAACCACGGCGGGGACCCGTCGACGGTGGCCTTCGCGCTCAGCTACCTCTTCGACCAGCGCACGCACCTGAACGACCTGTACTGGCGCGAAGGGGCCCGCACCCAACAGTTCTGGACCCAGGAGTGGGTGCCGGGCAAGCGCTTCGGCCAGTCCCGGCCCGTCTACGTGCTCACCTCGGGCCAGACCTTCTCGGGG
This sequence comes from uncultured Ideonella sp., assembly GCA_946479475.1. The sequence goes on along the minus strand of CAMLGG010000020.1, from coordinate 7,881 downwards.
GGCGAAGAGTTCGCCTACGACGTGAAGAACCTGAAGCGCGCGACCCTGGTCGGCGAGGTCACCGGCGGCGGGGCCAACCCGGGCGACAATTTCCGGCTGACCCCGCACTTCGAGATGTTCGTGCCGACCGGGCGCGCCGTCAGCCCGGTCACGCACACCAACTGGGAGGGCGTCGGCGTGCAGCCGGATGTCCGGGTGGACGCGGATCGCGCCCTCGACAGGGCGCAAGCGCTGGCACTGGAGAAGATGCTGCAGGGCGAGCGCGACCCTCGCCGCCAGCAGTCCATGCAACGCCGGCTGCAGGAGCTGGAAAGGCCGGCCGCGGCGCAATGATGCCTCTTGACCTTGCCACGGTGGCAAGGTCCACACTGCGGGCAGTCTGCTAGTCTTGCCTTCGTGAAAGTCCTTCGCCTCTGGCTCCTGGTCCTGCTCGCCGTCCTGCTCCCCATCCGGGGCGCGATGGCTGCCGCCATGCTGTGCCCGCCGGCCGGCGCGCCCATGCCGGTCGAGTGGCGGGCGGGCAGCCACGAGGCGCATCACGCGCATGACCGGGCCGAAGCCCGGGCCGCGATGCACCACCACGAAGGCGCGGCGCACCACGAAGCGTCGCCGGCACCGGATCACGACCAGTGCAACCTGTGCTCGGCCTTCTGCTCCCTCACCCCGCTGCCGAGCGCCATGCCCGGCGTGCCGCCGCCGCTGGAAGTGAGCGCGGCGTCCTTTCCCGCCTTGTCCGTTCCCGCCCCGAGCTTCGTCTCGGACGGCCAGGAGCGGCCCCCACGAAGCTCCTGACCCGACGAGGCCTCCGCGCGAGGCCTGATGGGGCTCGTGCGCCTGCCGCACGGGCTTCGCCCGCGCCCTCGGGCCCGGCCCCTTCGGATTTCCTCGAACGATGAACACCTTTCCGATTCGCCTGGCCGCCTCGGCGGCCGCGGCGCTCGCGCTGGCCGGCTGCGCCTCCTTCTCGCCGGATGGCGGGATGGGGCAGGTCGCCGAACTGACCCGTGAGCGCACCGGCCACCCGGTGGCCGCGCAACGATCGCTGCAGGAAGCCGACGGTGCGCGCAGCCGCGTTGCCGAGCTCCTGCAGCAGCCGCTGACGGCCGACTCGGCCGTCGAACTGGCGCTGTTGAACAACCGCGGCCTGCAGGCCAGCTTCAGCCGGCTCGGCATCGCCGAGGCCGACCTGGTGCAGGCGGGCAGGCTGCGCAATCCGCTGCTGAGCTTCGGCCGCCTCGCCGGCGGGGGCGTGGTCGAGATCGACCGCGCCATCCTGTTCGATGTGCTGGGCCTGTTGACCTTGCCGGCCGCGCGAGATGTGCAGCAGGCGCAGTTCGAACAAGCCCAGCTGGAGGCCGCCGACGAGGCGGTCGCCGTGGCCGCGCAAGCCCGTCGCACCTGGTTCAACGCCGTCGCTGCACGGGAACTGGTGGGCTACTTCCAGCAGGTCCGGCAGGCGGCCGATGCCTCGGGCGAGCTCGCCCGCCGCATGGAGCAGGCCGGCAACTTCAGCAAGCTGGCCCGCCTGCGCGAACAGGCGTTCCAGGCCGACGCGACCGCCGACCTGACACGGGCGAAGCAGCAGGCCGTCGCGGAGCGCGAGCGCCTGGCGCGGGTGCTCGGCCTGTCCGGCAAGCAGCTGGATTTCAAGCTGCCGGATCGCCTGCCAGACCTGCCTGCACAGCCGGCGGCACCGCAGGCCGCTGAACAAACCGCCATCGACAAGCGCCTGGACGTGCTCATGGCCAGGCGCTCGGTCGAATCCACCGCGCGATCGCTGGGCCTGACCCAGGCCACGAGATTCGTCAACGCGCTGGAGATCGGCTGGCAGAACAAGAGCGAGACCGGCAGCCCGACGTCGCGCGGCTACGAGGTCGAGCTGGAGCTGCCGCTGTTCGACTTCGGCTCGGTGCGCAACGCCCGGGCCGAGGCGACGTACATGCGGGCTGTGCACCAGGCGGCCGACGTCGCGGTGCGCGCGCAGTCGGAGGTCCGCGAGTCCTACGCCGCCTACCGCAGTGCCTACGACGTCGCCCGGCACTACCGCGACGAGGTGGTGCCGTTGCGCCAGAGCATCTCCGAGGAGAACCTGCTTCGCTACAACGGCATGCTGGTCAGCGTGTTCGACCTGCTGGCCGATGCGCGCGAGCAGGTCCGCGCCGTCGCGAGCGCCGTGCAGGCCACGCGCGACTTCTGGCTCGCCGAGACGAACCTGCAGACAGCGCTTACCGGCCGCTCGCCAGAGTCGGCCGCCACCACTGCCGTGACCGCCACGCCCGAGCCCCAGGGCGGCGGGCACTGAACGACCCGCACACCATGTCCAACCGCAGAAACTTCTTTCGCGCCGCCGGCGCCGTGGCCCTCGGCGCCGCGGCCGTCAGCCGCGTCGGCGCCGCCTCCCTGCCGGAGGCCGCCGCCGAATCGTCGCCCGCCACGCTGCCGCCTCCGTTGCCGCCCAATGGCCGGCCCTTCCAGCCCCTGGTCACGCTCAACGGCTGGTCCTTGCCCTGGCGCATGAAGGACGGCGTGAAGGAATTCCACCTCGTCGCCGAGCCGGTGGTGCGCGAGATCGCGCCCGGCATGAAGGCCCGGCTCTGGGGCTACAACGGCTCCAGCCCCGGGCCGACCATAGAGGCGGTGGAAGGCGACCGCGTGCGCATCTTCGTGACCAACAAGCTGCCGGAGGTCACGAGCGTGCACTGGCACGGCATCCTGGTGCCCTCGGGCATGGATGGCGTGACCGGCCTCACGCAGCCGCCGATAGGCGTCGGCAAGACCTTCGTCTACGAGTTCGTCCTGCAGCGCGCCGGCACGTTCATGTACCACCCGCATGCCGACGAGATGGTGCAGATGGCGATGGGGATGATGGGCCTGTTCATCGTCCACCCCAAGGACCCGCGCCAGTTCAAGGTCGACCGCGACTTCGGCTTCATCCTGAACGCCTACGACATCGAGCCCGGCAGCGCCACGCCGCGCGTGAACACGATGCTCGATTTCAACCTGTGGACCTGGAACAGCCGGGCCTTCCCCGGGATCGACCCGCTGGTGGCCCGCACCGGAGACCGGGTCCGCATCCGGATCGGCAACCTCACGATGACCAACCATCCGATCCACATGCACGGCCCGCACTTCGAGGTGACCGGCACGGACGGCGGCTGGGTCCCCAAGCCGGCCCGCTGGCCCGAGGTGACGACCGACATAGCCGTGGGGCAGATGCGCGCGATCGAGTTCGACGCGCTCGCCGGCGACTGGGCGATCCACTGCCACAAGAGCCACCACACGATGAACGCGATGGGCCATGGGGTGCCCACCATGATCGGCGTCGAGCAGAAGGACCTGGTCGAGAAGATCACCGGCCTGGTGCCCGACTACATGGTCATGGGCGACCGCGGCATGCACGACATGGCCGAGATGGAGATGCCGCTGCCCGACAACACGCTGCCCATGATGACCGGCACCGGCCCCTTCGGCCCCGTCGGCATGGGCGGCATGTTCAGCGTGGTCAAGGTGCGCGACGACGTCGCGCGCGGCGACTACAAGGACCCCGGGCCTTACAAGCACCCGGCCGGCACGCTCGCCCGCGAGTACACCGGCGAGCTGCCCGCCCCGGCCAGAACGAGCGCCCCGAAGGCCGATGGCCAGACCCTGCAGGTCCGCAAGCCCGCAGGCCATCAAGGCCATGAAGGCCATTGAAGGAACCGAAACCCATGAACCTCCTGAGCTCCATCACCCTCACGGCCGCCTTGCTCGGCCCCTGCCTCGCGCTCGCCCATGGCGACGAGAGCCACCCCGCCAGGCCGCACGTCTACGACGCCAGCAAGGTCGAAGAGCACGCCTTCGGCCGAGAGGGTGATCCGAAGAAGGTGCGCCGCGTCATCCAGGTCGACATGAGCGACGCCTTCCGCTTCACGCCCGCCGACGTGGTGGTCAAGCCGGGCGAGACGGTGAAGTTCGTCGTTAGCAACAGCGGCAAGCAGCTGCACGAGATGGTGCTCGGCACGCCGCAGGAGTTGAAGGAGCACGCCGAGCTCATGCGCAGGTTCCCGAACATGGAACACGCCGACGCGAACATGGCGCACGTCAAGCCGGGCGCGAAGGGCGAGATCGTCTGGCAGTTCACCCAGCCCGGCGAGTACCAGTTCGCCTGCCTCATCCCCGGCCACTTCGAGGCCGGGATGGTGGGCAGGATCGTCGTCCGATGAAACCAGGAGTCCTCATGAAAGCCATCCACCTCCTCGCCGCGTTTGCCATGAGCCTCGCGGCCACCACGTTCGCGGCCCCCGCGGCAGCGCCCACCACCGACGGCGAAGTCCGCAAGATCGACAAGGAGCAGGCCAAGCTCACGCTGAAGCACGGGCGCATCGAGAACCTCGACATGCCGGGCATGACCATGGTCTTCAAGGTCGCCGATCCGAAGATGCTCGACCCGCTGAAGGTGGGCGACAAGGTCAGGTTCAGCGCCGAGAACGTCAACGGCGCATTGACCGTCACCGCGATCGAGCCGGCGCGCTGATCAGCCGACCTTCGCCGCCCTGAGCCGCAGGGCGTTGCCGATCACGCTGACGGAGGACAAGGCCATGGCGGCGGCCGCGACGACCGGCGAGAGCAGCCAGCCGTACAGCGGGTAGAGCACGCCGGCGGCGAGGGGGATGCCCGCGACGTTGTAGGCGAAGGAGAGAAAGAGGTTCTGGCGGATGTTGCGCATGGTCGCGTGCGAGAGCGTCCGGGCCCGCGCGATGCCCATGAGGTCGCCGTGCAGCAGGGTGACGCCGGCGCTCTCCATCGCCACGTCCGTTCCGGTGCCCATCGCGATGCCGACCTCGGCGGCCGCCAGGGCCGGCGCGTCGTTGACCCCGTCGCCGGCCATCGCCACCACGCGGCCTTCGGCCTTCAGGCGCTGGACCACCGAAGCCTTGTCCTCGGGGAAGACCTCGGCGATGACCTCGGCTATGCCGAGCTGCCTGCCGACGGCCTGCGCGGTGGTCTTCCCGTCGCCCGTCAGCATCACGACCCTCACGTCCGCGGATCGAAGCGCCTGCAGGGCCGGCCCGGTGCTGGGCTTGATCGGATCGGCGATGGCGACGAAGCCCCCGAGGGTGCCGTCGATGCCGACGAAGACCACCGTCGCCGCCCCCTGGCGCTGGGCTTCGGCTGCGGCCGCCAGGCTGTCGGCGGGCACGCCCTGCTCGGCCAGGAAGCGGGCACTGCCGCAGACCACGCGCCGGCCGTCGACGGTGCCCATGACACCCTTGCCCACGGGGGAGTCGAAGTCGGTGACGGACGACAAGGGCAGCTGGCGCTTCTCGGCATCCTGGACGATGGCCATGGCCAGGGGGTGCTCGCTGGCCCGCTCGACGCTGGCGAGCTTCTGCAGCACGAGCCCGGCATCGAATCCTTCGGCGGGCTCCACGTGCACGACCTGCGGCCGGCCTTCGGTCAAGGTGCCGGTCTTGTCGACGACCAGCGTGTCGACCTTCTCCATGCGCTCCAGCGCCTCGGCGTCGCGGATCAGCACGCCGTGCTGCGCCCCGCGGCCCACGCCGACCATGATCGACATTGGGGTGGCCAGCCCGAGCGCGCACGGGCAGGCGATGATGAGCACCGCCACCGCGGCGACGAGCGCATGGCTGAAGGCCGGCGACGGCCCCCACGCGAGCCAGGCGGCAAAGGTGACCACGGCCACCAGGATGACCACCGGCACGAACCAGCCGGCCACCTGGTCGGCCATCCGCTGGATGGGGGCCCGGCTGCGCTGCGCCGCGGCCACCATGTGCACGATCTGCGAGAGCAGGGTGTCGGCGCCGACCTTCTCGGCCCGCATCACGAAGCCGCCCGTCTGGTTCATGGTGCCCGCGGTGACGCCGGAGCCGGCCGACTTGGCCACGGGCATGGGCTCGCCGGTGACCATCGACTCGTCGACGTTGCCCTTGCCCTCGGTCAGCTCGCCGTCGACCGGGATCTTCTCGCCCGGGCGCACGCGCAGCAGGTCGCCGACCTGGATGGCATCGACCTGCACGGTCTCGTCGGAGCCGTCCGGCCTCACCCTGACGGCCGTCTTCGGCGCCAGGCCGAGCAGCGCCTTGATGGCACCGGAGGTCTTCTCCCGCGCCCGCAGCTCGAGCACCTGGCCCAGAAGCACCAGCACCGTGATGACCGCGGCGGCCTCGAAGTAGACGGCCACCGCGCCGTCCTCGCCGCGCAGGGCGGAGGGGAACAGCCGTGGCGCGAGGGTGCCGACGATGCTGTAGAGCCAGGCGGCGCCCGTCCCGAGCGCGATCAGCGAGAACATGTTCAGGCTGCGGTTCTTCACCGAAGCGGCCGCGCGGGTGAAGAACGGCCAGCCGGCCCAGAGCACCACCGGCGTGGCCAGCAGCAGCTGGACCCAGTTCGAGGCCTGCTGCGCGATCAGGTGGTGGAGATCGAAAAGATGCCCCCCCATCTCGAGCACGAACACCGGCAGCGTGAGCGCCGCGCCCGCCCAGAGGCGCCGGGTCATGTCCTTCAGCTCGGGACTTTCGCCGGCTTCGGCGCTCGCCAGCACCGGCTCCAGCGCCATGCCGCAGATGGGGCAGTGGCCCGGGCCCCGCTGGCGCACCTGCGGATGCATGGGGCAGGTGTATTCGGCCTGGGCCTGCTCGGCCCGGGGCACGGGTGCCGGGGCCTCCTCGGCGGCCTGCCGGTGGTGGCCTTGGTGGTGATGGTCGTGGCGGTGCAGGTCGTGGTCGGAAGCCGGCATGACGATCTCCTGGTGCTGACTTCAGCCTGGACCTTGCCCATGTGGGAAGGTCAAGCACCGTGCCGGCGGCAGGGGCTTGGCCGCTGCCTACTGACGCGACAGCTCGACCTTCAGCGCCGCCTCGCCCGGCGACTTGTTCGTCCACATCCAGCAGTAGTCTTGCGCCGAAGGAGCATCGAGGGTGCCATCCGCCTTCGCGACGCCCTCCTGCCGGGCCGGGAAGCGCACCTCCTCGCCCTCGTGGAAGTGGATGTTGAAATCCATGGGCACCCCGGCCTCGAAGCGCCACCGCACCCGGGTCCTGGCGGGCAGCTTGCCGCAGGCCTCGACGAACTTGCCGGCGGCGACCTTCACCTCGGCGGCGAATCGGCCATCGGCGGACCACTTCAAGGGCAGCAGCTCCGCGGCGGCCGCGTCGAAGGCGGGGGCGGCGAGCAGCAGGGAAACGGCGAGGGCATAAGGGCTGGTCATGCGTGTCACTTTAGGGCGGATGTTGACGCGCCTCAATCGGTGCCGACGCCCGGCGGGCGTCAGCCGGCGGCCATCGCTAAACTTCGGATGCCCATGTCGCGCCGCCACTTCCATCGCCTGAGCACCACCATCTTCCTGGTGCTGTCGCTGCTGCTCTCGCAGTTCGCCCTGGCGAGCTACGTGTGTCCGCAACAGGCGGACGTCGAGGCGATGGCCGCGATGATGGAAGCCGGCCAGCCCTGCAGCGGCATGGACGCGCAGCAGCCCGCCCTGTGCCACGAGCACTCGGCCGATCCGGCCAGGACCTTCGAGGCGCTGAAGCTGCCTGTCGCCGGCCTGCCGGCCATCGTGCAGGTGATCGAGCTGCCGCTGGTGCTCGATGCCGGTGCCGCCCATGCCGTGGCGCCGCAGGCCGTCCTGGAAGCCCGGCCGCCACCCGACCCGCTCTTCCTCTCCACGCTCAGGCTCCGGGTCTGACCCCCTCCGTCGACTGACCGGTGCTGAGGCGGCATGGCCGCATTCAGCGCACTTCCGTTCGTCCCCGGAGTCTTCGATGCCCTCGACTTTCCTGCGCGCAGCCGCCCTGGCTGCCGCCTTGCTGCCGGCCGCCTGGGCCGCCGCGGCGCCGCTTTCCCTCGACCAGGCGATGGATCTGGCCGTCCAGCGCTCGGAGG
>CAMLGG010000019.1 GCA_946479475.1 uncultured Ideonella sp. | reverse complement strand
GGCATCGTGGTGGACGACGCCATCGTGGTGGTCGAGAACGTCGAGCGCAACATCGAGGCGGGACTCTCCCCCCGCGAGGCGACCTACCGTGCGATGCGCGAGGTCTCGGGCCCGATCATCGCGATCGCGCTGGTGCTGGTGGCCGTGTTCGTGCCGCTGGCCTTCATCAGCGGCCTGACGGGGCAGTTCTACCGCCAGTTCGCGATGACGATCGCGATGTCCACTGTCATCTCGGCCATCAACTCGCTGACGCTTTCGCCGGCGCTGGCCGCGCTGCTGCTCAAGGGCCACGGCGAGCCCAAGGACTGGCTGACGCGCGGCATGGACAAGGTCTTCGGCCGCTTCTTCGCCGGCTTCAACCGGCTGTTCCGGCGCGGCGCCGAAGGCTACAGCGGCGGCGTCACGCGAGCCATCTCGCGCAAGTCGGTGATGCTGGGCGTGTACCTCGCCCTCGCGGCGGCGACCTTCGCCCTGTTCAACATCGTGCCGAAGGGCTTCGTGCCGGCGCAGGACAAGCAGTACCTGATCGGCTTCGCCCAGCTGCCCGATGGCGCCACGCTGGACCGCACCGAGGACGTGATCCGCCGCATGAGCGACATCGTGATGAAGCAGCCCGGCGTCGACCATGCCGTGTCCTTCCCCGGCCTGTCGATCAACGGCTTCACCAACAGCGCCAACTCCGGCATCGTCTTCGCGACGCTGAAGGATTTCGACGAGCGGCCCGGTGCTGCCAACAGCGCAGGCGCCATCGCCGGCGCGCTGAACCAGCAGTTCCAGCAGATCCAGGATGCCTTCGTCGTGATCTTCCCGCCCCCGCCGGTGCAGGGCCTGGGCACGACCGGCGGCTTCAAGCTGCAGCTGGAGGACCGCGGCTCGCTCGGCTACGAAGCACTCGACGGCGCGGTCAAGGCCTTCATGGCCAAGGCGCAGCAGACGCCGGAGCTGGCGGGCCTGTTCACCAGCTACCAGGTGAACGTGCCGCAGCTCTACGCCGACGTGGACCGCACCAAGGCGCGGCAGCTCGGCGTGGCGGTGACGGACATCTTCGAGACCATGCAGGTCTACCTCGGCAGCCTGTACGTCAACGACTTCAACAAGTTCGGCCGGACGTACTCGGTGCGGGTGCAGGCCGATGCGCAGTACCGCGCGAAGGCGGAGGACATCGGCCAGCTGAAGGTGCGCTCGGCGACGGGCGAGATGGTGCCTCTTTCGGCGCTGCTGAAGGTCGGCCCCACTGTCGGCCCGGAGCGTGCCATGCGCTACAACGGCTTCCTCTCCGCCGACATCAACGGCGGCCCGGCGCCGGGCTACTCGTCCGGCCAGGCGCAGGACGCCGTCAAGCGCATCGCCGCCGAGACGCTGCCCAAGGGCATCAGCTACGAGTGGACCGAGCTGACCTACCAGGAGATCCTGGCCGGCAACTCCGCGGTGTGGGTGTTCCCCCTCGCGATCCTGCTGGTGTTCCTGGTGCTCGCGGCGCAGTACGAGAGCCTGACACTGCCGCTGGCCATCATCCTGATCGTGCCGATGGGCCTGTTTGCCGCGATGACGGGCGTCTGGCTCTCGAAGGGAGACAACAACGTCTTCACCCAGATCGGCCTGATGGTGCTGGTGGGGCTGTCGGCGAAGAACGCGATCCTGATCGTGGAGTTCGCCCGCGAGCTGGAGTTCGCCGGACGCTCGCCGCTGCAGGCGGCGGTGGAGGCAGCCCGGCTGCGGCTGCGCCCCATCCTGATGACCTCGATGGCCTTCGTGATGGGCGTGCTGCCGCTGGTGCTCTCCACCGGCGCCGGCTCCGAGATGCGGCGCGCCATGGGCGTGGCCGTGTTCACCGGGATGATCGGCGTGACCGCCTTCGGCCTTTTCCTGACGCCCGTGTTCTACGTGCTGCTGCGGCGCCTCGCCGGCAACCGCACGCTGAAGCTGCACGGCGCGGTGCCGCATCTCGAAGCCTTCGCGGGTTCCGGTGGTTCTGCCAAGCCGGTCATCGCCGCGCCGAGGGCTGACCATGAGTGAGAAGAACGACATGAAGAACTTTGCTCGAACCCTGCTTCCCCTGGTCGCGGCCCTCGTGCTCGCCGGCTGCGCCACCGCCCCGGCGGAGCCATCGCATGCGATGCCCGCCACCCCGGCAGCATTCAAGGAACTGGCCGCGGCCGACGGCCGCCTGACGGTCGCCCCGCCGGCCGAAGGCCAGGCCCGCGGCACGTGGTGGAAGGCCTTCGGCGATCCGGTGCTCGACGAGCTCGTCGCACGCGCCGAGCGCGACAGCACCAGCCTGCAGCTCGCTGCCGCTCGGCTCGCCCAGGCCCGCTCGCTCGTGAAGAGCGCCGACGCGGACCGCTGGCCGCAACTCGGCGCCGCCGCGCAGGTCACGCGCCAGGGCGGTCCCCTGGCCCAGGCCAGCGGCACGGCCGGCAACCTCGGCACGGTGGGCGCCACGCTGTCCTACGAGGCCGACCTCTTCGGCCGCATCGCCAAGGCCAGCGATGCCGCCCGGCTCGATGCGCAGGCCAGCGAGGCGCTGCTGCAGAGCACGCGGCTGCTGGTGCAGTCGCAGGTTGCGCAGTCGTACTTCGCCTTGCGGGCTTTGGATGCCGAGCGGCGCCTGGTGCGCCAGACCGTCACGGCCTACGAAGAGACCGAGCGACTGGTCGACAAGCGCTACCGCGCCGGCGACATCGCCGAGCTCGACCTCGCCCGCGTGCGCTCCGAGGTGGCGGCGACCCGCTCGCAGGCGCTGGCGCTGGATCGCCAGCGCGCGACGCTCGAACACGCGCTGGCCGTGCTCGTGGGCGAGGTGGCGTCCGGCTTCACGCTGGCCGAGGCGCCTTCGTGGGACGGCACCCTGCCGGCCATCCCGGCCGGCGTCCCGGCCACCGTGCTGGCCCGCCGGCCCGACGTGTCGGCCGCGCAGCAATCGCTGTTGGCCGCGCAGGCGCGCCTGGGCGTCGCGCAGACTGCGTGGTTCCCCAACCTCTCGTTGACGGCGAACGGCGGCTATGCCTCGACCGACCTCGGTGACCTCTTCAAGTGGTCCACCCGGGCATGGGGCGTGGGCGCCCTGCTCTCGCTGCCGATCTTCGATGGCGGAAGGCGCGAGGCGGCCGTGACCGGCGCGGCGGCGCAGCTCGACGCCGCGGCCGCTGGTTATCGCGAGCAGGTGCTCGTCGCCTTCCGCGACGTCGAGGACGAGCTCGCCGCGCTGCGGCTGCTCGGCGAACAGGCCGAGGCCGTGGGCCAGGCGGTCGATTCGGCCAGCCGGGCAACGGCGCTCTCGGACTCGCGCTATCGAAACGGCCTCGTGAGCCAGCTCGAGCTGCTGGATGCGCAACGCAGCGAGCTCGCCAACCGGCGGCAGGCCGTGCAGGTTCGCGCTGCCCGCTTCCAGGCAACGGTGGGGCTGGTGAGAGCGCTGGGCGGGGCTTGGGAAGCGGGTTGATCCTGCATGCCCCCTCTTGTCTGGCAGCGTCCGCTGCACAGGGCTCTCGCCTTCGTCAGGCTCAGGCCGAACGGTGGAGTTGTGCGAAGGGCCGGAACCTTCCTCTCCGTTCACCCTGAGCTCGTCGAAGGGCCCACCGCCCGGTCGTCGGGCCTCGCGTGCTGCGTGGCCTCACCGCATCAGTCTCAGATGCGCTCCGTAGGCTGGACGATCGAGGCCGCCTTGCCGCCGGGCAGGGCGAACCGCGAACGGCAGTGCGGGCACATCATGCGGTCCTTGACCAGGATGTCGTAGGGCGCGAACTGGCGCCACAGCTGGCTCGGGCTGGGCGAATTCGCCATCGAGGCGACGAAGAAGAGCCGCCCGCAGCACCATGGGCAGTAGAGCGACCAGCCAAGCACCACCGACACCGCCAGAAGCCCCGCGCCGAGCGCGAAGCCGACGAGCGCCCAGGGCCGCAGCGAAGACACCGCGAACAGGGCCACCGAGATCGGAAAGATCCAGCTCGCCACCGCCACGCCGATCGCCACCGCCTTGACGCGCAAGGCTTCGTGGCGGGTGAACATCTGGATCACGGTGGCGGCCTTCCCAAGAGATGTTCCGTGCGGCGCTGCAGGCGCTCAGGGTGCGCCAAGTATGCCGAGGACGCCTGAACGATGGCAACGCGAGTTTGCCGCCCGTGGCCCGCTGCACGGCCGGGCCGTCGGCGGCATTCCTCAGGCCAAGGGAAAGCTGGGGCCGGAAGCGCGCGCGCCGGCCCCTTGAACGGCGATGGCCTCGAACATGTCCCTCGCCGCGCTCCTGACCGGCGCCGACTCCATCATGGCCTCCTCCGTCGTGCAGGCGCCCAGCAACGGGATCGCCGCCTCGGCGACGAGCCGGGTGGACATGGTCCGGAGGATCTCCCGCAGGCTTTCGTAGGCGTGATGGGCGCGCGGCGAGGTGTTCACCAGGGCGACCGCCTTGCCCACCGTGCCTTCGAAGCTGACCAGCCAGTCGAGGGCGTTCTTCATCGGCCCGGCGACGCCGTGGGCGTACTCCGGGCTGGCGATGAGCAACAAGTCCGCCTGCGCGACCTCGGCACGAAGGCCGGTCACTGCAGCGGGCGGCGTCGGTTCGAGGTCCGGATTGAAAAGGGGGAGGTCGGCCAGGCCGGTGAACACCCGGACCTCGAATGCCGGCGGTGCCAGGCGCGCCGCGACGCGACAGAAGGCTGCATTGATCGACGCCGACCGAAGGCTGCCGGGGATGGCCAGCAGCTTCACGCCGGCCGCTTCGCCAGCAGTGCCCACACGCCGGCCGCCGACATCAGCGAGCCGCCGGCGAGGTCGAAGCCGCGCCGGGCCGATGACGAGGAGAGAAAGCGGCGCGCGTTGCTCGCGAACACGGCGTAGAGGGTGGCGTTGAGGGTGGCCATCACGACGAAGGTCAGGGCCAGCACCCAGAGCTGACGCGAAACATCCGCGCCCGCCTGGATGAACTGCGGCAGGAAGGCCACGAAGAAGACGATGCCCTTCGGGTTGAGCGCCGTGACCAGGTAGGTGCTGGCGAACAGGCGCCAGCGGGAGCCCGTGCCGCCCGCCTGGACGGCCTGGGCGGCCGGCGAGACACCGGCGCGCAGCAGCCTGGTGCCCAGGTAGAGCAGGTAGAGGCCGCCAGCGAGCTTGACCACCGTGAACCAGAAGGCCGAGGCGGCCAGGAGCGCGCCGAGTCCCAGGAGCGACACCACCAGGGCGGTGGAGTCACCGAGCGCCACCGCTGCCACCAGCGGGACATTGGCCCGCCGGCCCTGGGCCATCGAGTAGCTGATGACCGTGAGGATGGTGGGACCGGGGATGACGAGCAGCACGGCGGACGCGCCGACGAATGCGAACCACACCTGCAGGGACACGGCCGCTCCTTTTCAGGGACCCTTGTTCTTCAGCTTGCCCTTGGGCATCACCGCCGTGACCGGGGCCACGGGCCGGGTGGAAGGGCTCGAAGACTCATTAGGAAGGCTGGTGTCCTTCTTGGGCTTCTTGGCCATCTTGTTGCTGCGCTGTTCGCCTTTGGGCATGGCGTTCTCCTGAATGGGATCGATCAATGTACCGCGGCCACAGGACAAGTTTCCACTCCATCGCCGCGTCCCAGGCTGCGGCCGACGGGTGCGCCGGCGCCCTCTACCATCGGCAGGTTCGAACTGACCCAGGACATCCCCCGTGATCCTCGAAATCGCCACCATCGACATCCAGCCCGGCAAGGAGCCCGACTTCGAAGCCGGCGTGCGCCAGGCCATCCCGCTGTTCCTGCGCTCCAGGGGCTGCCACGGCCTCACGCTGAACCGCGTGGTCGAGCAGCCTTCGCGCTACCTGCTCATCGTGCGCTGGGAGACGCTGGAGGACCACACCGTGCACTTCCGCGGTTCGCAGGAGTTCCAGGACTGGCGCGGCCTCGTCGGCCCGTGTTTCGCCGCGCCGCCCGCCGTGGTGCACACCGAGAGTGTGGTAGAGACCCGGCCGGCCTGAGGCCGCCGCCGCCCACCGATGTCCACCGTCCTGGGGGACAAGGCTGTGGATAAGCTGGGCGGGGCGTTCGCAAGCCCTTGATCCGCCATGGGCGTCATCGGACTGCCACATTTCGTGGCACCTCCGGATCACGGGCAGAGCGCCTCGGCGTGGTGCGCGAAGTGGTCCCCGATGAACGTGGCGATGAAGTAATAGCCATGGTCGTAGCCGGCATGGCGCCGCAGGGTCAGCGGCTGGCCGGTGCGCGCGCAGGCCTGCTCCAGCGCCTCGGGGCTCAGCTGCTCGGCCAGGAACTTGTCCGCCAGGCCCTGGTCGACGAGCAGCGGCGCGGTGCGGCAGCCCGATTCGATGAGCGCGACGGCGTCGTGCTTCAGCCACTCCTGCCTGTCCGCCCCGAGGTAGCGGCCGAACGCCTTCTCGCCCCAGGGCACGCGTGAAGGCGCGCAGATGGGAGCGAATGCCGAGACGCTGCGGAACAGCTCCGGATGCTTCAGCGCCAGCGTCAACGCGCCGTGGCCGCCCATCGAATGGCCGAAGATGCCGACGCGATCCGGCGCGCCGCCGAAGTGCTGCGACACCAGGGGCAGAAGCTCCTGCACCAGCCAGCTCTCCATGCGGAAGCGCGCGGCCCAGGGCGACTCGGTCGCATCGATGTAGAAGCCCGCACCCTCGCCGAAGTCCCAGTCGGCGGTGGCGCCTTCGATGCCGGTGTTGCGCGGGCTGGTGTCGGGCATCACCAGCATCAGGCCGTGGCGCGCCGCATGGGCCTGCGCACCGGCCTTGATGGCGAAGGTCTCCTCGGTGCAGGTCAGGCCCGCGAGGTAGAGCAGCACGGGCAACGGGCCGCTCGCGGCCTGCGGCGGCCGGTACACGCCGAAGCGCATCGGCGCGCCGACCTGCGCGGACTCGTGGCGATAGAAGCCCTGCACGCCGCCGAAGCACGCGTGCTCACTGAGCGTGTCGAACATGGCGGGCACCTCAGAACAGCACGACCGAGCGGATCGACTCGCCGCGCTTCATCAGGTCGAAGCCTTCGTTGATCTGCTCCAGCTTCAGGCGATGGGTGATGAGGTCGTCGATGTTGAGCTTGCGCTCCATGTACCAGTCGACGATCTTCGGAACGTCGGTGCGCCCGCGCGCGCCGCCGAAGGCCGAGCCCTTCCACACCCGCCCGGTGACGAGCTGGAAGGGCCGGGTGCTGATCTCGGCCCCCGCCTCGGCCACGCCGATGATGATGCTCTGGCCCCAGCCCTTGTGGCAGCACTCCAGAGCCTGGCGCATGGTGGTGGTGTTGCCGATGCACTCGAAGCTGTAGTCGGCGCCGCCGTCGGTGAGCTGCACGATCGCGTCCACCACGTTCGGCACCTCCTTCGGGTTGATGAAGTGCGTCATGCCGAAGCGCCGCGCCATCGCCTCGCGGCCCGGATTCAGGTCGACGCCGATGATCTTGTCGGCGCCCACCAGCTTCGCGCCCTGGATCACGTTCAGCCCGATGCCGCCCAGGCCGAACACGACCACGTTGGCACCGGCCTCGACCTTGGCGGTGAAGATGACCGCGCCCACGCCCGTCGTCACGCCGCAGCCGATGTAGCACACCGTGTCGAAGGGCGCGTCCTCGCGGATCTTCGCCAGCGCGATCTCGGGTGCCACGATGTGGTTGCTGAAGGTCGAGGTGCCCATGTAGTGCAGGATGGGCTGGCCGTCGATCGAGAAGCGGCTGGTGCCGTCGGGCATCAGGCCCTTGCCCTGGGTGGCGCGGATGCGCTGGCACAGGTTGGTCTTGCGCGAGAGGCAGAACTTGCACTGCCGGCACTCGGGCGTGTAGAGCGGGATGACGTGGTCGCCCGGGCGCAGCGTCGTCACGCCGGGGCCGACCTCCATCACCACGCCGGCGCCCTCGTGGCCCAGGATGGCAGGGAACAGGCCTTCGGGGTCGGCGCCCGAAAGCGTGTAGTAGTCGGTATGGCAGATGCCGGTGGCCTTGACCTCGACCAGCACCTCGCCCTCGCGTGGACCGGCCAGGTCCACCGTCTCGATGGTCAGGGGCGCACCGGCCTTCCAGGCCACGGCTGCTCGTGTCTTCATGGCTTCTCCGCTTCGGTTCCTTGACGAAGCCGCGAGCATAGTGGCTCGGGCGGTGCCCGAGGGTGCACCCATGGGCGAGCGCATCGGCCTGGTCGACCTCGCCCCGCCGGGTCGGCTCGACGCGCGCCCGCAGCTTCGTCCCGACCCGCCGCGATCCGCCGCATCGCGCGACACTGGCGATATACTGTGTTTTCATACAGCCATGTGTCGGCAGGCCCTCCAGGCCCCACCCGGCAAGCCCACCCGCCAGGAGCAAGCATGAGTCACATCCGTGAAGGCTACCGTCCCAGCCGTCGAAGCGCGCCGGCCTGGCTGTTGAAGATCTGGGGCTGGCTTTGAAGTCCGGCCCGCAAGGGCCTCGCGCCACCGACTGAGTCCGGGGCTGGGAGGGGCCGCAGGCGGCCACGGCGCCAACAGCGCCACCGGCTGCCATGACATGCCTCGAATGGCAGCGTGGCAGCCACCCGGCTCGCGCAAGTGCTTGTCACGGCACGCGAGGCCCGCCTTGGCCGGCAGGCACGGGGCTTGATCGTCAGTTGGCGAGTCGACTCCGTATCGCCCCATGACCGAACATGCCCTGCCCCATGCCCTGCCCCCCGAGCCCGCGAATCCCGAGCAACGGCGCGCCTGGCTGATCGCCACGAGCGCAGCGGGCGCCGCGGCCGCTGCAGCCACCGCCGTGCCTTTCGTCGGCAGCTTCGCGCCGAGCGAGCGCGCCAGGGCCTCCGGCGCGTCGGTCGAAGTCGACATCGGCGACCTCCCGCCAGGCGGCTTGAAGACGGTGGAGTGGCGCGGCAAGCCCGTGTGGATCGTTCGCCGGACGCCGCAGATGCTCCAGGCGCTGGAGAGCCACGACGCCGAGCTGGCCGATCCCCGGTCGGCCAAGGACCAGCAGCCCGGCTATGCGAGGAACGCCGCGCGTTCGGCCCGGGCGGAGGTCTTCGTCGCGATAGGCATCTGCACCCACCTGGGTTGTTCGCCCAGCGCTGCGCCCGCTGGGTCGGGCAACCCCAGCCTGCCCGCCGACTGGCCGGGCGGCTTCTTCTGCCCCTGCCACGGCTCGACCTTCGACGGCGCAGGCCGCGTGTTCCGCAACAAGCCGGCGCCGACGAACCTGGAGGTGCCGCCGCACCGCTACCTCAGCGACACGCGCCTGCTGATCGGCGAGGACCCGGTCGCCTGAGAAGGCCGCCGCGAGGCAGCCAGAAGGCGCGGGGGTCGGCGTCCCGCACGACCGGTATCGCCAGCCTGGAGATGCGCGTTCCTCACTGGACGGCTTCCTCGATTTCCGGCTTCATGTCCGGCGTCAGGTCGGCAGTGCGCGGTGAAAGTGTCGTCGAGCCGCGTGTGCCGTCTCTGTCGATGTCGCGCAATAGCAGCTTCATCTCGGCGATTTCCTTGACCTGCGCACGGATGATCCCGTCGGCGAGCTTTCGCACGCGAGGGTCGCGGATATCGGCCTTCCGCGCATTGTTGATCGCGATGGAGTGATGCGGAATCATCGACTTCATGAAACTCACATCGCCGATCAAGCTCTGCTGGCGGTTGATGGCGAGAAAGCCAATGCCGGCGATGATCGATACAGCCAGCACCGCGAGCTTCGTTGTGGGACCTGCGTACATCTTCCACATGAAGGCCAGCATGATGACCGCCATCACGCATCCCATCACGACCGCCGAAATCAGGCGAGTCAGACTGAACGTGGCGTGATCCGCGGTGTAGACCAGCTGGTACATCAAGGGGAACATCACGATGGTCGAAACAGCGATCATCGCGAAGAAGCGGCTCCAACCCATCTTCGTCATCTGGTCAGCCGCGTCCTGCTTGACGTTCATCTTCGTGCCCTTCCAGTTGCCCGGCGAGTGACGTGCAAGTTCACAGGGAGCACGCCGGACCGCAAGTCCGTCTCCGGCCAGGGCTTTCCTGGCGCCAACCCGCCCGTCGCCAACTCACGGGCAAGCCCCGTGCCGCCCGACGCAACGGCGCGCCGTCGGCCGGCCCGTGCGCGGGCCGGACCGCGACTGCTCGGCAGCTGAAGCCGGCTGACGACGCGGCAGCCTTCGCAGGCGCCCCAGCGTCACGCCCGCATGGCACGCAGGTGGTCGACCACGCGGGCGAGATCCTCCTCCGAGACGTCCACACGCTGCTTGACGAACCCGCGCAGATCGGCGACGCGGTTCTCGAACGCCGGATTCCTGGCGAGCCAGGCAACGATCAAGGTCTTCAAGCACAGGTTGCGGCCGCAGGAGACGTACTCGTCGGCCAGGTTGCGAGGGGCCAGCGGATGCAGGTCGGGAAAGCTGAACGGGAAGCGCTGCGGTTCGTTCATCAGGCGATCCAGGCCACCGGGTTCGCGAGCCAGTTCGAGCGGCGGCATCCCGTGGCGCTCAAGGACGTCGAGCACCGCACGTATGTCGGCCGAGTTCTCGATGGGCAGGGCACCACCACTCGAGCCGACGAAGATCGACGGGTTGAACCAGAAGGTCTCCCGGTTGCGGATGGCGGGCCCGAAGACCTGTTCAAAGATGGTTTCGACCTCCTCGCTGCGGTGCGTGCAACGCACAACGCAGCGCAGGAAGGGGACGTCTCCGATGACGCGCATCAGCACGGACTGGTAGCCGTCGCGAGTCGGGCGCACGAACTGCGCGTCCCAGTCGTCTTCGATCCTGCGCGGCAGGAAGCCATGCGGCGCCAGCTGCTTGCGCATCAGCGTCGCGGTGAGCTGTGTGACCTCTGTCTTGGTGAGCGGCGGTGCTTCCTGATGCCGGGCCGTCAGCTGTGCCCACTGCGCCTGCATCTGCGGCGGCAGCACACCACCTCCGGGAAGGAAGACCATGCGCAGCGGCTCGGAGAAGACGACCAGGCCGAGCGCCGTGGCTTGGTGGACGACAGCCTGCAGCGCTTGAACCAGGCCGCTGGCAGGCAGGCTCAGCTTCCAGACGGCGTCCGGCAGCCGCTTGGCCCGCTCCACGAGGGCCTGCACCCATGCGGCGTCCAGGGCCGGCTGCGACTGCAACGCCTGCGCCAACGCCTGGAACTTCAGGCTGGGCCCTGGCTTCTCGGCATCAAGCCGCTCCAGGCCCAGGCGGGCCTGGTCGAAGCTGGCGGGAAGCAGCAGGGTGCCGTCCCAAAGACTGAGGTCGTCGTTCATGCGTCAGGGGCGAGGCCAGGGGGCCTCGATTCTCGACCAACCGCCCAGGGCCATGTCGGCGCGCTCAAGGCCCACCGGTCGGCTGCGGGCGAAGCCGACCCACCGTCGATTATCAATTCCAGCTTGAATATTGATCACGATCGACTGATTGTTGGTTGTCGCCTCGAAAGGAACACTGCACGGCATCAACAGCCAGTCGCGCCGCCGAGGCGTGCCCATGGAGACCCCATGCTCGAAAGCTCGACCCACGTCGCGCTCGCTCAGGAACTGCGCGAATCAGAGCGAAGCCGCAGGCAGGTTCAACAGTTCTCCAGGCGCTACCCCGCGCTCGAGATCGCGGACAGCTACGCCATCCAGCGGGAGTGGATGAAGCTGGAGCGAGCCGATGGCCGCAGCGTGATCGGTCACAAGATCGGCCTGACGTCACGAGCCATGCAGATGGCTTCGCAGATCACGGAACCCGACTACGGCACGCTGCTGGACAGGATGCTCATCCAGGATGGGTCGGAAGTCGAGGCGGCGCGCTTCATCGTCCCACGGTTCGAGGTCGAGTTCGCGTTCGTCCTGGCCAGGCCATTGGACGGGCCGCGCGTCACGATGTTCGACGTCCTGAACGCCACGGACTACGTGGTGCCCGCGCTGGAGCTCATAGACGCCCGCATCGAACAGTTCGACCGCGAAACCAAGGCGCCGCGCAAGGTGCTGGACACCATCGCCGACAACGCGGCCAATGCAGGGATCGTGCTGGGCGGCCGGCCGATGAAGCCGCAGGCCGTGGACTGGCGCTGGGCGGGAGCCCTTCTCTACAAGAACGGCGTCATCGAGGAGTCCGGCCTCGGCGCAGCGGTGCTCAACCACCCGGCCAACGGCGTGGCATGGCTGGCCAGCAAACTGGCCGCCCATGACGAACGGCTGGAGGCTGGCGAGATCGTGCTTGGCGGCTCGTTCACGCGGCCCGTGGCCTGTGCAGCAGGGGACACTTTTCATGCCGACTACGGTCCCTTGGGATCCATCTCGGTGCGCTTCGTCTGATGGCCATGCAGACGCCTGAGAACAGCTTCAAGCGGGCCATCGCCGAACCCGGTGCGCGCATCGGCCTGTGGATGGGCCTGGCCGATCCCTATTCGGCCGAGTTGTGTGCCACGGCCGGGTTCGACTGGCTGCTGGTGGACGGTGAGCATGGGCCGAACGACTTGCGTTCCACGCTCTCGGTCCTGCAGGCGGTCGCGCCCTATCCCTCCCATCCGGTGGTGCGAGTCCCGCACGGCGATCCCGCGCTCATCAAGCAGGTCCTGGAGATCGGGGCCACCACCTTGCTCGTCCCCATGGTCGAGAGCGCGGAGCAGGCGCGGGCCCTGGTCGCGGCCACGCGCTATCCGCCACAGGGCATCCGCGGCGTGGGCAGCGGCCTTGCGCGATCGTCTCGCTGGAGCGCCTATCCAGACTACCTGCAGGAGGCGAACCAACGGGTGTGCCTCCTGGTGCAGGTGGAAACCGTTTCGGCGATGAAGCAGATCGACCAGATTGCCGCTACCGAGGGCGTGGACGGCGTGTTCATCGGCCCGGCGGACCTGGCCGCGTCCATGGGCTTGCTGGGGCAGCCCGGCCATGCCGACGTGCGCGCAGCGATAGAGCACGCCTTCACCCGCATCCTGGCGGCCGGCAAGGCACCCGGTGTCCTGTCCGTCGATGAAGCCCTTGCCCGGCGCTACATCGAACTCGGCGCGCGCTTCGTGGCCGTAGGGGTCGAAGCCACGATGCTCGCGCAAGCCGTACGCACCCTCGCCGGCAAGTTCAGGCCCCCGGGGAGAACCGGCGCCCACGAAGCGGCGTACTGAACGCCATGGACCTCGCTCGCCGAGCCACCACTCGCCATTGGAGAGACCCGACATGCCTGCCCCTTCGCTGCCCAGCTTGAACATCGCCGGCCACGATGTTTCGCCGGAGCACTACATCGACGGACGCCGCGTGGCATCGGCGTCCAGCTTCGACCTCTTCTGTCCGATCGACCAGTCTCTTCTGGGAAGGGTCTGCGAAGCCGGAGAAGGCGAGGTCGACGCAGCCGTGCAGGCCGCGCAGGCCGCCTTCCCGGCGTGGAGCGCCCTGACGGCCGCTGAACGCAAGGCCTGCCTGGACCGCTTCGCGGACGAAATCGGCAAGCGGGCCGAGGCCTTGTGCGTCGTGGAGAGCAACGACGCAGGCGTGCTGCTGTCGCGCATGCGCCATGGCGTGGTGCCGCGAGCGATGCTCAACATCCGCTGGTTCGCGGAGCATGCACTTTCGCTGCAGGACCGGACGCTCGACACCGAGCAGGCTCACCACCTCGTGCGCCACGACCCGGCCGGCGTCGTGGCCATCATCACGCCGTGGAACGCACCGCTGATGCTGTCCACCTGGAAGCTCGGCCCCGCGCTGGCCGCCGGCAACACCTGCATCCTGAAACCGCCGGAGTGGGCGCCGCTGACCTGCTCGTTGCTGGCCGACGCCGCCGATGCGGCAGGGCTTCCACCGGGGGTATTCAACCTCGTGCAAGGCAGTGGCGCGACCACCGGGGCGCGCCTCGTCAGCGACGCACGCCTGGCACGCGTGTCATTCACCGGCAGCGTGCCCACGGCGAAGTGGATCGCGCAGGCGGCCGGCGCGAACCTCGTGCCGTGCAGCCTGGAGCTCGGGGGCAAGAGCGCCTTCATCGTCCTGGAGGATGCCGACCTGGAAGCGGCCGCCGCCACGGGCGCGCTCATGTATCGCAACGCAGGCCAGGTGTGCCTCGCGGGAACCCGCTTCCTCGTGCATGCCCGCGTGGCCGACCGGTTCATCGCATTGATGCGCGACATCGTGGACCGCCTTGTCGTCGGCGACCCGCGAGACGAGACGACGGAGGTGGGACCGATCATCCACCCTCGCCAGGTCGAGCGCGTCAAGGGCTTCGTGGATCGCGCGGTCGCCGGCGGCGCCCGACTGCTGTGGGGCGGCCAGGCCCACCCGTTCGGCCAGCAGTACTTCCAGCCCACCATGGTCACGCAGGTCCGCCAGGACGACGAGATCGTCCAGAACGAAGTGTTCGGACCGGTGCTGACGCTGCAGACCTTCACCAGCGACGAGGAGGTCCTGCAACTGGCCAACGGCACCGATTACGGCCTGGGCGGCGTGTGCTACGGCGAAGTCGCGCATGCCACCGCGGTGGCCGAGCGCGTGCGCACCGGCTTCATCTGGATCAACAGCTTCGGCATCCGCGACCTTGCTGCCCCGTTTGGCGGCATCAAGCGCAGTGGCATCGGCCGGGAAGGCGGGGACTGGAGCTTCGAGTTCTTCTGCGACGTCAAGGATGTCGTCGTGCCGAAGAAGCCCTTCCACGCCAGTTTCGCCCATCGATAGGAGTTCTCATGGGAAAGATCGTCGGCGCGGCGCTCGTGTCACACCATCCTGGCCTGATGCAGTGCGAGGAGTTTCGGCGCGCCATGGGCGCAGGCACGGACTCCGACCTGATCGCCGGCTACGCGCGCCTGCGCCAGAGGATCGAGGACGTCCAACCGGACGTCGTGATGATCTTCGACAGCCACTGGTTCACGACCGGCTACCACCTCGTGGATGGCGGCAGGCGCTACCAAGGCAGCTACATCTCGGATGAGATGCCGTGGTACCTGCATGGGGTGCCTTACGACTACCGCGGGCATCCTGAACTGGCATTGGCCATCGAGGCGGTCTCGCGCGAGCGTGGCGGCTTCAACCGCGCGATCTGCCATCCCGACCTCGGACGCCAGTACGCCACCATCAATCTCGTCAAGCACCTGCGGCTGGAGCTGTCGGACACACCGGTGGTGACGGTGAGTTCGTGCCAGAACTGCGACTGGCCGCACTTCGTCAAGTCCGGCGAGGTGATCAGCGAAGCGATCGAACGCAGCAAGCTGCGCGTGGTCCTGCTCGCCTCGGGTGCCTTGAGCCACAGGTTCAACAGCATCGACTGGACACCGAGGCACCCGCGCATCTTCCACGAATCCAACGTCTCGTCGCCCGAGAACATGGCCAGCGACAAGGGCGCCATCGCGCTGCTCGAGGCAGGCCGGCACGACCAGATCCTGGACCGCTGGAACGACGAGTACCGACGGCTGCCGTGGGAAGCCTTCGGCGCGCACTACCTGCAGATGCTCGGTGCAATGGGTGGCGCCGACTGCAGAGCCAAGGGCGAGGCACTGTCGGCCTACGAGAACGCCCGGGGCACCGGGAACATCCACATGTGGTTCGACACCGCGTCGCACCCCGCCAACCAACCCGCGGCCGGCGAGCATGCGCTCGCGTCGCGTGCGAGGGCCTGAGCCATGAACTTCGAGTTTCCGCTGTCATCCGTCCCGTCGGTCTTTCGCGGTCCGCGTGTCGAGCGGCGCCGTGTGCTCGTGGGCGGCAGCGCCTTCTGGGGCACGATGATCGAGTCGGGGGCCGACCAGGGTCGGCTGCGCCTGGACGACGGGCGCGTTCTGGATGCCGAAACGCAGGCCTACCTGCCGCCGGTGGCGCCGACGAAGGTCATTGCCGTTCACATCAGCTACAGCTCCCGCAGCGTCGAGACGCGCAACAAGCCCAGGCCGACCGAGTCGCCAACGTACTTCATGAAGCCCACCACGGCGCTCAACGGGCACCGTGGCGAGATCCTCAAGCCGGCTGACTGCAAGTACCTCAACTACGAGGGCGAGTACGCGGTGGTCATCGCGCGCACCTGCCGCAACGTGACGCCCGACGAGGCCTGGGACTTCATGGAAGGCTTCTGCCCGGCGCTGGACATGGGCGTGCAGGACTTCCGGGATACCGACCAAGGCAGCATGCTGCGCGTCAAGGGCGCCGACACGCTGCTGCCGATCGGCCCGGGACTCGTCAGGGGCGTGGACCTGTTCAAGCAGACGCTGCGGACCTACGTCAACGGCCAGGTCGTGCAGGAAGCGCAAATTGGCGAAGAGACGATCTGGGGACCGCACTACGTGATCGCGGATATCGCCAGGCACATCACCTTGCTGGCCGGCGATGTGATCCTGATGGGCACCCCTTGCCACTCGCGCAGCGTCGACCCGGGCGACGTGGTCGAGTGCGAGATCACCGGGCTGGGCCGGGTGAGCGGGACCGTCACGGCCATACAGGCGCCGCGCGCCAGCGCGCTCGGCGTCGGCCATGCGCCTGCCGACTCGGCGGAAGTGCGCCGCGTTGCGCTTGGCTTCGACGAACGCGTGCCCGAGCGGTTGAAGGACAACCTTCGCCGTGCGAAGGAACGGCCGTGAGAATGAAGGCAAGCCACAGGAACTTCATTCGCGGGCAGCGGCCGGATGGCCCCTCTGTCGCGACCAAAGTCAACCCGTCCGACACGCACCATGTCATCGGCGCGTGCGCACGGGCGGACTCCAGTCCGGTCCAGGCCGCGATCGCGGCCGCGGCGGCGGCCATCGCCGCGGTCATGAAGGCGTAGCCCGTCGCGGCTCGGCACAGGGCACCCATGAACTACAGGATCTCACCCGACATCTTCGAGTCCTACCCAGGCTATCGACGCGGAGTCGTCGTCGTCCGCGGCGCTGTCAACACCCGCGAGGCCACCGGCCTCGAATCGGCGCTCAGAGAAGAGGAAGAACGCGTTCGCGAGCGGCTGGGCAGCGGCAACGTGGCCGAGCACCCCGCGATTGCCGCATGGCGCGATGCCTACCGCCGCTTCGGCGCCAGACCCTCCGAACACCGCAGTTCGATCGAGGCGATGCTGCGGCGCGTGCTCAAGCCGGATCGGCTGCCCTCGATCAATCCGCTGGTCGACATCGGCAATATCGTGTCGTTGCGCCACCTTCTGCCTGCCGGCGTGCATCCGCTTCCTGCGACGGAGGGCGTCCTGGAACTTCGCCGTGCGCGAGCGGGCGACTCCTTCACGCCGGCCGACGGTTCGCCGACCGAGGAACCACCTCCAACCGAGGTCGTTTTCACCCTTGGCGACTGCGTGTTGACGCGTCGTTGGACCTGGCGCCAGGCCGCAGGGACACAGACGCTTCCAGCGACCACCGACGTCTTCTTCAATGTCGACGGACTCGCGCCTGTCGGCGAGGACCAGGTGCGGGCGGCCATGCGCGACGTCGAAGCCCTCGTGACCACCGCCACCGGCGGCAGGATCGTGGCGGCGTCGGTGCTGTCCGCACAAAGTCCTTTGCTGGCTATTCCGGACCGGCGCTGACGCGATTCAGGATCGTCGGATCGAGACCTTCGTCGTCAGCACGCCGATCGCCAGGCGCCCGTGAGGCCGATCGACCGGCCCACCGGATCGAAAAGGATTCCAGGGTTCAACACACCCTTGGGATTCGAGCACCGCCTTTGCGCCGGCCAAGCTGGCCTTGTCTCAGCAGCGCAGGCGCCTCTGCCTCGTACCCGCGACGATGGTCGCGTCCGACGGCATGGGGGTGCGTGCTGGTCCCCCCATGGCGCACGACCCACTGGTTGCAGGCCTGCTTGATTTCACGCAACGGGCCAGCGCACTGGTGATGTCGCCCTCGCACCAGCCGGGCAGCGGGGCGAGCGGACGCCACCCGCCATGCGCACCGCTTGGCACCCGGCCGCCAGGGCACATCGCCTGGCTCTGCCCCGCGCTTCGCCGGAAGTAGAAACGGGTTAGCACCCTGCAGTGCTAACCCGTTGAAATTATTGGCGGAGTGGACGGGGCTCGAACCCGCGACCCCCGGCGTGACAGGCCGGTATTCTAACCAACTGAACTACCACTCCGCGCTTTAAGCTTGGCGTCCCCACGGGGATTCGAACCCCGGTTACCGCCGTGAAAGGGCGGTGTCCTAGGCCTCTAGACGATGGGGACCCGGACTTTCTTCTTTCGCACTTTGGTGGAGGTAAGCGGGATCGAACCGCTGACCTCTTGCATGCCATGCAAGCGCTCTCCCAGCTGAGCTATACCCCCGTCTTGTGCAACAGATTTCTTTCGATCTCTGTTCGGGTGCGCCGTTGAGCGAAGACCATGAGTATATACCGCTTTTTAGACGCTCCGCAAGCGAGCCAGAACTTCTTCGCGTGAAAACAGCGCCAGCACCGCGTCGATGGACGGCGTTTGTGCGCGGCCGCACACGAGCACGCGCAGCGGGATCGCGACCTGAGGCATCTTCAGCTTGTGCGCGGCGATGGTCTCCTTGATCGACTGCTGGATAGCGGCAGCGCTCCACTCGATCGCGGCGAACCGCTCACGCAAAGCCTCCAGCGCGGGCTTGATCGCGTCGGTCACCTGCACGGCGACATCCTCGGCCTTGGGTGCCACGCGGACGAAGTACATCTCGATCCAGTCGGCGAGCTCGACCACGGTCGTGCAGCGGTCCTTGAACAGGGCGCACATCGGCACCAGCGGAGCATCTTCGGCCACCGCCACTCCACGACTGCGCAGCTGCTTCAGCACCAGGCCTGCCAAGCGGGCATCGTCCGCCTGCTTCAGGTACTGCGCATTGACCCACGCCAGCTTGGCCGGGTCCCACTGTGCCGGGCTCTTGTTGAGGTGCGAGCCGTCGAACCAGGACACCATCTGCTCGCGCGTGAAGAGCTCGTCGTCCCCGTGGCTCCAGCCCAAGCGAGCGAGGTAGTTCAGCATCGCCTCGGGCAGGTAGCCACCGTCCTCGTAGTTGGACACGGCCACCGCCCCGCGGCGCTTCGAGAGCTTGAGGCCATCCTCGCCGAGGATCACCGGCAGGTGGCCGAACAGCGGCAGCGGAGCACCGAGCGCCTCGTAGATGTTGATCTGCCACGGCGTGTTGTTGATGTGCTCGTCGCCGCGGAAGACATGCGTGATGGCCATGTCCCAGTCGTCGACGACGACCGCGAAGTTGTAGGTCGGCACGCCGTCGGCGCGCTGGATGATGAGGTCGTCGATCTCCTTGTTGGCGATGACGATCTCGCCCTTGACGAGGTCGTCCCAACGCACTTGGCCATCGCGCGGGTTCCTGAAGCGGATGACCGGCTTCACGCCCTCGGGCACGGGTGGCAGCACCTTGCCGGGTTCGGGCCGCCAGCGGCCGTCGTAGCCGGTCTTCTCGCCGCGGGCCTTCTGCTGCTCGCGCAGGGCATCGAGCTCTTCCGGCGTGGTGTAGCAGCGATAGGCCGTCCCGGCCGCCAGCATGCCTTCGACCACAGCCTGGTAGCGCTCGAGTCGCTGCATCTGGTAGATCGGGCCCTCGTCGTAGTCCAGGCCCAGCCAGTGCATGGACTGCAGGATCTGCTCGACCGAGTCCTGCGTGGAGCGGGCCACGTCGGTGTCCTCGATGCGCAGCACGAACTGGCCGCCGTGGTGGCGGGCGTAGGCCCACGAGTACAGCGCAGTGCGGGCGGTACCGAGGTGCAGAAAGCCGGTGGGCGAAGGCGCGATGCGGGTGCGGACGAGGGCTTGGGTCATGCCGGTTTCAAGGAGGAGAGGCCGCGCAGCAGGTCGTCGGTGATGTCGTCGACATGTTCGAGGCCGACGGCCAGGCGGATCAGGCCCTGGCCGATGCCGGCCGCCTGGCGCTGCGCTTCGGTCAGGCGGCCGTGCGAGGTGGTGCCCGGGTGGGTGATGATGGACTTGGTGTCGCCCAGGTTGGTCGCGATGCTCAGCAGGCGGGTGCTGTCGATCACGTGGAACGCGGCCTCGCGGGCCGACTCGGGGCTGCCGCCGGAGCGCACCTCGAAGGAGACCACCGCGCCGCCCTGCCCCGCTTGCTGTCGCATGGCCAGCTCGTGCTGCGGGTGCGATTCGAGGCTGGGGTAATGGACCCGCACCACCTCCGGCCGGCGCTCCAGCCAGCGGGCCACGGCGAGAGCGCTCTCGCTCTGTGCCTTCATGCGCAGCGCCAACGTCTCCATGCCCTTGAGCACGACCCAGGCGTTGAACGGCGCCAGCGTCATGCCGGCGGTGCGGATCACCGGGCCGAACACATCCTTGATGAGGCGACTCGGGCCGCAAAGGGCCCCGGCCATCACGCGGCCCTGGCCGTCGAGGTACTTGGTGCCCGAGTGCATCACGATGTCGGCGCCGTACTCGACCGGACGCTGCAGCGCGGGCGAGCAGAAGGTGTTGTCCACGACGAGCAGGGCGTTGGCACCGTGCGCGAGATCGGCCAGGGCCTGCAGGTCACAGACCTCCAGCAAGGGATTGGTCGGCGTCTCGGCGAAGAACAGCCGGGTGGTGGGCTTGACGGCGTTGCGCCACTCCGCCAGATCCGTCTGCGAGACGAAGCTCGTCTCGACGCCGAACTTGCCGAATTCCTTGGCGAAAAGGTTGATGGTCGAGCCGAACACCGAGCGCGAGCAGACGACATGGTCGCCCGACTTCAGCAGGCCCATGATCAGCAGCAGGATGGCGCTCATGCCGGTGGCGGTGGCCACGCAGGCCTCGGTGCCCTCCATTGCGGCGAGGCGGGCCTCGAAGCTGCGGACGGTCGGCGTGCTGGTGCGACCGTAGGTGAAGTCCTCCGAGTTGGTGAACTTGCGCGCCGAGGTCGCCGCATCGGCCTGCAGGAAGGCCGTGGTCAGGAACAGTGCTTCGCTGTTCTCGCCGTGCTGGCTCGGCGGCAGCGCGGTGCGCACCGCCAGCGTCTCGGGCCGAAGACCTTCCGGCAAGGGCCTTTCTTCGCTCATCGTCAGGCTCCGTTCTCGCCGCTTTGCAGCGCGAGGCGGCTGCGCTCGGGTGCGTCTTCGTCATCCGGCTGCGAGGCGCGCTGGGCCTGCATCGCGTCGAAATCGGCGGCCGAGACGTCGCCGGTGATGTAGGTACCGTCGAAGCAGGAGGCCTCGAAGCCGTTCAGGCGCGGGTTCAAGGCGCCGACCACCCGCTTCATGGCGTCCACGTCCTGGTAGATCAGCGCATCGGCGCCGATGAACTCGCGGATCTCTTCCATGGTGCGGTTGTGCGCGATCAGCTCTTCCTTGGTCGGCATGTCGATGCCATACACGTTGGGGTAGCGCACCGGCGGCGCAGCCGAGGCCATGTAGACCTTGTTGGCGCCGGCCTCACGGGCCATCTGCACGATCTCCTTGCTGGTCGTGCCGCGCACGATCGAGTCGTCGACCAGCAGCACGTTGCGACCCTTGAACTCGACGCTGATCGCATTGAGCTTCTGTCGCACGCTCTTCTTGCGCACCGCCTGGCCCGGCATGATGAAGGTGCGGCCGACGTAGCGGTTCTTCACGAAGCCTTCGCGGTAGGGCTTGCCGATCTTCTGCGCGAGTTGCATCGCGCTCGGCCGGCTCGACTCGGGGATCGGAATGACCACGTCGATCTGCGAAGGCGGCATCGTCGAGATCACGCGCTGCGCCAGCGTCTCGCCCATGTTCAGGCGGGCCTGGTAGACCGAGATCCCGTCCATCACCGAATCCGGCCGCGCCAGGTAGACGAACTCGAACATGCAGGGGTTCAGCGTCGGCGTTTCGGCGCACTGCTGCGCGTGGACCTTGCCGGCCAGGTCGATGAAGACCGCCTCGCCCGGCGCGATGTCGCGCACGAAGTGGTGGCCGGTGCCTTCGAGCGCCACCGACTCGCTGGCCACCATCACTTCGGGACCCTCGGGCGTCTCGAGCGTGCCGTAGCAGAGCGGGCGGATGCCGAAGGGATCGCGGAAGGCCAGCAGGCCGTGGCCGGCGATCAGCGCCACCACCGCATACGAGCCCTTGATGCGCTTGTGCACCGCGCTGACCGCCTTGAACACGAGCTGCGGCGTCAGCGCGAGGTCCCGGCCGGCCCGCTCGAGTTCGTGCGCCAGCACGTTGATCAGCACCTCCGTGTCGCTCTCGGTGTTGATGTGGCGGCGGTCGATCTCGAACAGTTCGTCCTTCAGCGCGTGGGCGTTGGTCAGGTTGCCGTTGTGGACCAGGACGATGCCGAAGGGCGCATTCACGTAGAAGGGCTGGGCCTCTTCTTCGCTGTAGGCGTTGCCCGCGGTCGGGTAGCGCACCTGGCCCAGGCCCACCGAGCCCGGCAGCGCTCGCATGTTCCGGGTGCGGAAGACGTCCTTCACCATGCCGCGCGCCTTGTGCATGAAGCACTTGGTGCCCTGCATCGTGACGATGCCCGCGGCATCCTGGCCGCGGTGCTGCAGAAGCAGCAGGGCGTCATAGATCAGCTGGTTGACCGGCTGCTTGGAGATCACGCCGACGATGCCGCACATGGGAGGATTCCGTTCGATCAGGAAGAGTGAATATCGGGTGGGCAGCAGGCGGATTCAAGCGCGCCCTTCTGCCGGTGTGGATTGGTGACGGGGCCACAGGGGGTCCAGCCCGTGCAGCATCGCGCCGAGCCAGGCGGCGCCCTGCGAAGACCGCCAGGCCTGCGAACGCGAAGCCGGCGGGATGCGGGTGACGATCAGCGCCACCACGAGCAGGATCAGCAGCCCGCGCGCGAAGCCGAAGGCGACGCCCAGGGCCCGGTCGAGAACCGTCAGCGGGGTGGCGGAGATCATCATGCGGACGAGCCTGGCCAGCAGCGTCCAGCCGATCAGCGTGCCAACGAACACCAGGACATAGCCTGCCCCGATCCGCAGCAGCCCGCCCGGCTCCCCGAAAGGCAGCCATGGCGCCACGGCCGGCCCCCACAGCTGGGCGGCGATGAATGCCACGACCCATCCGACCAGGGCCAGCAACTCGTAGACGAGGCCTCGCCACAGCCCGATGGCCGTCGACACCAGCAGCACCACTGCCAGCGCCCAGTCCACCCAGCTGAGGCCCCCGATCATGCCGGCCGCCTCACAGCACCAGCACAGCGGCCTGCAGGCCGCCGGACTTGATGCGAGCGGCCGCCTTGTCGGCCTCGGCCTTGGTCGCGTAGGGGCCGACGCGCACCCGGATGCGCCGGCCGCTGGAGGATTCGATCACCTGCGTGTAGGTCTTCAGGCCCATGGCCTCGACCTTCATCCGCGCCTCGCGGGCGCCCGTGGCCTCGGCGAACGCGCCGATCTGCACGACGAAGCGGCCATCGTCCTTGGCACCTTCGTTGTTGTCCTTGGCGGCTTCGGCCTTGCTCGCGGCTTCGGCGGGCTTGCGGGTCTCCGCCGCGACGGGCTTGGGAGTTTCGACGGGCTTCGGAGCGTCCAGCCTGGCCTCGGCCTTCACCTCGGGCTTCGATTCCGCACGAGTCTCCACGGGCTTCGCGGCAGCCTCCACGGGCGGCGGGGCCACCGGCGCCGGCGCCACGCGTGCAGGCCGTGAAGCAGGTGCCTGCAGTGCGGGCGCGCCCTCGCGCGAGGGGATCTCGATCGGGATGTCGACGGCAATCGGGCGCGGCTGGGTCTCGAACAGGAGCGGAAAGCCGATGATGCCCACGCCCAGCAGCAGGGCCGCGCCGATCAGGCGGCGGCGCGCGCGCACGCGTGCCTCTCGCACGCTTTCGTTGGCATCGGCCAGCGGGGCGGCGCCCGAACGGGGCTGGGGAGCGTCCGAGGATTTGGACTTGGATTTGGACAGCAGACCCATGCGAGGCGGCGAGTGGCGACCGGGGCGGTCAGGGATGGTGGCCCACCCCGGCGCGTGGCGCCTCAGGCCTGGTGCGGCGCGCTCAGCCGGGGCAAGCCTTGCTTCAGCACGCCGCCCACGGTGTAGAACGAGCCGAAGACCACGATTCTATCAGTGGGGTCTGCTGCGCCGAGGGCAGCGGCCAAGGCCTGCGCAGGGTCCGGGTGGGTGCTGACATCGACCGCTTCGCCCCGCTGCTCGCGCAGCAGCCGCGCCAGGTCCGATGCCGTCGCCGCGCGGGGCAGCGGCAGGTCCGTCGCGAACCAGCGGTCGACCAGCGGGGCGATCCTGGCGATCACGCCGGCCAGGTCCTTGTCACGCATCACGCCGAAGACCGCGAAGGTCCTGGGGAAGAAGCCCATCTGGTCCAGGTTGAGCGCCAGCGCGGAGACGGCCTGAGGGTTGTGAGCGACATCGAGCACGAGCGCCGGCTGGCCGGGGACGATCTGGAACCGCCCCGGCAGGTCGACCGCCGCCAGCCCTTGCCGGACGGCCTGGGCGTTGACGGGCAGCCGCTCGCGAATCGACTCGAGTGCGGCGATGGCCCCCGAAGCATTGAGCAACTGGTTCGCGCCCCTGAGCGCCGGATAGGCGAGCCCGTGGTAGCGCCGGCCACGGCCGCTCCAGCCCCACTGCTGGCGATCGCCCTGGTGATTGAAGTCGCGGCCGACCAGCCAGAGGTCGGCGCCGATCTCGCGGCCGGTATCGATGATGCTTTGCGGCGGCACCGGATCCGACACGATGCCGGGACGGCCCGTGCGCAGGATGCCGGCCTTCTCGCGGCCGATGCTCTCGCGGTCCGGGCCGAGGAACTCGGTGTGGTCCAGGTCGATGCTGGTGATGACCGAGCAATCGGCATCGACCGCATTGACCGCGTCGTAGCGGCCACCCAGGCCGACTTCGAGGATCACCAGGTCCAGCGGCTCGCGCGCAAGACGGCGCAGGATGGCCAGCGTACTGAACTCGAAGGTGGTGAGCGCCGTTTCGCCACGCGCCCTCTCCACCGCCTCGAAATCCTCGCACAGCGATTCGGCGCTGACCGGCGAGCCGTCGACCCGGCAGCGCTCCTCGAAATGCACGAGATGAGGCTTGATGTACAGGCCCACGCGGTAGCCGGCGGCGCGCGCGATCGCCTCGATCATCGAGCAGGTCGAGCCCTTGCCGTTGGTGCCCGCCACCGTGATCACCGGCACGCCGAAGGCCAGGCCCATGGCTTCGCGCACCTGCTGCACGCGCTCGAGCGACAGGTCCATCGTCTTCGGGTGCAGGCTTTCGCTGTGCTGCAGCCACTGCTCGAGGGTGCGGGTCATCGGGACATCGGAGAACGAAAACGGCCAGGCGCCAGGCCTGGCCGCGGGACGGGAACGAAAAGGTCAGGCTACGGCGTCGGCGCTCTGGCGCTGGAGCATGGCGAGCTGCCGGGCAATGGTCTGCCGCAGCTGGCGGCGGTCGACGATCATGTCGATGGCGCCCTTCTGCATCAGGAACTCGGCGCGCTGGAAGCCCTCGGGCAACTCCTCGCGCACGGTGTTCTTGATCACGCGCTGGCCGGCGAAGCCGACCAGGGCCTTGGGCTCGGCGATGACGACGTCGCCGACGAACGCGAAGCTGGCCGACACGCCACCCATGGTCGGGTCGGTCAGCACGCTGATGTAGGGCAGGCGCGCCTTGGCCAGGTGGGTCAGCGCCGCGTTGGTCTTGGCCATCTGCAGCAGGCTGAACAGGCCCTCCTGCATGCGGGCGCCGCCGGTGGCAGTGAAGCAGATGAACGGCACCTTCTGCTCGATCGCCGCCTCGACGCCGCGGACGAAGCGCTCGCCGACCACCGAGCCCATCGAGCCGCCCATGAAGTCGAACTCGAAGGCGGCGGCCACGGCCGGCACGCTCATCACCGAGCCGCCGATCACGACCAGCGCGTCGGTCTCGCCCGTCGCTTCGAGCGCGCCCTTCAGGCGCTCGGGGTACTTCTTGCTGTCCTTGAACTTGAGCGGGTCGATCGGCAGCACCTCGTGGCCGATCTCGTAGCGGCCCTCGGCATCGAGGAAGGTGTTGAGCCGGTCGCGCGCGCCGATGCGATGGTGGTGGTCGCACTTGGGGCAGACGTTCAGGTTCTGCTCCAGGTCGGTCTTGTAGAGCACCGACTCGCAGGAGGGGCACTTGATCCACAGCCCCTCCGGAACCGAGCGGCGCTCGCTCGGGTCCGTCTGCTGGATCTTCGGGGGCAGCAGTTTTTCAAGCCAGCTCATGGATCAAGGCTCCTTTTCTTCGCAGGTCAAACGCCGACGCGATGGGTCACAGTGCGTCGAGCGCGGCGCGGATCTCGCCGATGAAGCGGCGCGCCGCCAAAGGCGCATTGTCGCGCGTTTCGTTTTCCAGCAACTGGATCAGCCGGGAGCCGATCACCACGCCGTCCGAGACACGCCCGACGGCCTGTGCGGAAGCGGCATCGCGGATGCCGAAGCCCACGCCCACGGGCACGTTCACGTGCCGGCGGATGCGCGGCACGGCTTCGGCCACGGCCGACGCGTCCAGGTGGCCCGCGCCCGTCACGCCCTTGAGCGAGACGTAGTAGACGTAGCCGCTGGCCAGCGCACCGACCTGCGCCATCCGCGTCTCGGTGCTGGTGGGGGCGAGCAGGAAGATCAGGTCCAGGCCGTGCGCCTTCAACGTCGCGGCGAAGCTCTCGCACTCCTCGGGCGGGTAGTCGACGATCAGGACGCCGTCCACGCCCGCCTCGGCCGCGGCCTTGACGAACGCGTGCTCGCCGTTTCGCTGGTCGTAGCGCTCGACCGGGTTGGCGTAGCCCATCAGGACGATCGGCGTGGAGCCGTTGCGCTCGCGGAAGCCCCGCACCATCTGGAGCACCTGGGCCATTCCGATGCCCCTGGCGAGCGCCCGCTCGGAGGCCTTCTGGATGACCGGGCCGTCGGCCATCGGGTCGGAGAAGGGCACGCCGAGCTCGATCACGTCGGCGCCGCCCTCGGCCAGCGCCAGCATGATGTCGACCGTGGCGTCGGCGAACGGGTCGCCGGCCGTCACGTAGGGGATCAGTGCCTTTCGGCCATCGCGCTGCAGGGCGGCGAAGGTGGAAGCGATGCGGCTCATGGGTACCCCCTTCGGCGCTGCGCGCCGGTCCCCCCGAGGGGGAGCGAGGACCTTCGGAACGGCCGTGCGGTGCTCATTGCTGGCCTCCCTTCACCGTCTGGCCGCGGCAGGAGGGCCGGCAGTAGAACTCCGCGCCCGACAGGTCGGCCACGGTGCCGATGTCCTTGTCGCCACGGCCGGAGAGATTGACCAGCAGGTGCTGGTCGGGCCGCATCGTGGCCGCCAGCTTCATCGCATACGCGACCGCGTGGCTGGACTCCAGGGCCGGGATGATGCCCTCGGTGCGGCAGAGCCGGTGGAAGGCCGCCAGGGCCTCGTCGTCGGTGATGCCGACGTACTCCGCCCGGCCGATGTCCTTGAGATACGAGTGCTCCGGGCCGACGCCGGGATAGTCCAGTCCCGCCGAGATCGAATGCGTCTCGGTGATCTGGCCGTTCTCGTCCTGCAGCAGGTAGGTGCGGTTGCCGTGCAGCACGCCCGGCGAGCCGGCGGAAAGGCTGGCCGCGTGCTTGCCGGTGGAAAGGCCCTGCCCCGCCGCCTCCACCCCGATCAGGCGCACGTTCTCGTGCGGGATGTAGGGGTAGAAGATGCCCATGGCGTTGCTGCCGCCGCCGACGCACGCGATCACCGCATCCGGCTGCCGGCCGGTCATCTCGGGCATCTGCGACAGGCACTCCTCACCGATCACGCTCTGGAAGTCGCGCACCATCTCGGGATATGGCGCCGGGCCGGCGACGGTCCCGATGATGTAGAAGGTGTTTTCGACGTTGGTGACCCAGTCGCGCAGGGCCTCGTTCAGGGCGTCCTTCAGCGTCTTGCTGCCGGACTCGACCGGCACCACCGTCGCGCCCAGCAGGTGCATGCGGTAGACGTTCGGGCTCTGGCGCTTCACGTCCTCGGAGCCCATGTAGACCACGCACTCCAGGCCGTAGCGCGCACAGATGGTCGCCGTGGCCACGCCGTGCTGGCCGGCGCCCGTCTCGGCGATCACGCGGGGCTTGCCCATGCGCTTGGCGAGCAAAGCTTGGCCGATCACGTTGTTGATCTTGTGGGCGCCGGTGTGGTTGAGGTCCTCGCGCTTGAGGTAGATCTGCGCCCCGCCGACCTCGCGGCTCAGGCGCTCGGCGTGGTAGATCGGGCTGGGGCGGCCGACGAAGTGCTTGAGCTCTTTGCGGAACTCGGCGACGAAGGCCGGGTCGCTGCGGTAGCGAACGTAGGCCTCCTTCAACTGGTCGAGCGCGTGGACGAGCGTCTCGGCGACGAAGCTGCCGCCATAGGGCCCGAAGTGCCCGGTGGCATCGGGTTGCTGGTAAGTGGTCTGCATGGGGAATATCTCGCGTATCTGGAGCTTCGCGAGGCGAAGGGCCGGATCCTCGCGATCCGGGCTTCAGGCCGTCAGCCGGCCGTCCGCCTGCCTCACCGCCTCGCAGAACCGGCGCATGAGCCCGGCATCCTTGATGCCTTTCGCGCTCTCCACGCCGGAGCTGACGTCAACGGCCCAGGGCCGGACGCGCAGCACCCCATCGGTCACGCTTGCAGGATTCAACCCACCAGACAAAACGACCGGACAGGGAACGTTGGCGGGAATGAGAGACCAATCGAACGCCTTTCCACCCCCGCCATAGCCCTCGACGTGGGCGTCGAGCAGGAGGCCGGCGGCCCCGGGGTGGCGGGAGGCCAAGTCTAGCAAATCGACTCCCGGCGCCATCCGCGCGGCCCGCAGGTACGGGCGGCCGGGCGCTTCGCAATCCTCGGGACGCTCGTCGCCGTGGAACTGCAGCAGGGCATTGGGCACCGCCGCCAGGCCGGCGGCGATTTCCTCGGGCGTCGCGTTGACGAAAAGCAGCACCGGCATCGCGAAGGGCGGCAGGCGCCGGGCCAGCTGGCCGGCCCGTTCGGCGCTGACGTGGCGCGGGCTCCTGGCGTAGAGCACCAGCCCGATGGCATCCGCGCCGGCCTCGACCGCGTCGTCGACATCGCTCTCGCGGGTGAGCCCGCAGATCTTGATCCGGGTGCGGTGGGTGCGGTTCGTCATCAGGGCAGCCAATCCATGGCCGCCGTCGAATCCGGCAGCCCGTGGACCGCATCGTAGATCGGCCCGACGAAATACAGGCCTTCGGCGGCGAAAGTCGGCGCGGCCGCGTCCCGGCTGCGGGCGGCGAGGACCTCGTCCATCCAGTCCGGCGGTCGGTTGCCCTGCCCGACCGCGACCAGGCAGCCCATGATGTTGCGGACCATGTGGTGCAGGAACGCGCTGGCCTCGAAGTCGAATCGCCAGTAGGCACCGTGGCGGGTAATGCCGATCTCGCGCAGTTGCTTGACCGGCGACAGCGCCTGGCACTCGGACGAGCGAAAGGAGCTGAAGTCGTGCTCGCCGATCAGGCGCCTGGCCGCATCGCGCATGGCTTCGCCGTCGAGCGGGCGGAAGACCCAGCCGCAGGCGCCGTACTCGATGGCCGGCCGAACCGGCGACTCCAGCAGCAGGTAGCGATAGCGGCGGCCGCGAGCGCTGTTGCGAGCGTGGAAATCCGGCACGACGGGCCGGCACCACTGCACGGCGATGTCGCGCGGAAGGAAACGGTTGGTGCCGCGCACCCAGGAGAAGTCCGGCCGGTCGAGCGGGGTGTCGAAGTGCACGACCTGGTTCAGGCCGTGCACGCCGGTATCCGTGCGCCCGGCACAGAGGGTGGACACCGGCATGACGGCGAATTCGCCCAGCGCCGCTTCGAGCTTGTCCTGGACGGTTCGCCCGCTGGGCTGGCTCTGCCAGCCGTGGTAGTGGTCGCCACGGTAGGCCAGGCCCAGCGCCAGGCGCCGGGTCCCGCCCCCGACCGGCGTCACCGGGCCCCCCTGCGGCCGCCGGCCGATCCCCCCAAGGGGGAGCGAGCCCCTGCGGGCGGCCGGGCGGGGCTCACCTCACTCCAGGTCGTCGAGCATGGCCTGGGCACGCGACTTCAGCGCGCCTTCGGCCTTGCTCACCACCTCTTCGAGCAGGTCGCGGGCGCCTTCCATGTCGCCGATGCGCCGGAACTCGTCGGCCAGCTCCAGCTTGCGGGCCAGCGGATCGGCATCGTCGATCTCGTCGGCCGGCAGGCCGCCGCGGATCGTGTTGTCGTCCTTGGCCTCGCCCAGGTCGAGCGACAGCTCACCGAAATCGAAGGTCGACGGCGCGGTCGGCGGGCCGGCGTCGGCCTCCTTCGGGGGCATGGGCGGCAGGTCCAGTGTCGGCAGCTCGTCGAACATCGCGGGCGCCGGGGGCGGCGGCGCGGAGAAATCGCGGCTCGCATCCAGCATGCCCGAGGCGGTGTCCAGGGGACGGGTGGGCTCCACGCCCTGCAGCGACGACGGGGCGCCGAGATCGATGTCCAGCGGGCCGGGCGCGGTATCGAGCAGCACCTCGCCGACCAGCGGCTGGGTCTTCTCCTCGCTCGGCTCGTCCTCGACGCGTGCCGGCGGCTCCTCGCGCAGGTCCGGCGGCGGCTCGGAAGAGGTGTCGAGGTCAACCGACATCACTCGGCCCTCGCCACCGTAGAGCGGGTTCGCGGGGTCGATGCTGCGCCCCAGGTCCAGCGCCTTTTCCCAGTCTTCGCCTTCGCCGCCGGTCTGCTCCTGCAGCTGCCGCGCCTGCGCCTCGAAGGCCTTGGTGTCGGCCCGCTTGGCATAGACCTCGAGCAGCTTGCTGCGGATGGCGACGCGGCCGGGATCGGTGCGCAGCGCCTCCTTCAGGATCTCCTCGGCCTGCAGGTCGCGGCCGTAGGCCAGGTAGACATCCGCTTCGGCCACGGGATCGACGTCGCCGATGGCATCGAGCTGGCTCAGCGAATAGCTCAGCGAGGAGCTGGAGCTGGCGCCGTCACGCGTGTCGACACGCTGGCCGCCGCTCACGCCGAAGAAGGAATCCGGCTGGAGCTTGCTCTCGATGAACGAGGTCTCGGCCGCTCCATCCTGCTGGCGCCGGCGCAGGCGCATGACGCCCAGGCCGGCCAGCAACGCGACCAGGCCGGCGGCGGCGGGCAGCACCCACGGATTGGAGGTCAGCGACTCGAAGAAGCTCGGCTCCGGCGGAGGCGGGGCCGGGCGCTTGGGCTTGGGCCGCGAAGCAGCCGCCGAGGCGGGTGCAGCCGCCGCGGGCACGGAGGCCGCAGCGACGGTGGCAGGCGCCGAGGCAGCGGCGACCACCGCGGGCGCGGGCGCCGAGGCGACGGGAGCCGGGGCCGGTGGCGGAGGGGCCACCGAGGGCGCAGGAGCGACGGCCGGCGCCGGAGGCGGCGTCGTAGCCTTCGGCTGCACGGCGGGCGGCGTCGGGGCGGTGGCCACCGTCACCCCCGGCTTGGCGACTGCGGGAGCGCTCGCCACGGGCGGCGCCTGCATCGGCTTGGCTGTTGCGGACGCGGCCTTGGTAGCCTCGCTGAGCTGCTTGAGCTCCTGCAGGTTGCGCGACAGCTCGGCCACGCGGGTCTCGTTGGCCTTGCGCTCGGTCTCCTTCGACACCTTCGCCTCAGGCGCGGCCGGCTTGGCGGTCCCCTGGGAAAGCGTCAACTTGTCCGGCGAGGCCGGGCCGGTGTCCGCCTTGCGATCTTTCACCGCAGCCTGCACCTGGCCCGTGGCCTGGCGCTCGGGCTCGGCGCCCTTGACCGTCGGGGCCGCGCCGGCCAGGCGCTGGCGGAAGGCAGCGAAGTCGGCGCTATGCGCCTGGATGACCTGGCGCGCTTCTTCCGGCGCGACTTCCTTCGCGCTGGCCGCGTCGGGCAGGTTCAGGACGACGCCTGCCTTGAGGCGGTTCATGTTGTTGTCGATGAACGCCTGCGGATTGCCTCGGTAGAGCGACACCAGCATCTGGTCCAGCGACACGCCGCTGCGGGTGTGCGACGAAGCGATCGAAGACAGGGTGTCCCCGCCGCGGACGCGGTAGCTCTCGGCGCCTTCGGCGGCAGCCGGGGGCGCAGCGGAGGGCTTGGCGGACGGCGGCTTGGGCGCCGACGGCGGTGCGGCCGGGCGGGGCGCTGCCGCCACGGGCGGAGGCGGGGTCACCGGTGCGGTCTGGGCAGGCCCCGGGGAAATGGCCGGCGCCGTGGTGGCGGCCGCGGGCGGCGGGGCGGCGGGGCGCGTCTGCGGCGGATCGATCAGCAGGGTGTAGGCGCGCTGCAGGCGACCGCTGGCCCAGGTGAAGTCGATGATGACGTCGACGAAGGGCTCGGAGACAGCCCGGTCCCCCGCGATGCGGATGTAGGCCCGGCCGTCGGGGCGGCGCGCCAGGGTCAGCTGGGCCCCGGACAACACCGGGTTGAACTCCACGCCTGCGGCCCGGAAGGCGTCGGGGGACGCGAGCGCCGTCTTCAGCGACGCGGCCTCCTCGGGCGTCATGCTGGTGACGTCGATCTCGGCGCGCAGCGCCTCACCGAGGGAGGACTGGACCGTCAGGCGGCCCAGCGACAACGCCTGGGCGGTGCCCATGTGCAGCAGCAACAGGGCCGCGGTGGCCACGGTGGTGAGCGTCGCGCCCTTGGCCATGGATGGAGGGTTCTTCAAAGCGTCTCCCGAAACGCCGGCATGCAAAAACGCGATCGGCGAGCCCGCATCGCAGGCCCGCCGTTGGCGACCGTTCTCTCCACGCGATCTCCGGCTTCAGCCGGCCCCGATACGAGAAAACAACATGGCATCAAGCATATAGGCTTACATGCTCATCCAAAACGTGACATTCGGAAGTTTTCGCGTTTTCACGGACTTGCCTTAAAAAGCTGCGTTGCCAGGGGGCAACGCAGTCGTAAGCAGGCGTTTCAGCGTGCCAGACGCCGATCACGCGTCCAGCAGGATGCGCAGCATCCGGCGCAGCGGCTCGGCGGCGCCCCAGAGGAGCTGGTCGCCGATGGTGAAGGCGCCGAGGTACTCCGGGCCCATGGCCATCTTGCGGATGCGGCCCACCGGGATGGTCAGCGTGCCGGTCACGGCCACGGGCGTCAGGTCCTTCATGGTGGCCTCGCGGTTGTTCGGCACCACCTTCACCCAGGGGTTGTCGGCGGCGATCATGGCCTCGACGTCGGCCACCGGAACGTCCTTCTTGAGCTTGAAGGTCAGCGCCTGGCTGTGGCAGCGCATCGCGCCGATCCGCACGCAGAAACCATCCACCGGCACGGCGGCGGTGCCGAAGCCTTCGCCCTGGCCGAGGATCTTGTTGGTCTCGGCCATGCCCTTCCACTCCTCGCGGCTCATGCCCCAGCCGGGCTCGCCCGGCTGCTTGCCGAT
Source organism: uncultured Ideonella sp. (assembly GCA_946479475.1). The sequence continues at coordinate 3,363 of CAMLGG010000019.1, read as the reverse complement.
CCCGAGGTCCTTGTCGATCCACGGGATCAAGGAGCCGCCCAGCGGAACGCCGAAGTTGGCCTTCTCGGCGTCCTCCAGCGTGCGCTGCTTCTCGATCACCAGGCGGTCGATGTCGAGGATGGCGCTCATCGGGTCGGCCAGCAGGTCCTTCACCTCGTGGTTCAGGGTACCGAACTGGGCGAGCAGCTCGCGCATGTGCTGCGCGCCGCCGCCGGACGCTGCCTGGTAGGTCTGGGTGCTCATCCACTCGACGAGGCCCGCCTTGTAGAGCGCGCCCACGCCCATCAGCATGCAGCTGACCGTGCAGTTGCCGCCGATCCAGTTGCGGCCGCCCTTGGCGAGCGCGTTCTTGATGACCGGCAGGTTGACCGGGTCGAGGACGATGACGGCGTCGTCCTTCATGCGCAGGCTGGAGGCCGCGTCGATCCAGTGGCCGTTCCAGCCGGACGCGCGCAGCTTCGGGAAGACCTCGGTGGTGTAGTCGCCGCCCTGGGCGGTGATGACGATGTCGCAGCGCTTGAGCGCCTCGATGTCGAACGCGTCCTGCAGCGTCGTCTCGTTCTTCGCCATCGCCGGCGCCTTGCCGCCCTTGTTGGAGGTGGAGAAGAACAGGGGTTCGATCAGGTCGAAGTCGCCCTCGGCGACCATGCGGTCCATGAGCACGGAGCCCACCATGCCGCGCCAGCCGACCAATCCTACGAGTGCCATTTCCAGATGCCTTTGCTAGTTGATCCTGGACCCCTTGAGCCTCCCGGCTCGTTCGCCGGGGTCCAGAGATGGGGCGAGACGAGACCGAGCTGTCAGCTCTTGGTAATCGTTTTGCCCGTGATCGCCGCGACCACGGCGTCACCCATCTCGCGCGTGCCCACCTTCTGGGTGCCCTCGCTCCAGATGTCGGGCGTACGGTAGCCCGCCGCCAGCACGGCACGCACGGCCGACTCGATACGGTCGGCCGCTTCCGGCTGTTGGAGTGAGAAACGGAGCATCATGGCTGCGGACAGGATTGTAGCCAGAGGGTTCGCAATTCCTTGGCCCGCGATGTCCGGCGCGCTGCCATGACTGGGCTCGTACAGGCCCTGGTTGTTGGAATTCAGCGACGCCGACGGCAGCATCCCGATGGATCCGGTCAGCATCGCCGCCTCGTCGGAAAGGATGTCGCCAAACATGTTGCCGGTCACCACGACGTCGAACTTCTTGGGTGCCTTGACCAGCTGCATGGCGGCGTTGTCTACGTACATGTGGTCCAGCGCCACGTCGGGGTACTGGGCCGAGACCTCGGTCACCACGTCCTTCCAGAACTGGAAGGTCTCGAGCACGTTGGCCTTGTCGACACTCGTCACGCGCTTGCTGCGCTTGCGGGCCGCCTGGAAGGCGACGTGGGCGATGCGCTCGATCTCCGGCCTCGAGTAGCGCATGGTGTCGAAGGCTTCCTCGGCGCCGGGGAAGTGGCCGTCCACCGCCGTGCGGCGGCCGCGTGGCTGGCCGAAGTAGATGTCGCCGGTGAGCTCGCGGATGATGAGGATGTCCAGGCCCGCGACCAGCTCCGGCTTCAGGCTCGAGGCGTGGGTGAGCTCGGGATAGCACAGCGCCGGACGGAAGTTGGCAAACAACCCCAGGTGCTTGCGCAGGCCCAGGATGGCCTGCTCGGGGCGCAGCGACCGCTCCAGCTTGTCGAACTTCCAGTCGCCGACGGCGCCGAAGAGCACGGCATCGGCCGCCTGGGCCAGCTTCAGGGTCGACTCGGGCAACGGGTGGCCGTGGGCCTCGTAGGCGGCGCCGCCGACCTTGGCCTCCTCCATCTCGAAGGAGAGGTCGAGCACCTTCAGCACGCGCACCGCCTCGGCGACGATCTCGGTGCCGATGCCGTCGCCGGGCAGGATGGCGATCTTCATGGTCAATGTCCTTGCAGGTTGGTTGGGTCTTGGCAGAGGGTGTTCAGCCGAGCCAGGTCACGCCCGGCAGGGCCTGCAGCGCCGCGAGCGAGCGCTCGTAGGCCGCGGCGAAGTCGCGCCGCTCGTTCTCTTCCCACGGGTCGAAGGGGGCCATGCCCTGCCCGGTGACGATGCGCTCGACCGACAGCCGCGCCCGGGTGGCGTCTTCGGCGCCGACGCGCTGGTAGAGGTCGTCCAGCAGGCGCACCGCCAGCCGGGAGAACGAGCTGCGGTCGCGCTGGTTGTCAGGGGTTGGCTGGCGCGCCGGAGGCAGTCCGAACAGCGACTCGGTGACCGCTCCTCGCACGGCCTGGAGGGATTCGTAGCGCCAGCAACACAGCTGCACGCCGGGAAAGGCTTGCAGGATGTCCTGCGCCAGGTGCTCCCAGCCGCGTGCGGCCAGGTCCATGCCGGCATACGCCAGGCGAAACGGGCGGTAGGGACCGTGTCGCAACATCTCGCACCAGGCCGAGCGAAGGAAGGCGCCGTACTCGCGCACCGAAAGCCACACCCTGACCTCGTGACCGCGCAGCACCTCGGCTAGGCGCTGCAGGCGGGGCAGCGCGCCGCCGTAGAGCGAGTTGAGCGCGAACACCCGCTCGCACGTCCCGATGAGGTTCTCGTCGGAAAGCACGACCGAGCGCCCGCCGGCATGCCACTGCGAAAGCCAGACCACCGCATGGGCGCGGCGCGCTTCGTTCTCCGCCGGATCCCGCGCAGGCGGGATCACGACCGGCGTCATGCGCGCACGCACCTCGTCCAGCGGCGGGGCCACCGCGCGCGCCGCGGGGATGCGCTCGCACGCCGCCCAGAAGCGTTGCAGGTGGGTCGTCGCCGTCTTGTGGACGCCCAGGTGCAGCTCGATCTTCATCCGGCGTTGTCAGAGCACCCGCTGGTTCAGCCAGGGCATCCGGGCCAGGCGCTCGGCCTCGAACTGGCGGATCTTGTCGGCGTGGCGCAGGGTCAGGCCGATGTCGTCGAAGCCGTTGACGAGGCAGTACTTGCGGAAGGCCTGCACCTCGAAGGGCAGCTCGCTGCCGTCCGGCTTGACCACCACCTGGCGGGGAAGGTCCACGGTGAGCCGGTAGCCGGGGAAAGCCGCCACCTCGTCGAACAGCTTCGAGACCTGCGACTCCGGCAGCACGATGGGCAGGATGCCGTTCTTGAAGCAGTTGTTGAAGAAGATGTCGGCGAAGCTGGGGGCGATCAGGGCGCGGAAGCCGAACTGCTCGAGCGCCCAGGGCGCGTGCTCTCGGCTGGAGCCGCAGCCGAAGTTGTCGCGCGCCAGCAGGATGGAAGCGCCTGCGTAGCGCGGCTGGTTCAGCACGAAGTCCGGGTTCGGCTTTCGGCTGGCCGGGTCCTGCCCGGGCTCGCCATGGTCGAGGTAGCGCCACTCGTCGAACAGGTTCGGCCCGAAGCCGGTCTTGCGGAT
>CAMLGG010000018.1 GCA_946479475.1 uncultured Ideonella sp. | reverse complement strand
GTGTAGACGTGGAACAGGTCGTGCTGCATGCGGCCGACGATGCGGCGGAAGACCCACAGGTAGCGGCCCAGCACCGAGGTCTGGTTCATCAGCCGGAAGGCGTGGGTCTGCCCCTCGGGCTGGCGCAGCACGTCCATGAACAGCTCGCGGTTCACCGGGTCGCGCCGGAAGCGGCTGTCCATCAGGTTGCGGGCGTTGTAGAGCGCGCGCAGGGTGCGCGCCGAAAGGCCCTTGATGCCCGGCGTCTGCTGATAGACCAGGAAGGTCTCGAGGATGGCGTGCGGGTTGTCGGCGTAGAGGTCGTCGCGCGCCACCTCCAGCATGCCGGCGCGGTCGAGGAAGCGGGCGTTGATCGGCCGCATCGGCACCGCCTCGGTGGCGTTGACCCGCTCCTCGATGTTGAGCATCAGGATCTGGTTGAGCTGGGTCACCGCCTTGGCTGCCCAGTAGTAGCGGTGCATCAGCACCTCGGATGCGCGGGTGCCCTTCTCGTTTTCGTAGCCGAAGCTCGCCGCCACGGCGGTCTGCAGGTCGAACACCAGGCGGTCCTCGCGCCGCCCGGCGACCATGTGCAGACGCGCCCGGATCAGTTTCAACGCGCCTTCGTGGCGCTGCAGCTGCTTGACCTCGAAGGGGGTGATCAGGCCTTTGGCGGCCAGCTCGCTCCAGGTGCGGCCGAGGCCGGCGGCGCGGGCGACCCACATCACCACCTGCAGGTCGCGCAGGCCGCCCGGGCTTTCCTTGCAGTTGGGCTCCAGCGCGTAGGGCGTGTCCTCGTACTTCACGTGGCGCTGGCGCATCTCCAGCGTCTTGGCCCGCAGGAAGGCCTTGGCGTCCATCGCCTCGGTGTTGGCGTGGCGGAAGGTGTTGAACAGCCGCCGCGAGCCGCAGAGGAAGCGGCTTTCCAGCAGGGCGGTCTGCACCGTCACGTCCTTGCGGGCCTCGGCGATGCAGTCCTCGATCGTTCGAACCGAGGAGCCGATCTCCAGGCCGATGTCCCAGCAGGCCGTGATGAAGGACGAGAGGGCGGCCAGCGTGTCGGGATCATCGGCCGCCTGCGCCGTGGCGGGCGGCAGCAGCACCAGCACGTCGATGTCCGATTGCGGGAACAGCTCGCCGCGCCCGTAGCCGCCGACGGCCAGCAGCGCCGCGCCGGCGGGCATCGCGCTGTGCTGCCACAGCTCGACGAGCGAGGCGTCCACATGGCGGGCGAGCGCCCGCAGCAGGGTCGCCACGCTGGTGATGGTGGGCCGCGAATCGCGGAAATGCTCGATCAGCGAGGCCTTGCCGCCGCGGAAGCGCTCGCGCAGGGCGGGCAAGGGCAGGGCGGCCTTCTCGGCAGCCGGGGCGTCCAGCAGGGCCATCGCAGTGCGCGTCAGTGCGCGGCGGTGACGAAGGCCGGCGGCGGCGGGCTGCCCGCCGAAAGGGTGAGCACCTCGTAGCCGGTGTCGGTGACGACGATGGTGTGCTCCCACTGGGCCGAGAGCGACCGGTCCTTGGTGACGATGGTCCAGCCGTCGCCCGTCTCCTTGATCTCGCGCCGGCCGGCGTTGATCATCGGCTCGATGGTGAAGACCATGCCGGGCACCAGCTCCTCCAGCGTGCCGGGCCGGCCGTAGTGCAGGACCTGCGGCTCCTCGTGGAACTTCTGGCCGATGCCATGGCCGCAGAACTCGCGCACGATGGAGAAGCCCTGGTTCTCGGCGAAGGTCTGGATGGCGTGGCCGATGTCGCCCAGGCGGGCACCGGGCTTGACCTTGACGATGCCGCGCCACATGGCCTCGTAGGTGATGTTGCACAGGCGCCTGGCGGCGATGGAGCCCTCGCCCACGATGAACATGCGGCTGGTGTCGCCGTGCCAGCCGTCCTTGATGACGGTGACGTCGATGTTGACGATGTCCCCGTTCTTGAGCGGCCGGTCGTTCGGGATGCCGTGGCAGACCTGGTGGTTGATCGAGGTGCAGATCGACTTGGGGTAGGGCGTGTAGCCCGGCGGGGCGTAGTTCAGCGGGGCCGGGATGCCGCCTTGCACCTTCACGATGTGGTCGTAGGCGAGCTTGTCGAGCTGGTCGGTGGTCACGCCGGGCGTGACATGCGGCGTCAGCATGTCCAGGACCTCGGAGGCCAGGCGGCCGGCCACGCGCATGCCTTCGATGTCGGCGGCGGACTTCAGGGTGATCGTCATGGGGCGACATTATTTCATCCCCCCTTAAAATCGCGGGTTTCCACGGGCAAGCCCCTGACGCGACAGTCGTTCAGGCGCCGCCACACCCCCACCCCACATCCCATGTCTTCAGCTCCCCAGCATCTGATGCACTTCGAGGGCGGCAACGCCCTGTCCGCCTTCCGCGCCCAGGCCCTGCTGGCCCGGCTGCAGGCGGCCTGCCCGCGGGTCACCGCCGTCAGCGCGCGTTTCGTGCATTGGGTGTGGAGCGACGGGGCGCTGGATGCCACGGTCACCGAGAAGCTCGCCGCCCTGCTGCGCTACGGCGATCCGGCCGCTGCCGGCGCCGAGGGCGAGCTGGTGGTCGTGATGCCGCGCCTGGGCACGGTCTCGCCCTGGGCCAGCAAGGCGACCGACATCGCCCACAACTGCGGCTTGGGGCTCCACCGCGTCGAGCGGGTCACCGAGTACCGGCTGGCGCTGAAGACGGGCCTGGTCGCCGGCATGCTGGGCGGCGCCAAGCCGCTGACCGGAGAGGAGCGCGCGGCCTGCGCCGCCGTGCTGCACGACCGCATGACCGAGAGCGTCGCCTTCGAGCGCGAGGCGGCCCGGCACCTGTTCGACGAGCAGCCCGGCCAGCCCCTGGCCCATGTGGACGTGCTGGGCCAGGGACGCGCGGCGCTGGTCGCCGCGAACACCGAGTTCGGCCTGGCCCTGTCGGACGACGAGATCGACTACCTGGTCGAGGCCTTCACCGGCCTGAAGCGCAACCCGAGCGACGTCGAGCTGATGATGTTCGCCCAGGCCAACAGCGAGCACTGCCGGCACAAGATCTTCAATGCCGATTTCGTCATCGACGGCGAGAAGCAGCCGCTGTCGATGTTCGGGATGATCCGGCACACCGAGAAGACGAATCCCCAGCGGTCCATCGTCGCCTACAGCGACAACGCGGCGGTGATGCAGGGCGGGCCGGTCGAGCGATGGCTGCCCGAGGGCTTCACGAATGCCCCGAAATACGGGCCGCGGCACGAGACCGCCCACGTGCTGATGAAGGTCGAGACGCACAACCATCCGACGGCGATCTCGCCCTTCCCGGGGGCCTCCACCGGCGCGGGCGGCGAGATCCGCGACGAGGGCGCCACCGGCCGCGGCGCCCGCCCCAAGGCGGGGCTCACGGGCTTTTCGGTGTCCAACCTCAACCTGCCGGGCACGAGCGAGCCCTGGGAAGCGAACCCCTACGGCAAGCCCGAGCACATCGCCAGCCCGCTGCAGATCATGATCGACGGGCCGATCGGCGGCGCCGCCTTCAACAACGAATTCGGCCGGCCCGCGCTGGGCGGCTACTTCCGCGTCTTCGAGCAGACGGTGGGCGACGTCCGGCGCGGCTACCACAAGCCCATCATGATCGCCGGCGGCCTGGGCACGATCAGCGACGGCCAGACGCACAAGCTGCCCTTCGGCGCCGGCACCCTGCTGATCCAGCTGGGCGGCCCGGGCATGCGAATCGGCATGGGCGGCGGCGCGGCCAGCTCGATGGCGGCGGGCACCAACACGGCGGCCCTAGACTTCGATTCGGTCCAGCGCGGCAACCCCGAGATCCAGCGCCGGGCGCAGGAGGTCATCAACCACTGCTGGGCGCTCGGTGACACGAATCCGATCGTGGCGATCCACGACGTGGGCGCCGGCGGCATCAGCAACGCCTTTCCCGAGCTCGTGGACGGCGCCGGCAAAGGCGCGCGATTCGACCTGCGCAAGGTGCCGCTGGAGGAGTCCGGCCTGGCGCCGAAGGAGATCTGGTGCAACGAGAGCCAGGAGCGCTACGTCCTGGCGGTGAACCCGGACCTGCTGCCGTTGTTCGAGCAGATGTGCGAGCGTGAGCGTTGCCCGTTCGCGATCGTCGGCGTGACGACCGACGACCAGGAGCTCATCCTGGAGGATGGCCCCGGCGGCGAGCGCGTGATCGACATGCCGATGGAGGTGCTGCTCGGCAAGCCGCCGCGCATGCAGCGCGACGTGAAGCGCGTCGCGCGCGAACTGGCGCCGCTGGACCTGACCGGCGTCGAGCTGAAGAAGGCCGCCTTCGACGTGCTGCGCCATCCCACCGTGGCCAGCAAGCGCTTCCTGGTGACCATCGGCGACCGCACCGTGGGCGGCCTGAGCCACCGTGACCAGATGGTCGGCCCCTGGCAGGTGCCGGTGGCCGATTGCGCGGTGACGCTGGCCGACTACAGCGGCCTGCGCGGCGAGGCGATGAGCATGGGCGAGCGCTCGCCGCTGGCCGCGCTCGACGCGCCGGCCTCGGGCCGCATGGCGGTGGCCGAGGCCATCACCAACCTGCTGGCCGCGCCGATCACGCTGGAGCACGTCAAGCTCAGCTGCAACTGGATGGCGGCCTGCGGCGAGCCGGGCGAGGATGCGGCGCTGTACGACACGGTCAAGGCCGTGGGCCTGGAGCTGTGCCCGGCATTGGGCATCGGCGTGCCGGTCGGCAAGGATTCGTTGTCGATGCGCACGCGTTGGCAGGACGGTGGCGTGCAGAAGCAGGTCGTTGCGCCTGTCTCGCTCATCGTCTCGGCCTTCGTCACGCTGGAGGACGTGCGCGGCACGCTCACGCCGCAGCTGCAGGAGGGCGACACCACGCTGATCCTGGTCGACCTCGGCGCCGGCCAGGCCCGCATGGGCGGCTCCATCCTGGCGCAGACGCTGCAGCAGTTCGGCGACCGGGTGCCCGATCTGGACGATCCGGCGAAGCTGAAGGCCCTGGTGGCGGCGGTCAATGAGCTGCGCGGCCAGGGCAGGCTGCTGGCGTATCACGACCGCTCCGACGGCGGCCTCTGGGCAGCGGCCTGCGAGATGGCCTTCGCCGGCCGCCGTGGCGTCAGCCTGAACGTCGACATGCTGGTCACCGAAGGCGACGGCATCAGCGACAGCCGCGCCGAGATGGGCGACTCCAAGAACTGGGCGAGCCAGGTCAGCGGCCGGCGTGAGGAGCTCACGCTCAAGGCGCTGTTCAACGAAGAGCTCGGCGTGCTGCTGCAGGTGAAGACAAGCGAGCGCGACTCGGTGCTCGCCACGCTGCGCGCGCATGGCCTGTCGACGTCGAGCCATGTGGTCGGCAAGACCAACGACAAGCAGGTGGTCGAGGTCTGGCGCGATGCGAAGCCGCAGTTCAGCGCGTCTTTGCGCGAACTGCAGCAAGCCTGGGACGAGGTGAGCTGGCGCATCAGCCGCCTGCGTGACAACCCGGCCGGTGCCGACAGCGAGCATGAAGCGGCCGGAGGGGACGATCCGGGCCTGCACGTGCAGCCGAGCTTCGACCCGGCCGAGGACATCGCGGCGCCTTACATCGCCACCGGCGTGAGGCCCAAGCTGGCGATCCTGCGCGAGCAGGGCGTGAACAGCCACGTCGAGATGAGCTACGTCATGCACAAGGCGGGCTTCGACACCTTCGACGTGCACATGAGCGACCTGCAGGCCGGCCGCGCCAAGCTGGAGCAGTTCCAGGGCTTCGTCGCCTGCGGCGGCTTCTCGTATGGCGACACGCTCGGCGCCGGCGAGGGCTGGGCTCGCTCGGTGATGTTCAACCCGGTCCTGACCGAGCAGTTCGCCGCCTTCTTCGCCCGCAAGGACAGCTTCGCGCTCGGCGTGTGCAACGGCTGCCAGATGCTGGCTGCGCTGGCGCCCATCATCCCGGGCGCGGAGGCCTGGCCCAAGTTCACCCGCAACAAGAGCGAGCAGTACGAGGCCCGGCTGGCGATGGTCGAGGTGCTGGAGAGCCCCTCGATCTTCTTCACCGGGATGGGCGGCAGCCGCATGCCGATCGCGGTGGCGCATGGCGAAGGATTTGCCGACTTCTCGCAACGCGGCGATGCAGCCGCGGTGTGGCGAGCCATGCGCTTCGTCGATGGCCACGGCCAGGCGACCGAGACCTACCCGTTCAACCCCAACGGCAGCCCCGGCGGCCTGACGGCGGTGACGACGGCGGACGGCCGCTTCACCGCACTGATGCCGCACCCCGAGCGGGTCTATCGCAACGCCCAGATGAGCTGGACGAACGGCGACATCGCCGCCGACAGCCCCTGGATGCGCATGTTCCGCAACGCGAGGCGCTGGCTGGCGTAAAGATTGCCCGTCGCCATCGCGAGCATCGACACTTCCGGCAGAAGGAGACGCAGGCGATGAGGCACAGAACGCAGCAGCAGACGTGGTGGCGGCGGGCCGGCTTGGGCCTGGCTGCCTGGATGGCGGTCTTGTCCGGCGCGGGCGGGCCGGGGCTGGCGGCGGCCGCCGAGCCCGCCTCCCGGCTGACGGTCTCGGGGCCGCAGTTGCTGGCGCCCGACGGCAAGCCGATCTGGCTGCACGGCTTCAACTGGGGCCGCTGGGGCACGGCCCTGCCGGAGGACGGCAAGGGCAACGCCGAGCGCGGCGCCAACGTGGTTCGCATCCCCTTCCGCTGGAATTTCACCGGCAAGAAGGTCGACATCCGCGACACCGCCGCGCCGGGCCACATCAACCCCGCCGGCCTGAAGCACCTGGACGAACAGATCCGCTGGGCGACCGAGGCCGGCCTTTGGGTCGTGCTCTTTGCCGGCTCGGACCAGGGCGCCGGCGACAACAAGAAGAACAACTACTGGACCGACCCGGCGCTCAAGCGCGAGTTCATGGAGGCCTGGGCCTTCATCGTGCAACGCTACAAGGACACGCCGCGCATCGCGGCCTATGAGCTGCTCTCCGAGCCGCACCCCAAGAAGCCGGTGACCGACGCCGGGTTGCGCTCGTTCTACGAGGAGCTGATCGCCAACGTGCGGCGTTACGACACCCGCACGCCGGTGGTGATCGGTGCCAACGACCACTACGACATCAACCAGCTCCAGGGCGTCTACACCAAGGTCGACGACAAGGTCATCTACGCCGCCAACTTCTACCTGCCCACCGAGTACTGCAAGCCCTGGCGTCGCGCGGATCCCAAGGCGCCGCCGAACAGCTACCCGGGCAGTTACGTGGACCGCCGGGGCGCGACCCGCAAGCTCGACAAGGAGGCGCTGGCCGAGCTGATGAAGCCGGCCATCGACTTCCGCGAGCGCAACAAGGTGCCGGTCTTCATCGACCAGGTCGGCTGCTTCGGCTCGGTGCCCGGCGTGCTGGACTACACCCGGGACGTGCTGGACCTGCTCAAGGCCAACCGGCTGCACTACGCCTACTGGACCTACCGCGTGGACCACGCCGGCCCGAACGAGCACGGCCTCTGGTACAACCCGGGCGACGGCTGGAAGCTCAAGACCGAGCTCGACAAGGTGATCCGCGGCTCGATGGCCGGCCCCTGATCAGACGGGCTGCCGGGCTCCGGCGTCCACCCCGACCCACTGGCGGAGCAGCTCCACGGTCAGCTCCTCGGGCTGGTGGAAGGCGAAGCCCTGGGCCCAGTCGATGCCGAGCTCGCGCAGCATGCCGGCGACGCGGTGGTTCTCGACGCACTCGGCCACGACCGGCTTGCCGAGCAGCCGGCCCATCTCGGCCATGGAGCGCACCATGCCGCTGTGGACGTCATCGGCGTCCATGTCGCGCACGAACATGCCGTCGATCTTGATCGAATCGAAAGGCAGGCGGCGCAGGTAGGAGAACGAGGCGAAGCCGCTGCCGAAGTCGTCCAGCGAGAAGCGGCAGCCCAGGTCGCGCAGCTGCTCCATGAAGCTGCTCGCGCTTTGCAGGTTGGTGATGGCCTCGGTCTCGGTGATCTCGAAGCACAGCAGGCGCCCCGGGACGCTGTGCCGGGCCAGCAGGCCGGCCACGTGGGCGGGCAGGCTGCCGTCCCGGACCGAGATGGCGGACAGGTTGATGGCGATCTGCCCGATCCCGGCGTGCAGCTCCGGCACTTCGGCAAGCAGGGCGATCACCCGGGCGATCACCCAGCGGTCGATCTCGGTGACCAGATGGAAGCGCTCCGCCGGGGCGATGAACTGCGCCGGCATCAGAAGCTTGTCGCGCACCGGGTCCCACAGGCGGGCCAGGGTCTCGACATGCAGCAGCGGCGGGCTGGGCCGATTGGCGGCGGCCAGGGGCTCGAGCCGCTGCGCGTAGACGCGGATCTGCTCCTGCTTCAGCGCGTCCAGCAGCACCAGGGCCCAGTTGACCGTCTCGCGGTGCGGGTCCGCTGCGTTGCGCCTGGCGTCGTGGACCGCGATCGCCCCATGACCCTCGCGCTTGGCCTGGTAGGCCGCTTCGTCGGCCATCAGCATCAGCTGGTCGAAGCCGACGATCTCGCGCTGGATGCGGACCACCGCGATCGAGGCCGCCAGCCTGAAGCTGCGCTCCTCCCACTGGAAATCGAAGGCGGCGATGTGCTGCTGGATCTGCCGTGCGAGCGCGACCCCGCCTTCCTCGGTCTGGTCTTCGCTGACGACGGCAAACTTGTCGCCGCCGATGCGGGCGAAGAAGTCGGTGCGCGAAAGGGCGCCGGCCACCAGCTCGGCGAACTGCCGCAGCAGCTCGTCGCCGGCCACGCAGCCGCAGGTCTCGTTGACCAGGCGGAACTGGTCGATGTCGATCTGCAGGAACACGGCCGAGCCGCCCTGGCGCTGGATGCGGGCGAGGAGCTCGCTGACGTGGGCATCGAGCGCGCCGCGGTTGTGCTGCCGGGTCACGAAGTCGTGCGTGGCCAGGTAGTTCAGGCGGTCCTGCATGTAGCGCCGCTCGTTGATCTCGATGCGCAGCTGGCGGTTCGCCAGCGTCAGCTCGGCGGTGCGCTCGCGCACCCGCTCTTCCAGGCTGCGGTTGAGCTCGCGCAGGTCGGCCAGGAGCACCTGGCGCTCGATCTGGTGCCGCACGCGAGCGAGCACCTCGTCGGCGTTGATCGGCTTGGTGATGTAGTCGGCGCCGCCCACGGCAAAGCCTGTGGAGATGTCGTCGGCGCGGGCGGTGACGAAGATGACAGGCACCTCCGCCAGCGCCATGTCGGCCTTCAGCCGGCGGCAGACCTCGAAGCCGTCCATGCCGGGCATCATCACGTCGAGCAGGATGAGGTCGGGCTTGCGTCGCTCGGCGAGCTCCAGGGCGCGCGGCCCGCTCGTGGCCACCATCAGCTCGCAGCCCAGGCCCTCGAGGACCGCGCTGAGCACGTCGATGTTCTCCGGCGTGTCGTCGACGATCAGGACGGTCAGCTTGATTCCGGTCACTTGGGGCGGTAGGCGATGCCGGGGACGGACCAGTGTATGACAGCGTTCGTGCGCGAAAGAGGGCGTTTGCACCCGGTAGGGCGGCTGCAGCGCCCACATGTCACGCCGGCGCGCCCGGGGCCTGATCCATGAACGTGCGAACCGCCTCCTCCAGGCCCTGGAAGTCGTAGCGGCGGGCAGCCTCCTCCCACGCGCGCCGGCGGGCCACGCCGACGGCCTGCTCGGTCAAGGCGGCCAGGGCGCGCTTGACGCCCCCCGGCTCGCCCTCGGCGGCGGCGGCCTGCAGGGCTCTCAGGTGCGGCCACGCATCGGCCGGCAGCGCGGCGGCGGGCTCCTCGACCGCGCCCGCCTCCGGCTCGGCCGCGGCGTCTTCCCGGAACCGCACGCCGGCATGCTCGACCAGCATCCGGTGGATGTCGCGGAAGGGGTAGGGCTTGGCGACGAAGTCCTGGAAGCCGACGTCGATGTAGAAGCGGCGTTCGTGCTCCAGGCTGGAGGCGGTGACGGCGATCACCGGCAGGTGCGCCGTCTGGGGCGAGGAGCGCAGGGCGCGCACCATGTCGACGCCGGAAAGCCGCGGCATCCGGATGTCGCTGAAGACGATGTCGAAGCCCTGGGTGAGGCAGGCGTCGAGCCCGGCTCGGCCGTCCTCGGCCTGCCGCACTTCGCAGCCGATGTCGCCCAGCAGGCGGACGAGAAGATCGCGGCTGTCCGGGTCGTCCTCGACCACCAGTACCCGGCAGCGCGTGCCCGGCAGCAGGTGCGCGACGGGGACCGCCGCGGCAGGCAGGCCCGGGGTGGCCTCCACCGCGGGCAGCGGCAGCATCACCCGGGCACGGGTGCCGCTGCCGGGTGAACTGGCGAGGACGATCTCGCCGCCCATGGCGCGGGCGATCTCCCGCGAGAGCGAAAGGCCCAGGCCGGTGCCGCCCTTGAGCCGCCCGGCCTCGCCCTGCCCGAAGGGCTCGAACAGCCGCTCCAGCTCGGCGCTGTCCATGCCGGGGCCGGTGTCCTGCACCTCCATCCAGACGGACGTCCCGTCCCGCCAGGCCTGCAGGCGGATCGATCCGCCCTCGGTGAACTTCAGCGCGTTGCCCAGCAGGTTGATGGGGACCTGGCCGATCTTCGTCCGATCGCCATGCACCATCGAAGGGTCCGGCAGGCCGGACAGGTCGAGCTGCCATTGCAGGCCCTTGGCACTCACGCGGGCCGCGAACAGGTGGGCGATGTCGACCAGCTCGCGGTGCAGGTCGAAGGTCTGGGCGACGAGGTTGAGCTTGCCGGACTCGATCCTGGCCAGGTCCAGCACGTCGTTGATCAGGTTCAGCAGGCGGTTGCCGGCCGAGAAGATGACCTGCAGCCGCTCGTGGGCGGCGGACGGCAGGGATCGGTCGCCCAGGAGAATCTGGGTGAAGCCCAGGACCGCGTTCAGCGGCGTGCGGATCTCGTGGTTCATGTTGGCCAGGAACCTCGACTTCGCCCGGTTGGCCTCCTCCGCCCGGTGCCGCGCCTCGCGCAGTTCGGCCTCGGCGCGCTCTCGCTCGGCCACCTCCGCGCGCAGGCTCAGGTTCGAGCGCGCAAGCTCCGCCGTGCGGGTGGCCACCTGCGACTCCAGGGCCAGCTGCTGGTTCATCACCAGCAGGTCGTGCCGGCGGCGGGCGCCCATGAACGCCGTGAGAAGGGCGGTGAAGCCGAGTCCGGCGGCCAGCACGGCGAGCTGCGACCAGCCGGGCGCCGGCGTGAACCGAGCCCAGGCCGGCTGCATCAGGAGCACCCAGCGGCGATCCGCGATGCGCAGCGCCACCTCGTGGTGGACGCCGGCGTTCAGCTGCGGCAGCAACTGGTCGCGCCCGGCCTGGTCCAGCACGACGAGCTCGCCTTCCACCGGCCACTCCAGCGCATGGGCCGCCGGGGCGCCGGGGTCGTACAGCAGCAGGTGGTGGCCGCGGATGTCCATCTGGGCCGCCGCGGCCCGCAGCAGCTGGCCGATGTCCATCGTCGCGGCCACCATGCCGCGGACCTGGGCCGGATCGGGCTGGCGCGTGACGGCCGGTTCGTACACCGGCGCATAGAGCACCTCCACCAGCTCGGACGATGCCGACTTGGCGACCGAGTACAGCGGCACCGACGCCGCCAGGCGGCCGGTGGCGCGGGCCTTCTCGATCGCCGGGCCGCGCTGCGGGTCGGCCAGGTGGTCGATGCCGACCAGGGCGTCGTGGCCTGCCTCGGGATCGGTCCAGAGCACGGGGAAGTAGTCCGCGCGCTGGCCGGCGGCAACGACGGTGTCGCGTGGCGTCACCTCGCGCAGGGCGAGGTCGCCGTTGCGCTGCTCGAAGGCCGGGCGCTGCTGGTCGGTCACGTGGGGCAGGTAGGCGAAGTCCTGCTGCCAGGGGCTGCGCTCCAACATGGGGCTCGAGACAGCCCGGAACTCCGCCGGCGCCAGCTCGACCTTGAAGAACATGCGCTGCAGGATCTCCAGGTCGCGCTCGGCCATGTCGATGTGGTTCTGCAGCGCCATGGCCAGCCTCGTGCCCTCGGCGCGAAAGCGCTCGGTGTGGGCTTCGCGCTCCATCACGCCGACCGACAGGGTCGAGAACAGCGTCAGGCCCAGGCCGAGGCAGATGATGGGGAAGGCCTGCACGATGACCCGCTGGGCGCGGAAGGCAGGATGCAGCAGCAACAGGGCCGCGGGCGCGACGACCAGCATGCCGGTCGCGTCGCCGACCCACCAGGCGATCCAGCCGAAGAAGGTTTCGCGCAGGGCGAGCACGCCGAAGGCATAAAGCGTGGCCTGTCCCACCGTGGCGGCGATCGCGCAGCTGCAGCAGGCCACCAGGGCGAAGTAGAGCGTCTGCCGCACGGGTGCCGCTTCGACCCGCGACGGAACCTTCCGGGTCAGGTGGGCGGCCAGCGCAGCCTGCACGATCGAGCCGCTGGCGATCACCAGCGAGCCCAGCAGGGCCGCCAGGCCCCAGCCCAGATGCGGGCCGAGGAAATCGAGATAGTGCGTGGCCAGCGCTCCGAACGCCAGCCCGGGCAGCGCGCGCGTGCCCAGCAGCATGAAGCCGGCGAGCGCGATGCCGGAAGGCGGCCAGATGGCCGTGATGTGCAGCGGCCCTATGCCGAGCGACATGCCGAGCCGCGCGGTGAGGTAGTAGGCGAGCGCCAGCGCGGCGTTCACCGCCAGCAGGCGGGAGCCGGAGGGCAGCGGCGTGAGGAGGCGGTCGAGCATCCGGTCCGGGCGATGGGCGGCGCGGCCGATGATAGACGGCAGTCCCTGCTGCCGCGATCCGATCAGTCGGCCTGCTCGCCCAGGCGCCGCATGCGGGCCAGCCAGCTCTTGGCCGCGGCCGGGCTCATCGCCCCGACACCGCCGACGAGCGTGTGCTCGATGGGGGCGACGCCGACGAAGCCGAGGATGTTGCGCTCCAGCGATTTCACGCTGTGGGCGCGGAAGTACCAGCGGTAGACCAGCGCGGGCATGCCCATCGTCACGACGATGCGGGCAGAGCGTCCGGCCAGGCCCTTGCTCATGAACGGGTTCGTGCGATCACCCTTGAATGCAAACCCGGGGCGCGCGACCTGCTCCAGGAAGCCCTTCAGCAATGCCGGCATGTCCCCCAGCCACAGCGGAAAGAGCAGCACCAGGTGCTCGGCCCAGGCGATGTCGGCCTGGGCCTGCGCGAGCGTGGGCGGCAGCGCGCCTTCTTCCCACTCTTGCTGGCTGCGCAGGAGGGGAAAGTCGAGGTGGGCCACGTCGACGGTGCGCAGGCTGTGGCCGTGCGCGGCCGCGCCTTCGGCGTAGGCATCGGCCAGCGCGTGGCCGAAGTGGTGGTCGGCCGGGTCGGGGTGGCCTTGCAGGATGAGGATGCGGCGTGGCATGGGCCGCATCCTCGGCGCCCCGCGGGAAGCGGGGCTTGATCCTCGTCAGGCGGCGAGGCGTGCGGCGGCCGCGTCGATCGAGCTGCGCAGCTCCGCGTAGCCGTGGTGGGCCGGGAACTGGGGGAACTGCTTCGCGATGGCCTCGGGCGGGTGGATGAGGAAGCCCGCGTCGGCGGCGCCGAGCATGCCGGTGTCGTTGTACGAATCGCCGGCCGCGATGACCTGGAAGTTCAGGCCCTTCAGGGCATTGACGGCGTGGCGCTTCTGGTCGGGCTGGCGCAGCCGGTAGCCGCGCACGAAGCCTTCGCCGTCCACCTCCAGCCGGTGGCAGAACAGGGTCGGCCGGCCGAGCTGCCGCATGAGCGGGTCGGCGAACTCGTAGAAGGTGTCTGAAAGGATGATGACCTGGTAGCGCTCGCGCAGGCCGCCGAGGAACTCGGCCGCGCCGGGCAGCGGGCCCATGCCGGCGATCACGCCCTGGATGTCGGCCAGCTTCAGGTTGTGCTGTTCGAGCAGGCCGATGCGAAAGCGCATCAGCTTGTCGTAGTCCGGCTCTTCGCGGGTGGTGAGGGAGAACTCGGCGATGCCGGTTCGCTTGGAGAACTCGATCCAGATCTCGGGGACGAGCACGCCTTCGAGGTCGAGGCAGACGACTTGCATGGGACTGTGGGGGCTGCGGTTGATACCGGCCGCGATCGTACCCGCCGGAGGTCAGGCCGCGCTGACCGACACCGCCACGCCGGACAGGACCGCGTTGCCCGACAAGGGGTCGCGCAGGTTCTCGTCCAGCACCGCGTTGAGGTTGGCGCCCGGGCGCTCGGCCGCCACGCGCAGCTTCGCGCCGGCCTTGTCGTGGCCCCAGCCGTGGGGCAGGCTGACCACGCCGCGCATCATGTCGGCGGTCAGCGATATTGGCGCGGTGACGCTGCGCTCCGGGCGGCCGTCGCCCACGCGAGCGCTGATGCGCGCCAATGCGCCGTCGGCCAGGCCCAGGCGCCGCGCGTCGTCCGGATGCATGAGCGCGGTGCAGCGCTCGGGGCCCTTGGCCAGCGTGTGCAGGTTGTGCATCCAGCTGTTGTTGGTCCGCACGTCGCGGCGGCCGATGATGACCAGCTCGGGCGCCGGCTCGTCGAGACGGGCGCCTGCGCGCTCGAGGTCGGCCAGGCAGGCCGGCGGGGCCAGCTCGATGCGACCGCTCGGGGTTCGCAGGAGCTCGGGGATGCGAGGCTCCAGGGCACCGAGGTCGATGCCGGCCGGGGCGGCCATCACCTTGTCGAGGTTGAGTCCCTCTGGCTTCAGGCCGAAGCGGTCGCCGTAGGGGCCCGTGCGCAGGGCCAGGTCGAGCAGGCGGTCGGGGCCGCGGCGGCCGGTGGCGGCGAGCGCGGCGAGCATGGCGGGGGCGTGGGCGCCGGCCTGCTTGTTCACCTCCTGCGCGAGCATCTCGTCGTCGAGCGCCATCACGTCGGCCTTCGCACCTGCCCCTCGGACGATGGCGATCAGCCGCAGCAGGTTCTCCCACTCCGGCCGCTGGCCCTCGCCCAGCGGGAACACCGGCGGGCTGTAGCGCGCGTGGTTGCGGTGCGAGAACTGCGGGAAGGTGACGTCGTAGTGCGCGTCCTCCATCGGCGAGACGCCGGGCAGGATGACGTCGGCGTGGCGGGTCGTCTCGTTGAGGTAGATGTCCAGGCTGACCATGAACTCCAGCGAGTCCAGCGCGCGCTCCAGGCGCGCGCCGCCGGGCGAGGACAGCACGGGGTTGCTGGCCACGGTGACCAGCGCCTTGACCTGGCCGGGCCCCGGCGTCTCGATCTCCTCGGCCATCAGCGTCATCGGCAGCTCGCCGAGCACCTCGGGCGCGCCGCTCACGCGGCTCGCGTGGCGGCCGGTGACGACGCCGCGGCCGACACCTGGCGTGCCATGCGTGTTGGGGGCAAAGGCGGCGGCCTTGGGGAACATCGCGCCGCCGGGCGCGTCCAGGTGGCCGGTGATGACGTTCAGCACGTCCACCAGCCAGGAGGCCAGCGTGCCGAAGGCCTGGGTGCAGGTGCCGACGCGGCCGTAGACGCAGGCTCGCTCGGTCGCGGCAAGCTGGCGGGCGAGGGCGCGGGTGGTCTCGGCCGCGATGCCGCAGCGCGCGGCCACGGCCTCGGGCGTGAAGGGCGCGACGGCATCGCGCACCGCATCGACGCCGTTCGTCCACTCGGCCAGGCGACCGGGACGGGCGAGGCCTTCTGCGAAGACGGTTTGGACCAGGGCGGCGAGGAAGAACACGTCCGCGCCGGGCCGGATGAAGTGGTGCGCGTCGGCGATCGCCGCGGTCTCGGTTCGCCTGGGGTCGACCACCACGATCTGCCCCCCGCGGGCGCGCAGGGCCTTGGCCCGGCCGCGGAAGTCGGTCACCGTCCACAGGCTGCCGTTGCTGGCCATCGGGTTCGCGCCGAGGATCAGCAGGAAGTCGCAGCGGTCGATGTCCGGCACCGCCACCGACAGGCTGGTGCCGAACATCCAGCCCGAGGCCAGCTGCTTGGGCATCTGGTCCAGCGTGGAGGCCGAGAAGATGTTCTTCGAACCCAGGGCCCGCGCGAACCGCTGGAAGTACAGCAGCAGCGACTGCTTGTGGGCCGACGGATTGCCGACGCTGAGCGCGACGGCGTCGCGGCCATCGCGCTCGAGGATGGGCACCAGGCGGCGCTCGATCTCCTCGAAGGCCTCCTCCCAGCTGGCCGGCCGCAGCTCTCCGTCGCGCCGCAACAGAGGCTGGCGCAGGCGGTCCGGGTCTTCGTGCAGGTCCTTCAGCGCGTAGCCCTTGGGGCAGATGTAGCCATGCGAGAACACGTCGTCCGCCTTGCCGCGGATGGCGATGACCTTGCCGTCGGCCACCTGCACGTCCAGGCCGCAGCAGGCCTCGCACAGGGGGCAGATGCGGTAGCGGGTCTCGGTGGCGGTGGCGGTGCTGCTCATGGGCGGCTCCTCGGGTTGATGCGGGTCAAGCGGGCCCTTTTATCGCAGCTGGCGGGGCGGGTGTCCGTCACGTCGGCGACGCCTGGGCTGCGAGTTTGTTCAGGGTCTCGGCGGTGAAGGCGTCGGCGGGGAAGAAGGCCTCGATGGCCAGTTCGGACAGGGTGACCTCGACCGGCGTGCCGAAGACGGTGACGGTGCTGATGAAGCTCAGGATGCCGGCGGGCGAGTGCAGTTGCAGGGGCACGGCCAGGTCGACGATGCCACGCGGGCCGGACGGTGGGCCGGTGATGCCGGGCGGTGCAGGCAGCGCTCGCAGCTCCTCGGCCAGTTCGGCCAGCACCGGGTCTGCGCTGGCCTGGATCTGGTGGGCCAGGCGCTCGAGGAGGTGGTCGCGCCAGGCCGCGAAGTTCGCGATGCGCGGCGCCAGGCCGCGAGGGTGGAGCGAGGCGCGCAGGACGTTCACCGGCGGGGCAAGCAGGTCCTCGGGCAGGCCGGCCATGAAGGCCGCGGCCGCGCGGTTGTGCGCGACGAGGTTCCAGTGGCGATCGACGGCCAGGGCGGGGAAGGGCTCGTGCGCCCGCAGCACGCGCTCCACGGCGGCCTGGGCCGGTTGCATCGCGGGATCGGCCAGCGGCCGTTCGCGGTACATCGGCGCGTAGCCGGCTGCGGTCAGCAGGCGGTTGCGCTCGCGCAGCGGCACCTGCAGCCGCTCCGACAGGCGCATCAGCATCTCGCGGCTGGGCAGGGCGCGGCCGGTCTCCAGGCAGCTCAGGTGTCTCGTCGACACGCCGGCCTCCTCGGCCAGCTCCAGCTGGCTCCATCGGCGGTGCTGGCGCCAGTGGCGCAGCAGCTCGCCCACCGGCGCATGCGGGTTCAGGGTAGAGGGCAGGGTGGCGGTGTCCATGCGGCAACGATAGCGCTGGGAGGCATGGCCGCCATGACCTCCGGGGTCATCGACCCGGTGCGCCGTCGCCGACACGATCCGGCCATCGTCAACCCCGAACAGGAGACCGTGATGTCGCACCGGACCATGACCCCCTTTCTGCGCAACGTGTTGCGCGTCGACGCCGTTCTCAGCGGCCTGACCGGCCTTGCGCTGATGGCCGACGCCGAACCGCTCGCCGCCTGGATCGGCCTGCCGGCCGGCGCCCTGCGCGGCATTGGCGTGGCCCTCGTGCCGTGGACTGCCCTGCTGGCCTGGCTGGCCTCGCGAGCCGTCGTTCCGGGCGCGGCCGTCGGCACGGTCATCGCGCTGAACTTCGTCTGGGCACTGGATTGCGTGCTGGCCGCTTTCGGCGTGTTCGGGGCACCGGCGGGACCCGGCGTGGCGTTGCTCATCGTCCAGGCCGTCGGGACGGTGCTGCTGGCCGAGCTGGAATGGATGGGGCTTCGGCGGGCCGGAGCGGCGCACGCTTCACGTGGCGCCGTGGCAGCGTGATGGGTTGACCAGGGTTGCGTCAGTCCAAGCGCGACGCCCAGCCGCCGGAAGGAATCGAACGCGGATCACTGGGCGAGGCGTCGCGCCTTGGCGAATACTTCCTCTGCGTCGATGGCTTGGACCTCACCCCGGTCATGCTCGTCAAGGCGGCGTTGAATCTCGGCCTCCAAGGCAGCGTCCAGCTCGGACGCGGCGGTCTCGTTGAGCGACTCCAGCAGCTGATCGATCAGGCGCTCGCGCTCATCCGGAGGCAGAGAACGGCCCCGCTTCACGAGCGACTGTCGCCGCGTTTGTTACCCCTAACTGATGATGTACGCCGCCGCCGCGGTTGCGATCAGCGTCCCCTCGTCGTTGGCCAGCTTCATCTGCGTGGCGGCCACGCGGCCGCCCAGGCGGGTGACTTCGGCCGACGCGATGAAGTGCTTGCCCAGGCCCTGGCGAAGGTAATCCACGCGCAGGTCGATGGTGCCGACGCGGCCGAAGCGGTGGCCGACCTGCTCCAGTGTCTCGTCGGCGTGCTTCTCGGCGATTGCGACCATGATGGCGAAGCCACCCATCGCATCGAGCGTGGCCGAGATGACACCGCCATGCAGGCGGCCGGAGGCGTAGTGGCCGACCAGCGACTCGCGCATCTCGAAGCGCAACGTCGGCTCGGGCGGCTTGGCCGAGAGCACCTTCAGGCCGAGGGTCTCGTTGAAGCGGATGCGGTGCTCGAAGATCTCGACCAGCGCCGTCTCCAGGCGCTTCTGCTCGGCCGCGCTGCGGCGTTGGACGGGATGGGCGGTCATCAATCGAGGAAGAAGTCGGGCAGGAAATTCCTGGTGCCCGGCACGACGCTGTAGGGCTCCAGGTCCGTCACGCCGTGGGCGGCGAGCACCTCGTCGTCGATGTAGAAATGGCCTGAAGGCGCCGGCGCCGGATCGGTCAGGATGAACCAGGCTGCGTCGGACATGATCTCGGGCTTGCGGCACATGTTCGGGTCCACCCCCGGGATCATCTGCAGCGCGGCCGTGGCGATGGCGGTGCGCGGCCAAAGGCTGTTGACCGCTATGCCGATGCGCTTGAACTCCTCGGCGTGGCCGAGGGTGCACATGCTCATGCCGTACTTGGCCATGGTGTAGGCCACGTGGTTGGCAAACCAGTGCGGCTTCATGCTCAAGGGCGGCGAAAGCGTGAGCACCTGCGGCCCGCGCCCGGCCTTGGCGCTCTCGGTCAGCGCGGCCAGGCAAGCCTGCGTGCAGCAGAAGGTGCCGCGGGCGTTCACGCCGTTCATCAGGTCGAAGCGCTTCATCGGCGTTGCCGCCGTGGGCGTGAGGTTGATCGCGCTGGCGTTGTTGACCAGGATGTCGATGCCGCCGAAGGTCTCCAGCGTCTGCTTCACCGCCGAGGCGACCTGCTCCTCGTCGCGGATGTCGGTCTGCAGGATCAACGCCTGGCCGCCCGCCGCGCGGACCGCCTCGGCGGCGCTTTGCAGGGTGCCGGGCAGCTTGGGATTGGGCTCCACCGTCTTGGCGACCAGCGCGACGTTGGCGCCGTCGGCCGCCGCGCGGGTGGCGATGGCCAGGCCGATGCCGCGCGAGGCACCGGTGATGAACAGGGTCCTGCCCTGGAGGCTGCGTTGCGTCATGGCGTGTCTCCTCGTTGTGGCCTGAGGCCGAGCATCGTACGAGCTTCGTCCGGCGAGGCGATCGCCCGGCCGGCGCGCTCGGCGCAGGCCGCGAGTTGTTCGATCAAGGCGCCGTTGCCCGGGGCGCGTTCGCCGCCGGGCAGGTAGAAGGTGTCTTCCAGGCCGGTGCGGAGCATGCCGCCGAGCTCGGCAGTCCGCTGGTGCACGGGCCAGATCTCGGCGCGGCCGATCAGGGTGGTCTGCCATACCGCGTTCTCCGGCAGCCAGCGAGGCAGCAAGGCGAGCAAGTCGGCATCGCAGGGCATGCCGGAGGCGACGCCCATCACCAAGTTGCACTCGGCCTTCTCGCCGGCCGGCAGCATTCCGGCCTTCACGTACATCGCCACCGAGCGCACGATGCCGACGTCGAAGCATTCGAACTCCGGATGGGTCCCGCACTCGGCCATCACGTCGAGGAACTGCTGCACCTTGGCCACCGGATTGTCGAACACCATCGGCGGCCAGGCCCATTGGCCGTTGTCCTTGAGCTTGAGGTAGTTGAGACTGCCCGCATTGCAGGCGGCGATCTCGGGCCTGATGCGTCGGATGCAGGCGGCCGGGCCGGAGATGTCGGACCCGATGACGCCGGTGGTGAGGTTGATGATCACGCCCGGGCAAGCCTCGCGGATCGCGCCGACCACCGCCTCGGCCACGTCCGGATCCCAGCTCGGCAGATGCCCCCGGCCGGGCTCTTGCGAACGCAGGTGAACGTGCATGATGCTGGCGCCGGCGTTGAAGGCGTCGCGCGCCTCGGCGGCCATCTGCCCGGGCGTGACGGGCACCGGATGCTGCCTCGGGTCCGTCAGCACGCCGGTCAGCGCGCAGGTGAGGATGGCCTGGGTCATGCGGGGATCTCCAGTTCGACCACGACCGTGCCGGCCGCCACGGCCTCGCGCTCGCGGGCGTGCACCGCGAGCACGGTGCCGGCGGCACGGGCGTTGAGCCACATCTCCATCTTCATCGCCTCTACGCAGAGCAGGGGTTGGCCGGCTTCGACGCGGTCGCCGGGCTGGACGAGGACCTGGGCGACGATGCCGGCGACAGGAGCGCGGGCGCGGCGGGGATCGGCTCCGTCGAGCTGCTCGGGCAGGGCCGACGGCTCGCGGAACTCGAAGTCGCAGCCCAGCTCGGCCAGGTGCCAGGCGCCGCTCGCATCCGGTCGGGCCAGGACCGTGCGTGCCACGCCGTCGATCTCGAGTCGCCAGCGATGGTCGGCTAGCCGGGTCACGCGGACGAGGTGATCGTCCAGGCGGACAAGGTCGCCTTGCAGTCGCACGCGCCAGCGCCGGGTCTGCGACGCGTACTGCACGGCGATCGTCTGGCTGGCGAGTGCCGCCGGTCGAAGTCCGGCCTGCCCGTGAGGTGCCAGCGATCCTCGGGCGAGCAGCGCGGCCGCGGCCAGCCAGACCTGTTCGCTCGGTGCCGGCCGCTCCATGAGGGCGGCGCCGCCGCTCGCCCATTCGTCGAGCCGGGTGGTCGTCATTCGGGCGGCCGCGAAGTCCTCGTGCCGCAGCAGGTCGCACAGGAACCTGGCGTTGGTGGCCAGGCCGAGCAGGGGCGCATCCTCGATGGCGGCGACCAGGCGCCGCACCGCATCGGCCCGGTCCCGCCCGTGGACGATGAGCTTGGCGAGCATCGGGTCGTACCAGGGCGAGACCGTGCCGCCCTCGGCGATGCCATCGTCGATGCGGACCGATCCCCGGCCGCGTTGCACGGCGATCGAAGGCTGCCAGTGCAGGATGCGCCCGGTCTGCGGCCGGAAGCCGTCGTACGGGTCCTCCGCGTAAAGCCGCGCCTCGATCGCATGGCCTTCGAAGCGCAGGTCGTGCTGCCCGCCCGGCAGCCAGCTCGACAACGGCTCGCCAGCGGCCACCCGCAGTTGCCACTCGACGAGGTCGACGCCCGTCACGCACTCGGTCACCGGATGCTCGACCTGCAGCCGGGTGTTCATCTCCAGGAAGTGGTGCTTCAGCTCGGCATCGACGATGAACTCCACCGTGCCCGCGCCGACGTAGCCGACGGCCCGCGCCGCGGCGATCGCGTCCGCCCCCATGCGTTCGCGCATCGAGGGCGTGACGGCCGGCGAGGGCGACTCCTCGATCACCTTCTGGCGCCGGCGCTGCGCGGTGCAATCGCGCTCGCCGAGGTGGACCACCTGGCCGTGGGCATCGGCGAAGACCTGGACCTCGATGTGGCGGCCGTTCTCGATCAGGCGCTCGAGCATCAGGCGGTCGTCGCCGAAGGCACTCGCCGCCTCGCGCCGCGCGCCTGCCAGGGCCGCGGGCAGCTCGCTGCCGGCGCCAACCAGCCGCATCCCGCGTCCGCCGCCACCGGCCACGGCCTTGACCAGCAGCGGATAGCCGATGCGTTCGGCCTCGATGCAAAGGCGCTCGTCGCTGGCATCGTCCTGCGCCAGGTAGCCCGGGGCACACGGCACCCCCGCGTCGAGCATGCGCCGCTTGGCGCCGGCCTTGTCGCCCATCGCGGCGATGGCCGATGCCGGCGGGCCGATGAAGACGAGGCCGGCCTCGACGCACGCCGCGGCAAAGTCGGCACGCTCGGAAAGGAAGCCGTAGCCCGGGTGGAGGGCATCGGCGCCGGTACGTCGCGCCGCATCGAGGATGGCGGCGATGTCGAGGTAGCTCTCGGCCGCCGGCGGCGGGCCGATGCGCACCGCCTCGTCGGCCGACGCGACGTGTGGCGCGTCGACATCTGCATCGCTGTACACCGCGACGGTGCGGTAGCCGAGAGCCCGCGCGGTGCGGATCACCCGGCAGGCGATCTCGCCGCGGTTGGCGATGAGGACCTTGGAGAAGCTCATGCCGGGGCCCAGCCGGGTCTGCGTTTCTGGACGAAGGCCGAGGTGCCTTCGAGGCCTTCCGGGCCGAGCAAGGCGCTGGCGAACAGCGTCGCGGCTTCCTCGACGAGGCTGGAGGCGGGTTGCAGGCGAGCCTTGGCAATCAGGGACTTGGTCGAGGCGATGGCGCCCGGGGCGCAGCGCAGGATCTGCCCCAGCACGCGTTCGAGTGCCGCCTCCAGCACCGCGGCAGGATGAACCTCGTGCACCAGGCGAAGCGCCAGGGCCTCGCGAGCATCGAGCTCGCCGCCAGTGACCGCCAGCCGGCGTGCCTCGGCCACCCCCAGCCGCTCGACAAGAATGGGCGCTATTTGCGCCGGCACCAGGCCGAGCGAGGTCTCGGGCAGGCGGAAGCGCGCGCTCTCGGCCGCCAGGACGACGTCGGCCACGCAGGCGAGGCCGAGGCCGCCGCCCATCACCGTGCCCTCGACCACTGCGACGGTGGCCAGGCCCGTCGCCGCGAACGAGCCGCACAGTTGGCCGAAGCGCGCATTGACCCC
Organism: uncultured Ideonella sp.; assembly: GCA_946479475.1. Next base: position 14,017 of record CAMLGG010000018.1, on the reverse strand, counting down.
AGCCATGGCCGCGCGGCCGTCGGGCGCCGCCCGGGCTGCGGCCATGTCGCGGATGTCGCCTCCCGCGCAGAAGTGGCCACCGTTGCCGCGAAGCACCACGGCGCGCACGTCGCCCGCGGATTGGGCATCCGCCAGTGCAGACAGCAACTCGTCGACCATCGACAGCGACATCGCGTTGCGAACCTCCGGCCGGTTCAGCGTCAGGTGCAAGACCCGCCCGGCCGCGCCATGGGGAGCTGCCCGGCAGTGGACGAGCACGTCCATCAATGCGCCCCCTTGGGGAGCGTTCCTTCGAACTTGCAGATGATGCCCAGCATCACCTCGTCCGCGCCGGCGCCGATGGACACCAGCCGCATGTCGCGCCAGGCCTGCGAGATCGGGTTCTCCATCGTGTAGCCCATGCCGCCCCAGAACTGCAGGCAGCTGTCGGCCACCTCGCGGCACAGCCGGCCGCACTTGAGCTTGGCCATGGAAGCGAGCCGCGTCACGTCCTTGCCGGAGATGTACTGCTCGACGGCGCTGTAGGTCAGCGCCCGCAGCGCCTCGACCTCGGTGCGCAGCTCGGCCAGGCGGAAGTGCACCACCTGGTTGTCCAGGATGCTCTTGCCGAAGGCCTGGCGCTGGCGGGTGTACTCGATGGTCTGGTCGATGAGGCGGTCGAGCGCCCGCAGGCTGTTGGCCGCACCCCAGAGGCGCTCCTCCTGGAACTGCAGCATCTGGAAGGTGAAGCCGAAGCCCTCCTGGCCGATGAGATGGCGGCGCGGCACGCGCACGTTGTCGAAGAAGAGCTGGGCGGTGTCGGACGAATCCATCCCGACCTTGCGGATCCTCTGCCGCGTGATGCCGGGCGCGTCCATGGGCACGATGATCAGGCTCTTGTTCTTGTGCGGGCCGCCTTCTTCGGAGGTGTTGGCCAGCAGGCAGCACCAGTCGGCCTTCAGGCCGTTGGTGATCCACATCTTGGTGCCGTTGATGACGTAGTCGCCACCGTCCTTTCGTGCGGTGGTCTTCACCGCCGCCACGTCGGAGCCACCTCCCGGCTCGCTGATGCCGACGCAGCCGACGTAGTCGCCCGCGATGCTCGGCGCCAGGAACTCGCGGCGCAGCTCGTCGGAGCCGAAGCGGGCCAGCGCCGGCGTGCACATGTCGGTCTGCACGCCGATGGCCATGGGCACGCCGCCGCAGGCGCATTCGCCCAGGGCCTCGGCCATCACCATCGAGTAGCTGAAGTCCAGGCCCGCGCCCCCGTACTCCTCGGGGTATTTCAGGCCGAGCAGGCCGAGGTCGCCCAGGCGCTTGAACAGGGCGTGGCTGGGGAACTCCTCGGCCTTCTCCCATTCCGCCACGTGGGGGTTGATCTCCTCGCGCACGAAGCGCAGCACGGTGTCCTGCAGGGCGCGGTGTTCCTGGGTGAATCGCATGGCAAATCTCCGATCAATGGGGCGGCGGGCAGTGCACCTTCAAGGGCGTGCGCGGATCCGGCTTTGCCGGTCCGCTGCGCGAGCCCCCTCGGGGGGCAGCGACCGGAAGGAAGCGTGGGGGCTCATAGTCTTGCTATGCCGAAGGTGTTGGGGCGCAGCTGGCGGCCTTCGGCCTGCGCGGCCAGGTCGAGGCACAGGGCGAGGATGCGGCGCGTGTCCCTCGGGTCGATCACGCCGTCGTCCCACAGCCGGGCGGTGCCGAAGAGCACGCCCGACTCCTTGTCGATGCGCTGCTCCAGCGGCTTGCTGAAGGCGGCGAGCGCGGCCTCGTCGACCTTCTGGCCCTCGCGCACCATCTTGGCGGCGGTGACGATGCGCATCACCTGCGCCGCCTGGGCGCCGCCCATCACCGCGGTGCGGGCGCTGGGCCAGCTGAAGATGAAGCGCGGGTCGAAGCCGCGGCCGCACATGCCGTAGTTGCCGGCGCCGAAGGAGCCGCCGAGCACGACGGTGAACTTCGGCACCCGCGCGTTGGCCACGGCCTGGATCATCTTGCTGCCGTGCTTGATCGCCCCGGCCTGCTCGGCGGCGCGGCCGACCATGTAGCCGGTGGTGTTCTGCAGGAAGACCAGCGGCACGCCGGCCTGGTCGCACAGCTGGATGAACTGCGCCGCCTTGGTCGAGCCGGTGGGCTGGATGGGGCCGTTGTTCCCGACGAGGCCGATGCGGTGACCGCCCAGGCGGGCGTGGCCGCAGACGGTGTCGGGCGAGTAGGGCGCCTTGAACTCGAGGAAGGCGGAGCCGTCGACCAGGCGGGCGATCACCTCGCGGACATCGTAGGGCTCGCGGTCGTCGGCCGGCACGATGCCCATCAGCTCCTCGGCCGGGTGGAGCGGCTCGGGTGCCGGCGGGGGCGCAGGCACCTCGTCCCACGGCAGGGCGGCCAGCAGCTCGCGCGCCATCGCGATCGCGTGAGCGTCGTTCTCGGCCAGGTACTCGCCCAGGCCGGTCAGTTCGGCGTGCATCTGCGCGCCGCCGAGTTCCTCGTCGGTGGCGTCTTCTCCGATGGCGGCCTTCACCAGCGGCGGGCCGGCGAGGTAGATGCTGGAGCGGCCTCGAACCAGCACCACGTAGTCCGCCAGGCCGGGCAGGTAGGCGCCGCCCGCGGTGGAAGAGCCATGGACCACCGCGATCTGCGGAATGCCGGCGGCGGACAGCCGCGCCTGGTTGGCGAAGCTGCGCCCGCCCTCGACGAACATCTCGGCCTGGTAGAGCAGGTTGGCGCCTCCCGACTCGACGAGGTAGACCAGCGGCAGCTTGTTCTCCCTCGCGATCTCCTGCGCCCGCAGCGCCTTCCTGAGGCCCATGGGCGGGACCGTGCCGCCCTTGATCGCCGAATCGCTGGCCGAGACCAGCACGCGCCGGCCCGAGACCACGCCGATGCCGACGATGGAGCCGCCGCCCATCACCGCCTGCCGGCCGTCGTCGTCGTGCATGCCCAGGCCGGCGAGGGGCGAAAGCTCGAGGAACGCGCTTCCACGGTCCAGCAGGCGGGCCACGCGCTCGCGCGGCGGCAACTGGCCACGCTGCTCGAACTTCGCGGCCTTGCCGTTCGACTCTTCGGCCACCCGGGCCTGCAGCGCCTGCACCTCGGCCAGGCGCTCGGCCAGGCGCGCGGCGTTGGCGGCGAAGGCCGCGCTGCGCGTATCGAGCGTGCTGCGCCAGACGGTCACTTGAGCACCTCGGGCGTGACCGCGCGGTGGAATCCCTCGTAGGGCGGCGAGCCGGCGTGGTCGATGCTCGGGTAGATGGCGCTGCCCAGCGATGCGCCGCCGTCGATCTGCACCGTCACGCCGGTGATGAACGACGCGCCGGGCGACAGCAGGAAGACGATCGCCGAGGCAACCTCCGCCTCGGTGGCCAGCCGCCTCAGCGGCACGTGCTGCCTGAGCTTGGGGATCATGGCCTTCACCGCGCCACCGTAGGTGTCCATGCCGCTGGAAGCCACCCAGCCTGGTGCCACCGCGTTGACCCTCACGTGGGCATGGGCCCATTCGTAGGCGGCGGTCTGCGTGAGGTTCGCCATGCCCGCACGAGCGGCGCCCGAATGCGCCATGCCGGGCATGCCGTTGCGGAAGTCGGCCGTCATGTTGACGATGGCCCCGCCGTGCCGCTGCATGCCCTGCAAGAAGACCTCGCGCATCATCAGGAAGCCGCCGGTCAGGTTGTTGGCCACCACCGCGTCGAAGCCGCGCTTGCTGATGCCCATCATCGGCGCCGGGAACTGGCCGCCCGCGTTGTTGACCAGGCCGGCGATCGGGCCCTGGCCCGCGACCTCGGCCACCTGCGCCTTCACCGCCTCCTCGTCGCGGATGTCGAAGGCGCGCCAGCTGCAGCGGCCGCCATCCTCGGCGATCTCGCCGGCGACGCGCTGAAGCTTGTCCTCCGAGCGGCCGCTGATGATCACCTCGGCGCCGAGCGATGCCAGCTCGTGCGCCACGCAGCGGCCGATGCCCGAGCCACCGCCGGTCACCCACACCCGCTGGCCTGCGAACAGGCCGGGGCGAAACACGCTGTCGTAGTGCGCGGGCATGGCGCGGCCTTTCTCGGTTCGACGCAATGCCGGCAAGGGTAACGTTAACGTCACCTATGTCGCTAATAGGGAATTCGATAGTGCAGGCTTTGCCCGGCCGTTCCAGAATCCGGCGAACCGGATGATCAGGAGACGAAGATGGACCTGAATGCCGCCACCAAGGTCTTGCGCGAGCGGGTGGGAAGCGACAGCGGGCTGGGCACGACGCTGAAGTTCGATTGCGGCAGCGAGGGCGTGGTGCTGATCGATGGTGCCTCGGTGCCGAACACCGTCAGCAACGAGAACGGCGACGCCGCCTGCACCATCGGCCTGAGCCTGGACACCCTGGCCCGCCTGCTGCTGCGCGAGCTCGAGCCCACCACCGCGTTCATGATGGGCAAGCTCAAGGTCGACGGCGACATGGGCGTCGCCATGAAGCTGCAGCACCTGATTTGAGCCTGAGCGAAGCCCCCTCCATGGCCAGGCCGGCCGAAGCGGCCGTGCTGTCGCCGCAGGATGCGGTGGCCGCGCACCGCGACGAGACCACGAGCGACCTGTTCGGCATCACCGAGCTGTGCCGCGAGTTCGGCATCTCGCTGCGGGCCATCCGCTTCTACGAGGACAAGGGCCTGCTGCACCCCCGCCGGGTCAACGGCACCCGGGTCTACACGCGCCGCGACAGGGCCCGCCTCGCGCTCATCCTGCGGGCCAAGGCCATCGGCTCCTCGCTCGCCGAGATCAAGCACTACCTCGACCTCTACGGCTCGCACGGAGAGGGTCGTGTGCAGCAGATGCGCTACGTGCTGCAGCGCACCGACCAGGCCATCGCCGAGCTCGAGGAAAGGCGCGCCCACATCGACGCCACGCTGGCCGAGCTGCGCGTCATCAACGAAAGCGTTCGCAAGGGCCTGGAGAAACGATGAGCGAAGCCTTCATCTTCGACCACGTCCGCACGCCTCGCGGCAAGGGCAAGAAGGACGGCAGCCTGCACCAGGCCAGCCCGGTGTGGCTGCTGCGGGGGCTGCTGAAGTCGCTGCAGCAGCGCCTGCACCTGGACACGGCGCTCGTCGACGACGTGGTGCTCGGCTGCGTGACGCCGCTGGGCGAGCAGGGCGCCGACATCGCCCGCACCGCCGTGCTGGACGCCGACTGGGCGCAGACGGTCGCGGGCGTCACCCTCAGCCGGTTCTGCGCCTCGGGCCTGGAGGCGGTGAACCTGGCCGCCGCCAAGGTGATGAGCGGGCTGGAGGACCTGGTGGTGGCCGGCGGCGTCGAGAGCATGAGCCGCTGGCCCATGGGCAGCGACGGCGGCGCCTGGGTGATGGACCCGCGGGTCAACGAGCACCTCGGCTTCGTGCCGCAGGGCATTGGCGCCGACCTCATCGCCACGCTGGAGGGCTGGTCGCGGGCGGACGTGGATGCCTTCGCGGTGCGCTCGCATCGCCACGCCGCGGCAGCTCGCCTCGATGGCCGCTTCGCGCGCTCGGTGGTCCCCGTGCACGACATTGCCGGCCTGCTGCTGCTGGCCGAGGACGAGACCATCCGGCCGGCCACCGCGCTGGAGACGCTGGCCCGCCTCGAGCCCAGTTTCGCCGCCATCGGCCGGATGGGATTCGACGCCACCGCGCTGCGCAAGTACACGACGGTCGAGCGCATCGAGCACGTGCACCACGCCGGCAACTCCTCGGGCATCGTCGATGGCGCGGCGCTGATGCTGGTCGGCTCGGCCGAGATGGGCCGGCGCGCGGGCCTGGCGCCGAGGGCGCGCATCCGCAGCATGGCGGTCATCGGCTCGGAGCCCACCATCATGCTCACCGGCCCGGCGCCCGCGTGCCGCAAGGCGCTGGGCAAGGCGGGCATGGCGGCGTCCGACGTCGACCTCTGGGAGATCAACGAGGCCTTCGCCGCGGTGCCGCTCAAGTGCGCCCGGGAACTGGGCATCGACATCGAGCGCGTCAACGTCAACGGCGGCGCCATCGCCATGGGCCACCCGCTCGGCGCGACGGGCTGCATCATCCTCGGCACGCTGCTGGACGAACTGGAAAGAAGAGGCCTCGCGACGGGTTGCGCCACGCTGTGCGTCGGCGGCGGCATGGGCATCGCGACCATCATCGAGAGGGTCTGAGCATGGGCGCGATCTCGCTGGAGCTGGGCACCGAAGGCGTGCTCCTGGCCACGATGGACCAGGCCGGCAGGCCGATGAACGTGCTGGATGCCGGCATGGCCGAGGAGCTGGCCGCGCTCGTCGAGCGGCTGGAGTCGGACCCATCGGTCAAGGGCCTGGTCCTGGCCTCGGGCAAGAAGGATTTCTTCGCAGGGGCGGACATCGATCACCTGTGGTCGATCACCACCGCGAAGCAGGCCTTCGACGAGTCGATGCGATTCAAGGCCCTGCTGCGGCGGCTGGAGCGCTGCGGCAAGCCGGTCGTCGCGGCCATTCACGGCCGCTGCCTGGGCGGCGGGTTGGAGATCGCGCTGGCCTGCCATCACCGCATCGTTCTCGACGACGGTGCCGCGCGGCTGGGCCTGCCCGAGGTGAAGCTGGGCCTGTTGCCCGGTGGCGGGGGCACGCAGCGGCTGCCCCGGCTCGTCGGCATGCAGCAGGCCTTGCAGTGGATGGGCGAAGGCACCGAGGTGCGGGCCGCGCAGGCGCTGTCCAGCGGCATGGTGCATGCGCTGGCGAAGACGCGTGAAGAGTTGCTGGCCCAGGCGCGCGCCTGGATCGTGGCCAATCCGAAGCCGATGCAGCCTTGGGACGCACCGAAGTTCCGCTATCCCGGCGGTGATTCGCGCGCGCCTTCGACGGTGCAGATGCTGGCCATCGCGCCCTCCGTCGCCAACGCGAAGAGCTTCGGCAACTACCCGGCGCTGACGCACATCATGAGCAGCGTCTTCGAGGGGGGGCTGGTCGACTTCGACACGGCGCTGGCCATCGAGAGCCGCTACTTCGCGGCCTGCGTGGCCAGCCCGCAAAGCCGCAACATGATCGGCACGCTGTGGTACCAGCTCGGTGCGATCAGGAAGGGCGCTTCGCGGCCGGCGGGCCATGCAGCTTCCAGCGTGCGCAAGCTGGGCGTGCTGGGGGCCGGGATGATGGGTGCCGGCATCGCCTACGTCGCGGCGAGAGCGGGCGTGGAGGTGGTGCTGCTCGACACCACGCTGGCGCAGGCCGAGAAAGGCAGGTCGTACAGCCAGGGCCTGCTCGACAGGGCCGTGAAGAAGGGGCGGCGCACGAACGAACAGGCCGGCGCGCTGCTGGCCCGCATCACGCCGACCACCGACTTCGCCGCCTTGCAGGGCTGCGACCTGGTGATCGAGGCGGTGTTCGAGGATCGAGCCGTCAAGGCGGAGGTCACTCGCCAGGCGGAGGCGCATCTCGCGGCGGATGCCGTGTTCGCCTCCAACACGTCCACGCTGCCCATCACCGGCCTTGCCCAGGCCAGCGCCCGGCCGGGCCGGTTCATCGGCCTGCACTTCTTCTCGCCGGTCGACCGGATGCCGCTCGTCGAGATCATCGTCGGCGCCGCGACGAGCGAGGCGACGCTGGCGAAGGCCTTCGATTTCGTGCTGCAGATCGGGCAGACGCCGATCGTCGTCAACGACAGCCGGGGCTTCTTCACCAGCCGGGTCTTCGCCACCTACGTGATGGAGGGCCTGGCGATGCTGAAGGAGGGCGTGCACCCGCGCAGCATCGAGGTGGCCGGTCTGCAGGCGGGCATGCCGATGCCGCCGCTGGCGCTGCAGGACGAGGTGAGCCTGTCGCTGGGCGTCCATGTCGCCGAGCAGACACGCAAGGACCTGGCTGCCGAAGGGCGCGCGTACGAGCCGCATCCCGGCGAGTCCGTGCTGCGGCAGCTGTGCGAGATCGGACGGGTCGGCAAGAAGGCCGGGCAGGGCTTCTACGACTGGCCGGAGCAGGAGGGCGCCGAGAAGCGGCTCTGGCCCGGCCTGGCCGAGCTCTTCCCTCGCGCCGAAGAGCAACCGGGCCAGCAGGAACTGATCGACCGGTTGCTCTACGTGCAGGCCAACGAGGCCGCGCGCTGCCTGGACGAAGGCGTTCTGCGCTCGGTGGCCGATGCGAACGTCGGCTCCATCCTCGGCTGGGGCTTCGCGCCCTTCCTCGGCGGCGTGCTGCAGTTCGTCAACCACGTCGGACCCGCGCGATTCGTGCAGCGCCTGCGCGAGCTGGCGGCGCTGCACGGCGCCCGGTTCGAGCCGGCGGCCTGCCTCGTGGCGCTGGCGCACAAGCAGGAGCTTTTCGAGACCGGCGGTCCGGGCTGCTGATCAGGCGCCGCCGAGGGCGCGGGAGCCTTCCAGCATCTCGTGGACGTCGTTCGTCATCACGGCCAGGAAGCCGAGCAGCATGAGGTAGAAAAGGCCGTACTCCCACTTGGTGCGCGTCGGCACCGCGTAGTAGGTGCGGGCCTCCTCGCTGTCGGAGCGGTACTTGATCGCCTTCCACACCTGGGGCGCCGCCAGGAGCGCGATGATCAGCAGCATCGGACTTGGCCGGTAGATGAACAGCGCGCCCAGTATCGGGACGCCCAGCAGCCAAATCCGCGGTGAGAGCACCGCCGTGATGCGCCCGCCGTCGAACGGCAACATCGGGATCAGGTTGAACAGGTTCAGCAGGAAGCCGGAGTACGCCACGGCCAGCAGCCAGTTGCTGTTTCCGTTGCGGGCCAGGAAGTAGCAGGCGAGCGCTCCGAGGGTGCCGATCAGCGGCCCGCCGAGTCCGACGTAGGCCTCGGTCTCGGCATCGTGCGGGCGATCCTTCAGTTCGGTCCAGGCGCCGATGAAGGGGATGAAGGTCGGCAGGCCGACCCCCAGGCCACGCTGGCGTGCCGCAATGAAGTGGCCCATCTCGTGGATGAACATCAGCGCCACGAATCCGACGGCGTACCGCCACCCGAAGACGAACGCATACAGCACCACCGACAGCAGCATGCTGCCGCCGGTGGTCAGCAGCTTGCCGAGCTTGGCGCCGGAAAGCAGCAGGAGCAGCAGCTTGATCACGGACGGTGCCCGGTGGCGGCCAGTGCCAAACGCCGCAATGCGGCGGCCAATGTGTGCAGCATGGTGTTCCCTCCCTGTTATTGCTGGCGAGGTCGATTCTCCCATGCGATATCGTCGCGGCCGTGCCCGGCAGCCCATCACCAGTCCCACCGTCCTCGCGCTACGCGAGGCTCGACGCTCTGCGCGGCGTCGCCATCGTCTGGATGGCGCTCTTCCACTTCTGCTTCGACCTGAACTACTTCGGCTATTTCTCGCCGCGGCAGCACTTCCAGCTCGATCCTTTCTGGTGGGTCCAGCGGACCTGCATCGTGACGCTGTTCCTGCTGTGCGCAGGGATGGGGCAGGGCGTGGCGATGCATGCGAGCCAGAGCTGGCCGCGCTTCTGGCGGCGCTGGGCGCAGGTGGCGGCATGCGCGGTGCTCGTGTCCATCGGCTCGGCCACGATGTTCCCGACCAGCTGGATCAGCTTCGGCGTGCTGCACGGCATCGCGGTGATGCTGGTGATCGTGCGGCTCGCGGCGCCGCCGCTGTTGGCGCGCGGCTTGGCGGGGCGCGTGGCGCTGCTCGCGATGGCCGGGGTGGCGCTGGTCCTCCCGCGCCTGGTGCATCACCCGTTCTTCGACTCGCGCTGGACGAACTGGGTCGGCCTCGTCACCCGGCTGCCGCGCACCGAAGATTTCGTTCCCGTGCTGCCCTGGCTCGGCGTGGTGTTGATCGGGGCGCTGCTGGCCGATGCGCTTCTGCGCCGATGCCCCGGCGTGCTGGCCGGCGAGCTGCCGGGCGCGGCTCGCCCGCTCGCCGTGCTGGGCACCTGGTCGCTCAGCTTCTACATGGTCCACCAGCCGGTGTTGATCGGGGCGATCCGAGCCTGGCGCTGGTGGACGACGGGCACCTTCTGATCAGCGCTTGACGACCTTCAGCCCGCCGCCCGGGCCGTTGTGGCAGTCGTAGCAGCCCACTTGCTGCGCGGCGGCGTAGTGCTTCTTCTTGCCGTCGGCGTCGAAGTCCCGCGCGGCGCGCGTGGCGGCCAGCGGGCCGCCGCGGAAGTCGGCGCCGTGGCAGTACGCGCACGGCTGGTGGTCGCGCTCGGCCGCGTCGCCGTGCTTGTTCACCCAGGCCTGGCCGATCGTGTGCAGGCCGTGCGGGCCGCCCGTGGTGGTGGTGGACAGGCCCGTGTGGCACGCCGTGCATTCGGCAATGGTGCCCACGTGGCCTTGCGTCTCGATGGACTGCACGTTGTCACCGTCGTACGAGCTGGTGTATTCGGCGTGGGTCGCGCCGTGGCAGGCCTCGCACTGCAGGCCGCCGTGGCCCTTGCTGAAGCGGTAGAGGTTGAAGCCAGGCGCGGGCACGTCGGCGTTGGTGGCGAAGCGCGTGTCGCCCGGCGTCTTCACCTTGCCCTTGGCGTTCACCGCCATCAGGTCGCGCTTGCCGTCGTGGTGGCAGGCCTGGCAGGTGGGCTGCTGCAGCCAGCCGGTGCGCCTGGCGTCGCCGACCTTGCTCATGCCAGCGTGGCAGCTCTGGCACTGGATCGCCGGCGTGCCGTCCGGGAGGGTGGCATTGCCCATCACGCCGCGCAGGCACTTGGTCTCGGCGCCGGGGTGGCACATGTAGCAGGCGCCGCGGTCTCGCTCGTCGTCGAGCGGCAGGCCGGTCTTGGGGTTGATGACCTTGGCGTGCAGGCGGTGCTCGGCGGTGGTCAGCGGCGTGATGCCTGCCACGCCGGTGCCGGGCAGAGCGTTCGACGAGTGGCAGGACGCGCACAGGATCGGCCGGCCACCGTCGGCCGTGGCCAGCAGCCCGGCCTTTTCGTAGCCCAGCAGCTTGAGCGCCCGCTTGTACTTGGACTGCGCGAGGTGCTGGTCGTCGTGCAGGGCCAGGATGTTGCGGCGGTAGTCCTTCTCCGTCCCGCGCGGGTCGTACATCCAGCCGTGGATGGGCGGCCTGGCGGCATCCTGCGAGCCGCTGGCGTGGCAGGCCACACAAGTCATTTCGTCGGAAACGGGCAGCACCACATGCGCTTCGGCCAGCGCGGTGCCCGCCGTGTCGCGCGCGACCACCTTGACCATCGGGTAGGTGTTTTTCCGCCGCGCGTCGTCGATCGGCGTGATCGGGATGCCCGCTGCCTCGTGCAGGCTCGCGTCGGCGACGAAGCGCATGGTCTGCGGCGTGTAGCTTGCCGTCTGCCAGCCCGCCAGACCCATCTCGGGCGGCAGGTCGGCGCCGAACAGCGGCAGGGCGAAGTTCCAGAAGTTCGTCTTGTCGGCGGAGTGGCTGTTCACCGAGCCCTGGAGGTCGGCCGTGGACTCGAAGCTCAGCGTGACGCCGCTGGTGACCAGCCGGTTGTTCGTGGCGTCCACCAACTGCGCATGCAGGTTGTTGTACGGCGGAAGGATGGAGAACACCGAATAGTCGGCGTCCATGCAATGCATGCCCAGGTCGTTCCAGCCCAGCAGCTTGTAGCTGTTGGCAGCCCCCGCGGTCAGGCTGGTGGTCAGGCAGGCAGTGGCCAAGAGCAGGCCACGCCACCCTAGGCGGCAGGTTCGCATCGTTTGCTCCTCCACACGCCCCGAAGGCGCGGTCTTGATGTTGATCAATATACCCATCAGGGTATGCGTTGCACGGCACGATGCTGCGCCGGCCGAAATGGGTCGTCAACACATTTTTCGTAAGCAGTGGCGGACAGCGGCGGGGCAGACGCTGCGCACGGGACGGCTGGGCAGGCGTTTACGCCCCGCTGGTACCCTTGTCGCCATGGCCTCCCGCATCCTGTACGGCTTCCACGCCGTCACCGTGCGCCTGAAGACGGCGCCTTCGTCCATCACCGAGATCCACGTCGACGCCACGCGCCGAGATGCGCGGATGCGCAGCTTCGTCGAGCGGGCCCGCGAAGCCGGCTTGCGCCTGATCGACAGCGACGACGCCCGGCTTTCCAAGCTCGCCGGCAACGACCGCCACCAGGGCGTCGTCGCGCGGGTGGAGCCCTTGCCGTCCACCCATTCGCTGGACGAAGTGCTCGAAGGGGTCGAGGCCGCGAAAGAGGATCCGCCGCTGGTGCTCGCGCTCGATGGCGTGACCGATCCGCACAACCTCGGAGCCTGCCTGCGCGTGGCGGATGGCGCCGGCGCGCATGCGGTGATCGCGCCCAAGGATCATGCCGTCGGGCTGAACGCGACGGTGGCCAAGGTGGCCTCCGGCGCCGCCGAGACGGTGCCCTACCTGATGGTGACCAACCTTGCGCGCAGCCTGAACGAGATGAAGGAACGCGGCGTCCGCATCATCGGCACCAGTGACGACGCATCGCAGACGCTCTACGACGTCGACCTGAGCGGGCCGGTCGCGCTCGTGCTCGGCGCCGAGGGCTCGGGCATGCGGCAGCTGACGCGCAAGACCTGCGACGAGCTCGTGTCGATCCCGATGGCGGGCGCGGTCGAGAGCCTGAACGTGTCCGTCGCCGCGGGCGTGTGCCTTTACGAGGCGCGTCGCCAAAGGCTCGCCAAGGCCTGACGGGAGCTCTTTCGTGGACATGCGACTGGCCCGCTTGCGCGAACGAGTGCAGGCGGCCGGGCGCATCGTCGTGCTCACGGGTGCCGGCATGTCGGCCGAAAGCGGCATCCCGACCTTCCGCGATGCGCAGAAGGGACTGTGGGCGCGCTTCGACCCGATGCAGCTCGCCAGCGAGGCCGGCTTCCGCGCCGACCCGTATCGCGTGTGGAGCTGGTATGCCGAGCGCCGGCGCGGGGTTCTTTCCGCGCAGCCCAACGCGGGCCACCTGGCGTTGGGGGCCTTTGCGCAGGCCCATCCCGGGCGGCTCACCGTGGTCACGCAGAACGTCGACGACCTGCACCAGCGGGCGGGCAACACCGACGCGATCCGCCTGCATGGCGACATCCTGCAGGACAGCTGGCTGGAGCCCTGCCCGCGCCGCGGCGGGCGACCCTGCGAGACCGGCTGGGCGCTGCCCGGCGAGCCGCCACGCTGTCCGGACTGCGGCAACTCGCTGCGCCCCGGCGTTGTCTGGTTCGGCGAGTCGCTGCCGGCCTCGGCCTTGCAGGCGGCCGAGGCCGCGGCCGTTTCGGCCCAGCTGATGCTGGTCGTCGGGACGTCGGGCGCGGTCTGGCCCGCGGCGGGCCTGGCCGGCCTGGCACGGGAGGCCGGAGCGTGGGTGGCCATCGTGAACCCCGATGCGACCGAGATCGACGAGGACGCGGACGAGCTCGTCCGCGGCACGGCAGCCGGGGTGCTTCCCGAGCTCTTCCGCTGAACGGGCACGGCGGGTGCCAGGGCCTAAACTGGCCGCATCCCCCATCTTCGACCTGCAGGCCGCCCCATGCCCGTCATCGCCGTCAACCATCCTTTGGTCCGCCACAAGATCGGCCTGCTGCGCGAGGCGGACATCTCGACCAAGAAGTTCCGCGAGCTGACGGGTGAGCTCGCGCGCCTGCTGGCCTACGAGGCCACGGCGGACTTCCCGCTGACCCAGGTGACGATCAACTGCTGGAGCGGCCTGACCGAGATCGACCAGATCGCCGGCCGTAAGGTGACGGTGGTGCCCATCCTGCGCGCCGGCCTGGGCATGCTCGACGGCGTGCTCGACATGATCCCCAACGCCAAGGTCAGCGTCGTCGGCCTGAGCCGCAACCACGAAACGCTGCAGCCCGAGCACTATTTCGAGAAGTTCGTCGGGAAGCTGGAGGAGCGCACCGCGCTCATCATCGACCCGATGCTGGCCACGGCCGGCTCGATGATCGCGACGGTGGACCTGCTCAAGCGCCGCGGCTGCAAGGACATCCGCGCGCTGGTGCTGGTGGCCGCGCCCGAAGGCATCGCCGCGCTGGACAAGGCGCATCCCGACGTGCGCTGCTGGACGGCTTCGGTGGACCGCCACCTGAACGACCAGGGGTACATCATTCCCGGTCTCGGTGACGCCGGTGACAAGATCTTCGGCACGAGATAGGGCCCCCACGGCCCCTTGCCAGGGGCCGCCTTGCAGGCCGCGCCGGGCCAG
>CAMLGG010000017.1 GCA_946479475.1 uncultured Ideonella sp. | reverse complement strand
CCTGGTAGGCGGCGGCGCTGCGCGCGCCGGGGCTGAAGCGCTGCCGCGCTTCAGCGGCATAAGGGCGGCGCGACTTCCTGAGAAGGGTGACTCGCCGCTCGCAGCCGAGGAGCCGATTTGGCGCAAGGGCTGAGCGATGCTTCGGTGCGATTAAAGCATTTAACTGGACGCTCCAGTTACCATACTGGTGTAGTGAAAGTATTGTAAAGATAGACTTTCAGCGGTACCATACAGACTCAAACAGAGTATGGTAACGCGCATGCCAACTGTGACTTCCCTCTACACCGAGCTGTCTTTGGGCGCCCAGACATCGTACGCAGAACTCTACGACATGGCGCAGGGCGTCGAGATGTCGCGGTTCTCGACGCTCAGGGGTTCGTTTCACCGAAGGGAGATCAAGGGTCGGCCCTATGTCTATTTCAACTTTCGGGATACCAACAACCGGGTCCGCACAGCCTATGTCGGTCCGGACAACCTGCGGGTTCAAAAACTCATAAAGGAATTCGAGCAAGCGCACGTGGCTGAGCGCATGGAGGCTCTTGCCCAACGCTCGGCCGCTTGCATCGCGCTAGGCTGCACAGGTGTCCTCGACAAACACTTTCGCATCATCCACAAGATCGCGAACTATGGTTTCTTCCGCAACGGCGGCGTGCTGATCGGGACGCATGCGTTCTCTGCGCTAGGAAATATGCTGGGCGTCAAGTGGACGGGAGCGGACAAAACAATGGATGTGGATCTCGCGCATGCGGGCAAGAACATCTCGGTGGCGATGCCGGCCAACCTTGAAATCTCCATCCATGACGCCATCACCTCCCTGGAAATGGGATTCCTGCCGATCCGCGAGTTCTCCGGAAAGTCAGGCGCCCAGTACAGGAACCCGGCAGACCCGGAGCTTCGGATCGACTTCTGCACCCCCAGCACTGGAAGCGATCAACCGGTGCAGATTCCGGGCCTTGGCATTTCGCTGGAGCCCCTAAAGTTCATGGAGTTCTCGCTTGAAGGCACAACCCAAGGGGTGATCTTCTCCGGCTCGGGCGCCTGCGTGGTCAACCTTCCCGATCCGGCCCGGTTTGCGGTCCACAAACTCATCGTGCATGGCGAGCGACCGGTGGCCGAACGAGCGAAGGCGTCGAAGGATGTCGAGCAGGCTGCGGCCTTGGTGGAATGGCATCTCAACGAAGGCCGACAGGACCTTCTGCACGCGGCCTGGAAGGATGCAGTGGGCCGCGGGCCGGATTGGCGCAAACGCGCGGAACAGGGAAGAGACAGCCTGCTGCGTCGCCACGCGTCCCTGGCAAACGCCTTCGAGGCATCAACGGGCTGATGCTGCAGGTTGCCGACTCGTCACGGATGGATCCAGGAGTGGACGGTCTCGGCGAGGTCGTCGAGACCCTGGCGCTTGGGAGCGGAGAAGAGAAGCAGGCCCACGTCGCTGTTGTCGGTGGCGAGGTCGGCGAGGCCGTCCTGGCCGGCTGAAAGGGCGGCGGCCTGCTCTTTCTTGGAGAGCTTGTCGGCCTTGGTCATCAGGACGAGCAGCTTGACTTCGCCGGTGGTGACGCGGGGAGCGACGAACTCCAGCAACTGCCTGTCCAGCGGGGTGAAGCCGAGGCGGCTGTCGACGAGCAGCACCACGCCGGCGAGGTTGCGCCGCACGGCGAGGTAGTCGGCCATCACCTGCTGCCAGCGCAGCTTGGCGGTGCGCTCCACAGTGGCGTAGCCGTAGCCGGGCAGGTCGGCCAGGTACGCATCCGGAGCGTCCTTGGGGCCGAGCTCGAAGAGGTTGATGTGCTGCGTGCGGCCGGGCGTCTTCGAAGCGAAGGCGAGTTGCCGGCGCTGCGCAAGCGCGTTGATGGCGGTGGACTTGCCGGCGTTGCTGCGGCCGACGAAGGCGAACTCGGGCAGGTCGCCCTGGGGCAACTGGTCGAGCTGGCTCGCGGTGGTGAGGAAGCGCGCGCCGTGCGCCCAGGCCAGTGCGGCCCGCGCCTGCTCGGATGTCGCGGCTTGCGCGCGAGTGGTTGAGGTCATGGAGCATTGTAAAATCCGCGGGTTTTGTTCGAACAACCCCAAGGCCTGACCCGATGAAGACCCCTGCCGCGTTCGCCGTCACCGTCGCCCTGGCTGCCACGTTGGCGCTGCCTGCGTTTGCCAACGAGCCGGCCGCCGCGCCGAAGGCGGACATCGCGAAGGGCCAGGAGATCTCGACCAACGTGTGCGCGGCCTGCCACACCAACGACGGCTCGCGCGGCTCGCCGGCGAACCCCATCCTTCAGGGCCAGCATCCCGAGTACATCGCCAAGCAGCTGGCCGATTTCAAGGCCGGCAAGCGCGTCAATCCGATCATGCAGGGGATGGCTGCGCCGCTGTCCGACGCGGACATGAAGAACGTCGCCGCGTTCTACGCCGGCAAGCAGGCCAAGCCCGGCTTCGCCAAGCACAAGGACACCGTGGCGCTGGGCGAGAAGATCTACCGCGGCGGCATCCCCGACAAGCACATCCCCGCCTGCGCCGGCTGCCACAGCCCGACCGGCGCCGGCATCCCCGCCCAGTACCCGCGCCTGGGTGGCCAGCACGCCGATTACATCGCCGCCCAGCTTCAGGCCTTCCGCGACCACAAGCGCCTGAACAACCCGCCGATGCAGCAGATCTCGGCCCAGCTGAACAACGAAGAGATCGCTGCGGTCGCCGACTACATCTCCGGCCTGCACTGAGCAGGCGCGCCTGTCCGAATTCAAGGCCGGTCCCGTGACCGGCCTTTTCGTTTTCTCAAGCCCCGCGAACCCCGGCTCCCGATAATCCGCCCATGACCGCCCCGACCGCCACGCCCGACTTTGCCGAGCCGCCGGAAGCGCTGGACCTCGCCCGCCCGCCCCGCCCGGCCGCCCCCGGCCGCGCGCGCGAGGCGCTGGAGCTGCTGTCCTCGATGCGCTTCGCGATCACCTTGCTGGCGGTGATCTGCATCGCCTCGGTGATCGGCACCGTGGTGCAGCAGAACGAGCCGTTCAACAACTACGTCAACAAGTTCGGGCCGTTCTGGGCCGATGTCTTCGGCCGCTTCCAGCTGTTCACCGTCTATTCGGCGCCGTGGTTCCTGGTGATCCTCGGCTTCCTGGTGGTCTCGACCAGCCTGTGCATCGCGCGCAATGCGCCCAAGATCGTCAGTGACCTGCGCAGCTTCAAGGAGCACGTGCGCGAGCAGTCGCTGGCTGCGTTCCATCACAAGGCCCAGGCGACGCTGCCCCTGGGCCGCGAGGCCGCGCTGGCGCAGGTGGCCGACGTGCTCGGCAAGCGCGGCTGGCGGGCGCGCGCCCAGGTGCGGGAGAACGGCACGATGGTCGCGGCCCGGGCCGGCCGGGCCAGCAAGATCGGCTACCTCGCTGCGCACTCGGCCATCGTGCTGGTGTGCCTGGGCGGCCTGGCCGACGGCGACCTGATCGTGCGGCTGCAGATGCTCTTCACGGGCAAGTCCACCTTCGACGGCGGCTACCAGTTCATCAAGGACGTGCCGGCCGAGCACCGGCTGCCGGCCGGCAACCCGACCTTCCGCGGCAACCTCATGGTGCCCGAGGGCCAGCGCGCCGGCGTGGCGATGCTCAACATGCCGCAGGGCATCGTGCTGCAGGAGCTGCCCTTCGACGTGGAGCTCAAGAAGTTCATCGTCGAGTATTACGAGACGGGCATGCCCCGCCTGTTCGCGAGCGACATCGTGATCCACGACCACGACACCGGACAGGCGATCCCGGCCACGGTCAAGGTCAACGAGCCCGCCATCCACCGCGGCGTGGCGATCTACCAGAGCAGCTTCGAGGACGGCGGCTCGCAGGTGCAGCTCAAGGCCTTCCCGCTGACGGCCGGCGGCCGCGCCTTCGACCTCAAGCTGCGGGTCGGGGAGAACACCACGCTGGTGAGCAACGACGCCAGCCAGACGAAGCTCACGCTGGAGATGACCGGCCTGAAGGTCATCAACGTCGAGAACCTCGCCGATGCCAGCAGCAAGCCGGAAGGCGCGACGGATGTCCGCAAGGTCGACCTCGCCAGCACGCTCGACAAGCACCTGGGCGCGGGCATCAACCCCGACAAGGCCAAGACGATGCGCAACATCGGCCCGGCCATCACCTACCGGCTGCGCGATGCCGCCGGCCAGGCGCGCGAGTTCCACAACTACATGGTGCCGGTGGAGATCGACGGCCAGCGCGTCTTCCTGGCCGGCGTGCGCGAGAGCTCGAACGAGAACTTCCGCTACCTGCGGATGCCGGTGGACGAGAACGGCAGCCTGGACGGCTGGCTGCGCCTGAAGGCCGCGCTGAACGACGCCGCCCTGCGCGACAAGGCCAGCCGCCGCTACGCCGACCAGTCGACGCCCGAGGGCCGGCCGGAGATGAACGAGCAGCTGCGCGTCACCGCCTCGCGCGCCCTCACCCTCTTCGCCGGTCTGGAGAACGTGCCCGGCGCCAAGCCGGGCGAGAAGCTGGGCGGCCTGAACGCGCTGAGCCAGTTCATCGAGGTCAGCGTCCCCGAGGCAGAGCGATCGCGCGTGGCCGAGGTGATGCTGCGCATCCTGAACGGGGCGCTCTTCGACCTGAACCAGATCGCGCGGGAACAAGCCGGGCTGAAACCGCTCGAACTGGGCCCCGCCACCGAATCCTTCATGACCCAGTCGGTGCTGTCGCTTTCCGACAGCTATTTCTACCCCGCCCCGGTGCTGCTGCAGCTGCAGGAGTTCACGCCCGTGCAGGCCAGCGTCTTCCAGGTCGCCCGCGCGCCGGGCAAGACCCTCGTCTACATCGGCGCGGTGCTGCTCATCCTGGGCGTGTTCGCGATGCTCTACGTGCGTGAGCGCCGCCTGTGGATCTGGATCGCGGACGCAGAGCCGCCGGGCAGCACGCGCGTGCAGCTGGCCATGTCCACGCCGCGCCGCACGCTCGACATCGACGCCGAGTTCGAAACGCTTCGCCAGCAGTTGCTGGCAGGAGGCCAGCAGCCATGAACACGACCACCACCACGCTGGAACTGGGCCGTCAGAGCCTCATCGGCAAGCGCTCGACGCTGGACTGGGTCTTCGCGGCCGTCGTCGTCGCCGGCGCCGCCTATGCCTTCCGCCGCTACGGCCCGGCCATGGATGGCTACGAGAAAGGCATCCTGGCGGGCGCGGTGCCGGCGCTGATCGCCCTCGGCTGGTTCTGGGGCGCGCTGCGTTTTCTCGCGGTTGGCGTGGGCGCCGCCAGCCTGCTCGCGATCGGCCTGTATGCGGGCAAGACAGACAGCTTCGGCGCCGACCTCGCGGCGGGCGGCCAGGTCTTCCTGCTGAAGTACCTGCTGTCCAGCCAGAGCGCGATCCTGTGGATGGGCACGCTGTTCTTCATGAGCACCCTCTTCTACTGGATCGGCCTGTTCAGCTCGAAGGGCAGTGGCCAACGACAGACGGGCCGTCCCGAGGTCGTTGACCCCCTCGGGGGGCGGGCCGCTGTGCAACAGCGGGCCTGGGGGCCGGGTGAACCCGCCGGGCTGCGCATCGGCTCGCGCCTGGCCTGGGCCGCCGTCTTCATGGCGCTGACCGGCACCATGGTGCGCTGGTACGAGAGCCACCAGATCGGCCCGATGATCGGCCACATCCCGGTCAGCAACCTCTACGAAGTCTTCGTGCTGTTCTGCTGGCTGACGACCCTGTTCTACCTGTACTACGAGTCGCACTACAAGACCCGCACGCTGGGCCCGTTCGTGATGCTGGTCGTCAGCGCCGCGGTGGGCTTCCTGCTCTGGTACACGGTGGCGCGCGAGGCGCAGGAGATCCAGCCGCTGGTGCCCGCGCTGCAGAGCTGGTGGATGAAGCTGCACGTGCCGGCCAACTTCATCGGCTACGGCACCTTTGCGCTGGCGGCCATGGTGGCGCTGGCGTGCCTGCTCAAGACCGAGAGCGCGCGCTCGCTGTGGATCGGCCTGGTCGTCGTGCCGGGCATCGTCCTCGTGCTGATGGGCCTGTACGCGCTGGCCGGTGCACCGGACGAGACGATGCAAGGCGCGCTCGCCAAGGGCAGCCGGCTGCTGGGTGGCACGGTCGCGTTCTTCGCGGTGATGATCCTGCTGCGC
This sequence comes from uncultured Ideonella sp., assembly GCA_946479475.1. The sequence goes on along the minus strand of CAMLGG010000017.1, from coordinate 30,643 downwards.
AATCCGGTCAATGCCCGCACGCCGGCGCTGGAGCTGATGGACGACGTGATGTACAAGGCCATCGCCGTCGGCTTTGCCTTCTTCACCATCGCCACCGTGCTGGGCGCCTTCTGGGCCGCCGAGGCCTGGGGCGGCTACTGGAGCTGGGACCCGAAGGAGACCTGGGCCCTGATCGTCTGGCTGAACTACGCGGCCTGGCTGCACATGCGGCTGATGAAGGGCCTGCGCGGCGCCGCCTCGGCCTGGTGGGCGCTGGGGGGCCTCGTGGTCACCACCTTCGCGTTCCTGGGCGTCAACATGTTCCTCTCGGGCCTGCACTCCTACGGCACGCTTTGAACCGCTGCCGCCGGCGGAACCGTCGGCAGCCGCGTAAGGTCTCACCGGCCTGGCCCGACTGAAAGGTCGAAGGCGCCCGCCGGGCGCCGTGCCGTATCGAGAGCATCCATGCACCTGCTGAAGGACCGCGGCTTCGCCCACCCCACGCCGTCTGAGATCACCCCGCGCGAGGTCTACCACGCCCGGCGCGAATGGCTGCTGCGGGCCGCGGCGCTGGGCCTTTCCCCGCTCGCCGCGCCGGCCGCCTTCGCGCAGGCCGGCACCCCCCGCCCCGGCAAGCTGGCCGCCTTGCCCGGCGCGCGCAGCGCCGTGCCCGGGGCGATGGTGATGGACAAGCTGACCGCGTATGCGGATGTCACCAGCTACAACAACTACTACGAATTCGGCACCGACAAGGCTTCGCCGGCCCACTACGCCGGCACGTTGAAGACGCGGCCCTGGACGGTCGCGGTCGAGGGCGAGGTCAAGCATCCCAAGGTCTACGACCTCGACGAGCTGCTCAAGCTCGCGCCCATGGAGGAGCGCATCTACCGCCTGCGCTGCGTCGAGGGATGGTCGATGGTCGTGCCCTGGGTCGGCTACTCGCTGGCCGAGCTGATCAAGCGCGTCGAGCCCACCGGCAACGCGAAGTTCGTGCAGTTCACGACCCTGGCCGACAAGGGCCAGATGCCGGGCCTGCGCTCGTCCGTGCTGGACTGGCCCTACACCGAGGGCCTGAGGCTGGACGAGGCGATGCACCCGCTCGCCCTGCTGGCCTTCGGCCTCTACGGCGAGGTGCTGCCCAACCAGAACGGCGCGCCCGTCCGCGTGGTGCTGCCGTGGAAGTACGGCTTCAAGAGCGCCAAGTCGATCGTGAGGATCCGCTTCGTCGAGAAGCAGCCGGTGAGCAGCTGGGAGCGTGCCGCGCCGGACGAGTACGGCTTCTATTCGAACGTCAACCCGAACGTCGACCACCCGCGCTGGAGCCAGGCCAGCGAGCGCCGCATCGGCGAGGCCGAAGGCGCCCTGGCGAGCCTGTTCGCGAAGCGGCGGCCGACGCAGATGTTCAACGGCTACGAGGCCCAGGTCGGGCAGCTCTACGCCGGCATGGACCTGAAGAAGTATTTTTGAAGCCCCCACGCTCCCTTCCGGTCGCTGCCCCCGGGGGGGCTTTTGCAGCGGACCGGCAAAGCCGCATCCGCGCAAACGACTTGGTTTGGCCCCTTTCGCGAGCGACATAGCCACTGCATGAACATCCTCGCATCGAAGACGATCAACCGCTGGCTCGCCCACCCGGCCGCCAAGCCCATCCTGTGGACGCTGCTGGCGCTGCCGCTCGCATCGCTGGTGTGGCGCGCCTTCCATGAGGCGCTGGGCGCGAATCCGGCCGAGACGCTGATCCGCTCGCTGGGCGACTGGACGCTGCGCGGCCTGGTGCTCACCCTGGCCATCAGCCCGCTGCGCCAGTGGACCGGCTGGCACCAGCTGCTGCGCCACCGGCGCGCCATCGGCGTGGCCACCTTCTGCTACGCCACGCTGCACTGGCTGGCCTACGCCTGGCTGGACAAGAGCCTGCTCTGGGACGACCTGGTCAAGGACGTCGCCAAGCGGCCCTTCATCCTGGTCGGCACGATGGCCTGGCTGCTGCTGCTGCCGCTGGCGGCCACCTCGTTCAACCGCGCCATCAAGGCGCTGGGCGCGAAGCGCTGGCAGACGCTGCACCGAGCGGTCTACGCCATCGCGGTGCTCGCCATCCTGCACTTCTTCTGGATGCGCTCGGGCAAGCACCTGTACGGCGAGGTGGCCGTCTACGCGGCCATCATGGCGGTGCTGCTCGGCTGGCGGGCGAGGACGCGCTGGCTAGCCGCGCGCAACGAGCCCGCCCCGCGCCGGAGCACGGCCGTCAACGCCGGTTGAGGTACTCGAAGGTCCCTTCCTTCAGCACCTCCTCGGCGGCCGATTTCAGGCCCTTCATCGCCGCGCGGTAGAGCGAGGTCGCCAGGCTGATGCGCCGGACCCCGGCGGCCTCGAGCTCGGCCACGCTGAAGGACTTGCCGGGAATGCCGACCATGAAGTTGACCGGCTTCTTCAGCGCGCTGCAGACCGCCTTCACGGCGTCGAGCGAAGGCAGGCCGGGCGCGAAGAGCACGTCCGCCCCGGCTGCCTCGTACGCCTGCAGGCGGCGGATGGTGTCGTCCAGGTCGGCACGGCCGTTCAGGAAGTTCTCGCAGCGCGCCGTGAGCGTGAAGGGGCGGCCCAGCGAGCGAGCGGCTTCGACCGCCGCGCCAATGCGCTCCACCGCCTGTCCGAAGTCGTAGACGGGCCTTTCCTGGTCGCCGGTCGAATCCTCGATCGAGCCGCCGGCCAGGCCGGTTTCCGCCGCCAGGCGGATGGTCTCGGCGACCGCCTCGGGCGAGTGGCCGAAGCCGTTCTCGAGATCGGCCGACACCGGCAGCGGCGTGGCGGCCACCAGGGCGCGGGCATGGGCCAGGGCATCTTCCCGGCCGATCTGGTAGTCGCTGCGGCCCAATGCCATCGCCGAGGCAGCGCTGGAAGTGGCCAGCGCCTCGAAGCCCAGGTCGGCCAGGATCTTCGCCGAGCCGGCGTCCCAGGGGTTGGGGATGACGAAGGCGCGGTCGCGCTGGTGCAGGGCGGCGAAGGCGGCGGCCCTTTCGGCCACGGGGTTGCTCATTCGGGGTCTCCTCGCGTTGCGGATGTGTCGGGTGATCCGAGGGGCGGATGCTGCCCCAGCGCGGCCCGGGCCGCTGGCCGGATGCGGACATCCACCTGTTGCCACATGGGACACTTGAGCGAATGGCTTCCCCGCACGATCACGACCATGACCATGGGCACGACCACGGCCACCACCACGGCCACGCCCATGGCGACCCGCACCAGGCCGGCCGCGCCTTTGCGGTGGCCATCGGCCTGAACACCGTCTTCGTCGCCGTCGAGTTCGTCTACGGCGTCGTGGCCAACTCCACCGCCCTGCTGGCCGATGCGGGGCACAACCTGTCGGACGTCCTCGGCCTTCTGCTCGCCTGGGGCGCCGCAGTGCTTTCGCGCCGGGCGCCGAGCGAGCGATTCACCTTCGGCCTGCGCGGCAGCTCCATCCTGGCGGCGCTGGCCAACGGCACGCTGCTGTTCGTCGCCTGCGGCGGGATCGGCTGGGAGGCGGTACGCCGCTTCGGCGCGCCGCCGGCCGTCGCCACCGACGTCGTGATGGTGGTCGCGGGCGCGGGCATCGTGGTCAACGGCGTCTCGGCCTGGCTCTTTGCGAGCGGCAGCAAGCACGACATGAACCTGCGCGGCGCCTTCCTGCACCTGGCCGCCGACGCGGCCGTCTCGCTCGGCGTGGTCGTCGGCGGCCTGGTGATGCGCCAGACCGGCTGGTACTGGGTCGACCCGCTGCTCAGCCTGGTGATCGTGCTGGTCATCCTGGCAAGCACCTGGGGCCTGCTGCGGGCGGCTCTCGGCCTGGCCCTGGCCGCCGTGCCACCGCACGTGGACAGCGCCGCCGTGCGCGCCTACCTGAGCGCGCTGCCCGGCGTGACGGACGTGCACGACCTGCACATCTGGGCGCTTTCGACCACCGAGAGCGCCCTCACCGTGCACCTGGTGACGCCCGGCGGCCCTCCCGGCGACGAGTTCATCGACGAGGTGACGGCGCAGCTGGAGTCGCGCTTCGCGATCCACCACAGCACGCTGCAGATCGAGCGCGGCGACATCCCGCACGCCTGCAGGCTGCACGGGCCGGCGAAGGGTGCGGCACACGACCATGACCATGACCATGGCCACCACGGCCATGATGCGCATCAACCGCACCCTCATCGTTAGGCGGTACACGTTCCAGCAACGTGCGGGTCAGAGACTCCGCTTCCACCCCGCCTGACCGGAGGACGAGTCGATGAAGCAGCCGCCCGAACAGACCTCGCCTCCCTCGCCCGCCCGGCGAGGCGCCGTCGGCGCCCTGTCCGCGGTGCCGCTGATGGCCTGGGCCGGCTTCACCGACCCCGAGGCCGCCTGGGCCGAGCAGTTCGACGCCTTCGACTACGCCGCCGCCCGCAGCTGCGCCCTGATCCCGCGGGAGACGGCCGGCCCCTACCCGCTGCTGGACGTGCTCGGCGATCCGAATATGCTCAGGCGCGACATCACCGAGGGCAAGCCCGGCGTGGCGCTCGCGCTCACGCTGAAGCTGGTCGACGTGAACGCGGCCTGCGGGCCGCTCGCCAATGCCGCGGTCTACCTGTGGGCCTGCGACAAGGACGGTGTCTACTCGGGCTACCGGCAGCCCGGCCACGACACCCGCGGCCAGACGTTCATGCGTGGGGTCCAGCTGAGCAACGCGAACGGCGTGGTGCGCTTCAGCTCGATCTACCCCGGCTGGTACCCGGGCCGCATCACCCACATGCACTTCCAGGTCTACCTGAACGCCGACACCGGCGGCACGGCCAGCGCCACCTCGCAGCTCGCCTTCCCGCAGAAGCTGACCAGGGCGGTCTACGACTCGGCGCTGTACGCCGCGCGCGGGCAGAACACCTCGGTCAAGGACTTCGAGCACGACGGTGTCTTCGGCGACGGCGTGAGCCTGCAGCTTTGCAAGACCAAGGGCACGGTCGAGACCGGCCTCGCCGCCAAGCTGCTGGTGGGCGTGGCGGCCTGACTATTTCAGGTGCGGCTGAAGCCAGCGCATCTGCGGCTTCTCGCGGCCGTCCGCGCCGGGCTCCAGCGACATGAAGTAGTCGCCCCACAGCGGGCCGCCCGCCCACCACAGCCAGCCGGCCCAGACGTCGGCGTTCGCTTCCAGGTGGGCCAGCGCACCTTCGACCGCCTGCGCGCAGACGGGGTTGGCGCCGCCGCCTATCTCGCCGAGCACCGCGCGGCGGCCATGGCGGCGCAGCCATTCCGTGAAGGCCTTCAGCCGCTCGACGCCTATGGTCGGGCTGACGCAGGCCGGGTCGGTGCCCGAGCCGTCCTTGTCGAAGTACTGGTGGACCTCGTAGACCATCCGGCCGGCCGTGTCCTTCACCCGGTCCATCACCTCCGCGTTGGGCGTGCCGTACCAGGACTGCTGCCAGGTCCACGCGCCCGTCCAGCCGTTGCCGGGCACGCTGACGAGGTTGGTCGCGCCGGTGGCGCGGATGGCGTCCAGCGCCGCTTGCGCTGCCGCGGCCCAGGTCTCGGTGGGCAGGCCGTGCGGCTCGTTGACCAGGCCGAAGAGCACGCGCGGGTTGTCCTTGAACTGCAGGGCCAGGCGGCGCCAGAAGTCGGCGAAGGCGGCGATGGGCACCTCGGGCGTGCCGAGCACCTTCTCGCCCGTGGGGCCGCGGTAGGCGGCGTAGTTGTGCGGGTCCAGCATCACCGAAAGGCCGCGCGCCGTGGTGCCGTCGACGAACTCGCGCAGGCGCGCCAGCTCGGCGGCGTCGAACTCGCCGTTCAGCACGGGCTGAAGGCGCTCCCAGCGGAAGCCGACGCGCATGAGGTTCATGCCCTTGGCCTGGTAGTAGGCGGTGCTCGCGACGCTGGGGTAGACGAAGTCCTTGCCCAGCACGCTGCCGGCCAGGTCCTTCTCGCCCCATTCGGCGCTGGAAAGGCTGATGCCGCGCCATTCGAGCTTCGACGGCGCGGTGGTGGCGAAGTGGGTGCAGCCGGCCAGCAGCATCGCTGCCGCGAGGATCAGCGGGCGGCCTCGGAATCGGTGGGTCATCGGATCTCCTGGGGTTTCACGCCGAGGGCCGCGAGCACGTCCTGGCAGGCCCCCATGGTGTGGTAGTCGGTCTTGCCGGCGGGGCTCTTCTCGTCGGTCAGCTTTTCGTTCGAGGGCGAGAGGATGCGGTACCAGGCGCCGTGCTCGTGGTCGACGAAGTGCTCCCAGGCGTAGGCCCAGAGGCGGTCGTACCACTGCCAGTAGCGCGCGTCACCGGAACGCACCGCGAGCCAGGCCGCGGCGGCGAGGCTCTCGGCCTGCACCCAGAAGTACTTGTCGCCATCGCACACCCGGCCATCGGGCGCGAAGCCGTAGACCAGGCCGCCATGCGTCTCGTCCCAGCCGTGCTGCATCGCGGCTTCGACCAGATGCCGTGCGGTGCCGAACAACCAGGCTGGCGCCTCCCCGCCCAGCCGCCGCTCCAGCTGCAGCAGCAGCTTGGCCCACTCGGCGAGGTGGCCGGTCTGGAAGCCCCAGGGCCGGAAGATGTTGCTGCGGTCGTGGCGGTTGTAGTCCCAGTCCGGTGTCCAGTCGGCGTGGTAGTGCTCCCAGACCAGGCCGCCGGTCAGGGCGGCCAGGCCTTGGGTGACGGACTCGGCCAGCACCAGCGCGCGTTCGAGGTAGCGCCGCTCGCCGGTGACCGCGTGGGCCGCCAGCATCGCCTCGCAGGCGTGCATGTTGGCGTTCTGGCCGCGGTAGGGATCCAGTTGCCAGTCGGGCGTCGCTTCGTCGGCATACAGGCCCTGCTCCGGCAGCCAGAAGCGTTGCTCCATCAGCGCGAAGGTCTCGGCGATGCCTTCGCGCGCACCGGCCACGCCCGCGTCCGCCGCATGCGCATGCGCGAGCAGCACGAAGGCCAGGCCGTAGCAGTGCTGGGTGCCGTCGAGCACGGTGGCATGGCCCTCGTTCCAGTCCAGCTGCCATGCGTAGCCGCCTTGGGGCTGTGCATGCGCGTTGCGGACGAAGGCCAGCGCATGGGCCACGTCGCCCACCGGCGCGCCGAACCAGCGCCAGGCGAGCGCATGGTTGAACACGAAACGCGTGCTGCTGACGAGGTGGCGCGTGCGGTGGTCGTAGACCGTGCCGTCGTCCTTGAAGAAGTGGAAGCAGCCGCCCGAAGCGTCCTTGGCGCGCGGCGCGTAGAAGGCCAGCGTGTGGCGCATGTGGGCCAGCAGCGCCTCGGGGCGGCGCAGGTCGGGACAACGGGAGCTCAAGGCAGGACTTTCTCTTTCAGGAAGGCCACGAGCTCGTCGGCCATCCGCTCGTGCGTGTCGATCCGGGGATGGGCCCAGGTGAAGGCGCGGAAGGTGTAGGTCCAGACCTTGGCGTCGCCTTCGGCGTGCAGCCTTTCGACGGCGGTGCCGAGCGCGCGGGAGATCGCCGGCTGCTCCTTCCAGGCCGACATGCCGCCGATGAGCAGCACCAGCTTCGCGTCGGGATAGCGGCGCCGGAGCTGTCTAACGAAATCGAGGTAGCGCCGGGCGAAGTCGGAGGCGAAGGGCTCGCCGCGCGAGGCGGGCAGGCCGTGGTCGTTCTGGCCGAGGTTGACGAGCACGACGTCGGGTGCGCGCGGGTCGCGCGGGGCCACGGGCGCATCCGGCCTCGGCGCGACACGGTCCCACACCTGCGGCATCAGGTACTCGCCCCAGGTGCGGGTGATGCCGATGCCGCTGACGGCGATGCCCACGTAGTCCGCGCCCAGGCGGCGGGCCGTGATGGCGCCGTAGGCCCGCGTGCCGTCGTGGCTGGACAGGTCCTCGTACTGGTCGTCCGCGATGTCGCCGTTGCAGGCGCCGGCGGTGATCGAGTCGCCGTAGAACTCGAGCTTGAGCGGACGCGGCGGCGGAGGCTTGAGCAAGCGGCCGTCCGCGTCCAGCAGCAGGCCGTGGAAGACCGCCTCGGCCATCGCACCCTCGGTGCGCTTGACGAGGCGCAGGCTGTGTTCGCCCGGGGCCAGCGGATCACGCAGGCGCCAATCGGCGGTGCCGGTGCCGACGGCCGAAAGCGCAAGGATGTGCGGCCGGCCATCGACCTCCACCGTGAAGTGATCGAGGCCGCCGCGCGAGGGCGTGAAGCGCAGCGCGAGCCGCGTGCCGGTGAAGCGCGCGCGCAGCTCGCTGCCGCTCCAGGCCAGCAGCCGTGCGCCGCCGGGCTCCTCGCCGCTGCGGCCGGTGAAGCGCCAGAGCGGGTCGTTCGCCGTCACGAGCTTCCAGTCCGAAGACGGCAAGGGCGCAGCTTCACGCACGAAGGCGGAGGGCTGCAATGCCGGCGGATAGAGTCCGGCCGCCATCACCGAGAGAAAGCTCGCCGGCCGCCCGCTGCCGGCCCACTCGTCGCGCTTCATCCGCACGTGCAGCAGGTGCGCGCCGGGCAACAGGTCGCGGCCGACCACGGTGTAGTGCCAGCCGAGGTAGCCGACCCGCTCGGGCACCTGGCCGCGCAGCGTGACGGCGGGGCCGTCATCCACCCAGGCCTCGAGGTTGCGGTAGCCCGCGCTCTCGGCGTGGAAGACCGCGATCTCGCGGCCCCAGACGAGGAAGCTCGCTTCGGCGTCGTCGGCCGTGCTCGTCCAGCCCGGCGCCTGGCCGCCTGGGGCCTGGGCCCACTCGGGGTGGACCTCGCCGCCGCGCACGAAACCGCGGTTCAGCGAAGGCTTGAGCTTGTCGCCGGCAAACTCGCGGACGAACTCGTGCGCCCGGCCGTGCAGCGCAGGCGGCAGCGCGCCAGCGGGCGGACCGGCCGGGGCGCGAGCCGCTTCGGTGAAGGCCTCCATCACGGCGTCGGCGATCAGGTCGTGGCCGTGCTGGTTGGGGTGCACGGGCTCGTCGTAGAGCTGGTCCCAGCGCTCCCGGCCGGCCTCGGCACGGCGCTGCATCCAGCGGCCGAAGTCGATGGCGGTGATGCCGTAGCGTGCGGCCAGCGCGGCCTGCAGCTCCACCGCGTCGCGCTCGCGGTTGCCCTGCTGGGTGAGCAGCAAGGCGACGACCGCCGGCGGCTTGGGTGCGGAAAGCAGGCGCCGCAGCACGGCCTCGTAGCTGCTGCCGCGTACCTGCGGATCCAGCCATTGGTCGTTGACGCCGAACTCGACGATGACGAGGTCGGGTGCCCCATCGAGCACGTGGGCCTGCAGGCGCTGCACGGCCGCGGCCGAATCGGTCCCGCTGACGCCCGCATTGACCAGCCGTACCGGTCCGCGCTTTCCCAGCCGTGCCGCGACCTGCGCCGCCCAGCCACGTTCACGCGGCGGGTTCGCCGCGTAGCCGGTGGTGATCGAGCCGCCGAGCGTGGCCAGGGTGATGGGTTGGCCGGCATCGAGCCGTTGCAGGACGGCCTGGAGCCGCGAATCGGCTGCCGCGGCACTCGTGGCCGCTGCCGCGATCGTGAGGGCGCTGGCCATGGCGTGCATCCACCTCCGCAATCCGTTCATTGCTTCTTGTCCTCGTCGTGCCACAGGCGGCGATAGAGCTCGCAGCGCCCGAGCAGCTCCTCGTGCCGGCCTTGGTCGACCACGCGGCCGGCGTCCATCACCACCAGGCGGTCGGCATCGGCCACGGTCGACAGCCGGTGCGCGATGACCAGCGTGGTGCGCGTGCCGCGGCCGCGCTGCAGGGCGGCCAGCACGGTGCGTTCGGTGCGGCCGTCGAGCGCACTGGTGGGCTCGTCCAGCACCAGCAGGCGGGGATGGCGCAGCAGCGCGCGGGCGAGCGCGAGGCGCTGGCGTTCGCCGCCGGAAAGCCGGTGCCCGTGGTGGCCCAGCGGCGTGTCCAGCCCCTGCGGCAGCTGCTCGACGAAGGCGGAGCAGCCGGTCTCGTGCAGCACCTGCCACAGGGGCTGATCGGCGAGCGGGCCGAGGCCGAAGACCAGGTTGTCACGCACGGTGCCGTCGCCCAGCAGCGCGTCCTGCGGCACCCACGCCACCTGCCGCCGCCACGCCTCGGGGGCGAGCGTGGACAGCGGCGCATGGTCGACCAGCACCCGGCCGGCCTGCGGCTCCAGCAGGCCGCAGGCCAGCATCGCGAGCGTCGTCTTGCCCGAGCCGCTGGGGCCGACGAGCGCCACGGTCTGGCCCGGCTCCAGCGTGAGCGTGACCGAGCGCACGCCGGCCGTCGCGGCGCCGGCCTCGTGGACCAGGCTCACGCCTTCGAAGTGCAGGCGGCCGCGCAAGGCCGGCGGGCGCTCGGTGCCGGCCGGCTGCACCGGCGCATCGCGCAGCAGCAGGTCGAGCGAACGGACCGCCTCGACGCCACGGTGGATCTGCGGCACGAGGTTGGCGAGGCCGAGCACCGAGTTCGTCAGCGTGGCGAAGAAGCCGGACAGCAGCACGACGTCGCCGAGCGTGAGGCTCAGCGAGCCGGTGCTGTACAGCAGCGCAGCGGCGAACAGGCACAGCGCGTTCATGCCCTGGAAGCCGACCCAGGCCAGCGCGCCGAAGCGGCCGCCCGCCTGGTCCAGCGCGAGGCCGGTCCGTGCTGCGTCGCCGATGTGGCCGTCCATGCGCTCCAGTTGCTCGGGCTCCAGGCCGTGGGCGCGGGTGATCGGCAGCAGGCGCGTCATCTCGGCCGCGCTGTTGCCCAGCGTCTCGACCGCCTCGCGGTGCAGGCGCTGCGCTTCACCGAGCCGTTGGCGCGTGAACCACACCAGCGCGGCCGCGAGCGGCACCGTGCACAGGAAGAGCCACAGGAACTGCGGCGCGCGCCAGGCGGTGACGACGAGCGCCACCGTGATGCCGCTGCCGCACCCGAGCACACCGTCGGCCAGGGCCATGGTGAGCAGGCCGACGGACTCGACGTCGCGCAGCAGCTTGGTCTGCAAGGCCGCCGGCGACTGCTTCCACCACCACGGCAACGAGAGCACGAGCAGCCTCTGCGCCAGCGCGATGCGCAGCGAGGCCTCGACGCTGCGAACGGCCTGGCTGACCAGGCGAACGTAGAGGCGGTGGTTCGGCAGGTTCTGCGCGATGAGCAGTGCCGTGCCCGCCGCCCACATCGCCAGCTTTGCCGGTGGGGCGTGCGCCGAGAGCATGTCGATGACCAGGCCGGTGATCACCGGCAGCAGCACGGCCGGGCTGTGCTTGACCAGGTACACGATCGCCGCGGCGGCCAGGCGCGCCCGCTGGCCGGCGAACAGCCGCGCGTAGGTGCGCAGGGCCGCGAGCGGGGAATCGGCGGGCGCGGCGAAGGCCGCGAGCGTCGCGTTCATCGGGCTTGCAAGCGCTCCGTCATCTCGAGGCCCGCCCGCACGTGGTGGTAGGGGCACTCCCAGGGGCCGGCCTTGGGCACGGCGTCGATCACGCGTCCATCGGCGTCCAGCGTCTTGAACCAGTCGCCGCCCACCGGGTCGACATGGTGGCGCTCGATGAATTGCCAGGCGTTCCACGCGGCCTCGGCGTGGCGCGGGTCGCCGCCGTGCTGCCAGGCGTCCCAGAAGCCGACCATGGCCTCGGCCTGGCACCACCAGTGGCGGCGGTCGTCGGTGACTCGGCCGTCGAAGCGGCCCTCGCCCAGCACGCTGCCGTCGGGGGCCAGGCCGCGTTCGAGCACCGCATCGGCGGCCCGCACGGAGAGGTTCTTCGCGCGCAGCAGCAGGCGATCGTCGCCCAGCACTTCGGCCGCGCGCACCAGCAGCCAGGCGGTCTCGATGTCGTGGCCGTAGGAGACCTGGTCGGTGAGGCAGCGCCAGTCGGGCGAGAAGAACAGGCCGAAGCAGCGTTGCGCGGGCAGCCACAGCCGGTCGAGGAAGAGTTCGAGCAGCTCGCGCAGGCGGCTGGCGACACGCAGCGATCGATGCTGGCGCAGCAGCTCGGTCAGCGCCTCCAGCACGTGCAGCATGGTGTTCATCGACTTCGGCGCCAGCGGCTCCTTGTCCGACAAGCGAGCATCCTCCAGCACCCGCCAGTCGCGCGAGCAGCCTTCCCAGCAGCCGCCGTCGAGCGGGTCGAAGGCGTGGAGCTGCAGCAGCTCGAACAGCTGCAGCGCCTTGCGCAGCGCTGGCGTCATTTCGCCCGGCGCCGCACCCTGCGCCGCGTGGCAGGCGGTGAAGGCGTAGATCGCGAAGGCCTGCGCGTAGGTCTGCTTGTGGTCGTCGACGGGGCGCCCATCCGCACCGACTGACCAGAACACGCCACCATGCACTTCGTCTGTCTGCGGGCCGGTGACCCAGTCCCAGGCCCTTCGCATGGCCTGGGGGCCTGCCTTCTCAGGAGCGAGGCGCGACTGCGCGCTGGCGAAGGTCCACAGCAGGCGGGTGGCGAGCACCGCGCTGCGCGGCACATCGAGCACAGCGCCATCGTTGCCGCGCCCGCCGAGCAGGCGGCCGGCCTCGTCGAAGATCGCGCCCTGCCACCAGGGCAGCACGTTGCCGGTGAGCTCGGTGCGCAGGCGCGCCGCCCACGCGGAGGCGAAGGACGGATCGCTGAACATGGAAGTGTCGGGAGGCGGCACGTTCAGCCCTTGGTCGCGCCTGCCGTCAGGCCGTCGACGAACTGGCGCTGCAGCAGCAGGAACACCACCACCGCCGGCAGCGAGGCCAGCAGCGAGCCGGCCATCAGCACCGAGGCCGTCTGCGGCGCGAAGGTCAGGTTGCCGGCCATCTTGCCGAGCTCCAGCGGCAGGGTCATGGTCTGCGCGTCGTTGACCACCAGCAGCGGCCAGAGGAAGTTGTTCCACTCGCCGATGGCCACGGGGATCCCGATGGCGGCCAGCGCCGGCCGCAGCAGCGGCAGCACGACGCTCCACCAGGTGCGCAGCGTGCCGGCGCCGTCCATCACCGCGGCGTCGACCAGCTCGTCGGGGATGGAGAGGATGATCTGGCGGAAGTAGAAGACGACGAAGGCCTTGGCGAGCCCCGGCACCAGCAGCGCGGCGTAGGTGTTGATCCAGCCCAGCTGCGCCACGGTGACGAAGTTCGGCACGATCGTCACCTCCCACGGCACCATCATGCTCAGCAGCAGCAGGTTGAACAGCGCCCGGCTGCCCGGGAAGGGCCGCTTGGTGAGCACGAAGGCGACGAAGGAGGCCGCGAGCAGGCTGACCGCGGTGACGAAGATCGTCACCAGCAGGCTGTTGGCGTAGAAGCGCAGGAAGCCGTGGCCGTCGACGTTGACCTGGAAGACGCCGGGCTGCAGCTCGGGGTCGGCATTGCTGCCGGTCCAGTCCGGGTTGTGGAAGTTCTTCAGCGTCGGCTGTTCGACCCAGAAGGTCGGCGGCTTTCGCACCAGCTCCGACACGGTCTTGAACGAGCCCGTGACCATCCAGTAGTACGGCAGCAGCATGCTGGCGACCAGCAACCACAGGGGCAGGCGGGCGAGGCGCAGCCAGCCGCTGCCGCGTTCGTTCGGAAGAAGGGTCATGCGCGCGTCTCCGAGGCGCCGCCGATGCGCATGTTGAGCCAGGTGAGCCCGAACAGGAGGGTGGTGAGCACCCAGGCCGCGGCAGAGGCGATGCCGAGGTCCAGCTGGCGGAAGCCGTAGTCGAACAGGTAGGTCACCAGCATCAGCGCCGAGTCCAGCGGGCCGCCGATGTTGTCCACCGTGCCGAACATCAGGTAGGGCTCGTAGAAGACCTGGAACGACGCGATCATCCCGGTGACGAGCACGTACAGCAGCGTCGGCCGCAGCATCGGCAGCGTGACGTGCCACAGGCGCTGCCAGCGCGTGGCGCCGTCGAGCGTGGCCGCCTCGTAGAGTTGGCTCGGGATGGCGCGCATGCCGGCCACGAACAGCACCATGTTGTAGCCGACCACCGACCACACGCCGATCATCACCAGGATCACCATGCTCCAGACCGGATCGCCGAGGAAGCGAGCCGGCTCCAGCCCGAACCAGGCCCGCACGCTGTTGAACAGGCCGTAGGACTCGGAGTTGGCCATCCACTTCCACGCCGAGATCGCGCCCACGCCGCCGGCCACCGAGGGCATCAGGAACGCCAGGCGCACCAGTTGGTGCAGGCGCGACTGGCTGCCGAAGGCCAGCGCCAGCACCAGGCCCAGCACGACGGCGATCACCGACACCGAGGCCATGTAGGTGAAGGTGTTGCGCAGCGCCTGCCAGAAGCGCTCGTCGCCGAAGAGGTCGGCGTAGTTGCGCGTGCCCACCCACACCGGCGCGGCGGTGGCGTGGTACTCGGTGAAGCTCAGCCAGGCCGAGCGCAGCACCGGCCAGGCGACGAACAGCGCGAACAGCGCGAAGAAGGGCGCGACGAGGAGCACGTCGGCCCCGTGGCGGGACCAGGTGCGTCGCAGCGAGGCAGGGGTCATCGTTTCAGGGCCCGGTTGAGCAGGGCCGCGGCGTGGGACAGCTCGGCCTGGGGATCGGCACCCGACAGCACGACACGTTGCACGGCGCGGGTCAGCGCGTAGTCCAGCCGCATCCAGCCGGGGCAGTTGGGCGGGCCCTCGGCGTCCTGCAGCTGGGCCAGCATGGCCTGCTTGCGGTCGGGCGGCAGGGGCATGGCGGCGACCTGGTCCTGCCGGCCCGCCGGCAGCCACATGAGGCCCAGGGCCGGCGCCGCCTCCACCATCTGCCGCGCCACGTCCGGCCGGTAGACGGTGCGCATGAAATCCAGCGCGAGGGCGATGTTCGGCGAGAAGGTCGTCACGCCCATCGCCGTGCCGCCGAGCAGGGCCGTGCGCCGGCCGGACTCACCGGCCGGCAGCGGCGCGGCGGCCCATCTGCCGACGAGCGACTTGTGCATCACGTCCAGCTGCGAGAGCTGCCAGGTGCCGGACTGGATCAGCGGGTAGGAGCCGCTCTCCAGGCCGCCATCCGCATCGGGCCAGGAGTCGGTCGGGGCCTGCAGGCGCCGGTAGAGCGAGGCGTAGAACTCCAGGGCGCGGACGGCCTGCGGGCTGTCGACGAGGGAGCGGCTGCAGTGGGCGTCGTAGATGGCGCCGCCGGCCTGGAGCAGGTAGGGGTAGTAGCCGACCCAGCTGGTGTTGCCCCACTGCTGCGCGAAGCCGCGCGTGCCCTTGGCGCGCAGGGACTCGATGGCCGAGACGAACTCGCTCCAGGTGGCGGGCGGCCTGGGCAGCAGGTCCGTCCGGTAGAACTGCAGCTGCACGTGCATGTCGAACGGCGCCGCGTAGAGGGTCCCGTCGGGCCTGCGCACCGCACGCAGCGCGCCGGGGTTGGCGTACTGCTCGAGCAGGCGCACCAGGTCCGGCGCTCTCTGGCGCAGGTCCACCAAGGCGCCCTTGCTGCCCAGGTCGATGGCGTAGGTGGTGCTGCCGGTGATCAGGTCCGGCCCGCGGCGGCTGGCCAGGGCCGCGGAGTACTTGGTCATCGCGTCGGCCCAGGGCACGTCGCGCACCTCCACCTCCACGCCGGGATGCTCGGCACGGAACACCCGCACCGCCGACTCGATCAGGCGAGGCGTCTTGTCGTCGCCCACCATCCAGACAACGAGGCGGCGGGCCTCGGTCGCCCGCGCTGGCTGCACGGCCGACAAGGCCGCCAGGGCGATCGCCAGGCTGGCGAGAAGGTTCCGGAACACGCCGCGCAGCATCTTGATTGTTTACTAAACTTTCAAGATTATGGACGGCAATCCGCGCTGGGCAAGCGTTCCGCTGGCTGTATCCGACTAGAGTTATCCCTGAGTGACGAGAGTTGAACGCAAAAACAAACTACGCAACAACGAAACTGTTTAGTTCTCCGGTGTTCCGGAGCGGGACCTCCAAGTGGCCGACCTGGCGCTCCAGAACATCGAGAAGACCTACGGCGCCGGCGGCGTGAAGGTGTTGCACGGCATCGACCTCGGCGTGCGCGACGGCGAGTTCATGGTCTTCGTCGGCCCTTCGGGCTGCGGCAAGTCGACCACCCTGCGCGTCATCGCCGGCCTGGAGGAGATCAGCGGCGGCACGCTCAGCATCGGCGGCCGCGTCGTCAACGACGTGCCGGCCGCCCAGCGCGGCGTCGCAATGGTGTTCCAGAGCTACGCGCTCTACCCACACATGACGGTGCGCGAGAACCTGGGCTTCGCGCTCAAGCTCGCCCGCACGCCCCGCCCGCGCATCGAGGAGGCGGTGGCGCGCGTCTCGCGCATCCTGCAGCTCGAGGCGCTGCTCGACCGCAAGCCGCGCGCGCTCTCCGGCGGGCAGCGCCAGCGGGTCGCGATCGGCCGCGCCATCGTGCGGCAGCCCGAGGTGTTTCTCTTCGACGAGCCGCTTTCCAACCTCGATGCGTCGCTGCGGGTGCAGATGCGCACCGAGCTCGCGCGCCTGCACCGCGAGCTCGGCACGACCATGGTCTACGTCACCCACGACCAGGTCGAGGCGATGACGCTCGGCCAGCGCATCGCCGTGTTCAACCACGGCCGCATCGAGCAGTGCGGCGAGCCGCTGGCGCTGTACGAGAAGCCGGCCAACCGCTTCGTCGCCGGCTTCATCGGCAACCCCGCGATGAACTTCGTGCGGGCCCGCGCGGCCGGCCCTCGCACCGTCGCCCTGGCCGACACGACGCTCGAAGTGCCGCTGAACGACGACGCCATGCCGGCCGAGCTGGTGCTGGGCATCCGGCCCGAGCACCTTTCGCTGGGGCCCGTCGGGCAGGGCCTGGCCGCCCGCGTCGACCTGGTCGAGCACCTGGGCAACGAGCAGATCGTCCACCTGCTGCTGGCCGGCGAGGAGCGGTTGGTCGCGCGCCTGCCCGCCGACGGCCCGAAGCCCCGCGCCGGCGAGGCCGTCGGCCTGGCCTGGCCCGCGGACCGCACGCACCTGTTCCGCGCCGACGAGGCCGGAACGCGCCTGAACTGACTTCCATCCCCCTCCATTCCATGACCCTCGACACCCTCACGGACCTCCACCACGGCTGGCAGCTGGCCGAGGCCCCGGCCGGCGCGGACCACGCGACGCTGATCGCCCTGCCCGAAGCCGCCTGGCTGCCGGCCACCGTGCCGGGCAGCGCGCACGGCGCGCTGCTCGCCGCCGGCCGCATCCCCGACCCCTTCTTCGGCACCCACGAGACCGCCGTGCGCTGGGTCGGCGAGCGGGCCTGGGCGTGGCGGATGCACTTCGAGGTCGACGAGCTCGCGACCCACGAGGACCTGGTGTTCGAAGGCCTGGACACCTACTGCAGCGTGTGGCTGAACGGCCTGCCGCTGCTGGACTCGGACAACATGTTCGTGCCGCAACGCGTCGACGTGCGCCACCGGCTGAAGACCGGCCGCAACGAGCTGATGCTGCGCTTCGACCCGGCGCTGGCGCGCGCCCGAGAGCAGGAGGCCGCGCTCGGCCGGCGCCAGCTGTGGAATGGCGACAGCGCGCGGCTGTACGCCCGCAAGGCGCAGTACCACTTCGGCTGGGACTGGGGCCCGGAGCTGCTGACCTGCGGCCCGTGGAAGCCGGTGCGCCGCCACAGCTGGGAAGTGCGCATCGACGAGCTGCAATGCCGCACGCGGGTCGACGCGGCGGCGAAGAAGGCCAGCGTGCAGGTGCGGACCCGCCTCGCCGGCACGAGCGCCGGCCTGCGCGTCGAGCTGGAGCTGCTGGATCCGCAAGGCCGGCGCGCCGCCCATGCGAGCCATGCCGCAGAGGCGGATGGTGCGACGCTGACCGTCGACGAGGCCCGCCTCTGGTGGCCCCGCGGCATGGGCGAGCAGGCGCTGTACACGCTCGTCACCCGGGTCGTCGGCAACGCCGGCGTCCTCGCCGAGGACCGCCGCCGCATCGGCCTGCGCACGCTGCGCCTGGTGCAGGAGCCGGTGCAGGGCGAAGGCGGCCGCAGCTTCTACTTCGAGGTCAACGGCCAGGGCTTCTTCGCCGGCGGTGCCAACTGGATCCCGGACGACAGCCTGCTGGAGCGCATCACGCCGGCGCGCTACCGCGAGCGCGTCGCGCAGGCGGCCGAGGCCAACATGACGATGCTGCGCGTCTGGGGCGGCGGCATCTACGAGGACGACGCCTTCTTCGAAGCCTGCGACGAGCTCGGCCTGCTGGTCTGGCAGGACTTCATGTTCGCCTGCGGCATGTACCCGGCGCACGACGCCTTCCGCGCCAGCGTCCGGGCCGAGGCGCGTGCCGCCGTCAGGCGCCTGCGGCACCACGCCTGCCTGGCCCTCTGGTGCGGCAACAACGAGGACTATGCGGTCGCCGAGTCCATAGGCGCCTATGGCCCGAACGCCCAGCTCGACCGCTTCGACGCCCGCGCGCTCTACGAGAAGCTGCTGCCCGAGGTCTGCGCCGAGCTGGATCCGGACCGCCCCTACTGGCCCGGCAGCCCCTACTCGCCCAATCCCACCGGCATCACCGGCTCCGCGGATGCCAGCGTGGGCGATCGCCACAGCTGGGAGGTCTGGCACCAGCAGATGCTGCCCTACCAGCGCTACGGCGACGTGCAGGCGCGCTTCGTCAGCGAGTTCGGCATGCAGTCGCATCCCTCGCTGGCCCTGCTCGAATCGGTGCTGCCGCCGGAAGAGCGCTTTGCCGAGAGCCGCACGGCCATGTGGCACAACAAGGCCGGCGGCAGCGCGCCCGATGGCCATCGCCGCCTGGCCGTCTACCTGGCCGACAACCTGCGCGTCGGGCCCACGCTTGCGGAGCAGGTCTACGCGACCCAGTTCGTGCAGGCCGAGGCGATGCGCTTCGCCTACCAGGACTTCCGCCGCCGCTGGCAGCGCCCCGGCGCGCGGGCCGTGGGCGGTGCGCTGGTGTGGCAGCTCAACGACTGCTGGCCGGTCACCAGCTGGGCGTTGATCGATTCTTCGGGCACGGTCAAGCCGGCGTGGCACGCGATCCGGCGGGCTCTCGGCACGGTGGCAGTCGCCGCGCGACTCGAAGCCGGCGGCATCCGGCTGGCCGTGATGAACAGTGCCGCCGAGGCCCGCGCGCTGCGGCTGCAGCTGCGCCTGTTCACGCTCGACGGCCGCCAGCTCTTCGACACGAGCGTCGAGGCGACGGCGCCGGCATCCGGCACGTACGAGACCGTGAATGCATGGGCGTCGAACGGCGAGCCGGTGGTCGCCGAACTGCGTGCGCTCGACGGCGCCGACGGCACCGAGCTCGCCCGCGATTGCGCCTGGTCCGAGCCCTTCAAGTTCCATCGGCTGGGCGGCGCCCGCATCGAGATCCTGGCGACCGAAGGCGACCTCGTCGTCCAGGCCGACCGGCCGGTCAAGGGCCTGTGGCTGCAGGCCGCCGGCGCGCGCTTCGCGGACAACTTCATCGACCTCGTCCCCGGCGAGCCGCGGCTCGTCGCGGTCGAAGGCCCGCCGCTGTCGGCCGTCCACGTCGTGGCCCTGGACCACGCCGGCCGCGTCGTCGACATCGGGCGCTGAGCAGGAGGACCCCAGCAACAGCAACACGCAGCACGCGAACAGCACCAGGCAGAAGAGCACAAGGCGCCTCGCATGGAGGGGCGTCGATTTCCCCCGAGAGAGAGGAGACGAGATGAAGGCATTCAGAAGGACGACCCTGTCCCTGGCGGCGGCGCAGGTCGCCATGATGTGGGCGGGCGCGGCGCTCGCCCAGGCCACCGACGCCGGCAAGCCGGCCGAACAGGTCGAGACCGTGGTCGTGACCGGCCAGCGCGCCGCCCTGCAATCGGCGCAGAAGATCAAGCAGGAGGCCGACGAGATCGTCGACTCCATCGTCGCCGAGGACATCGGCAAGCTGCCGGACCGCTCGGTCACCGAGGTGCTGCAGCGCGTGGTCGGCGTGACCATGGACCGCACCGCCGCGCGCGGCGACCCGGTGCACTACTCGGTCGAAGGCTCGGGCGTGATCATCCGCGGCCTGACCTACGTGAGCGCCCAGCTCAACGGCCGCGAGACCTTCAGCGCCAACAACGGCCGCGGCCTGGGCTTCGAGGACGTGCCGCCGGAGCTGATGTCGCGCGTGGACGTCTACAAGAACCCCTCGGCCGAGCAGACCGAGGGCGCGATCGCCGGCCTGGTGGACCTGCGCACCGCCCTGCCCTTCGACTACAAGGGCTTCAAGGGCGCGATCTCGCTGTCGGGCACCTACTCGGAGCTGCAGGGCAAATACAAGCCCGAGGTCTCGGGCCTGATCGCCAACAGCTGGGACACCGAGTTCGGCAAGTTCGGTTTCCTGGTCGACGTGGCGCACTCCGAAGGCACTTCGCGCACCGACACCATCACCGTCGATCCCTTCTACCCGACCACGACGACCGCCGACGGCGTGACGACGGCGACGGGCTACTGGTTCCCGCGCGACCTGAGCTGGCGCCGCCAGGAGTACGACCGCACGCGCGACGGCGCCTACGCCGCGCTGCAGTGGAAGAACGACAACATGGAGTCGTCCCTCACCTACTTCCAGTCGAAGTACAAGTTCGACATGCGGGAGTGGGCGGTCAAGGCCGAGGTGGATCCCTACTCGATCCTCATCGAGGACCCGGTCTACGACGACCAGAACCGGCTGGTCAAGGGCGTGCTGAAGAGCAACTCGGACGGCATCGAGGTCGAGAACAACACCCGCTACTCCTCGCGCACCTCGCAGACCGACGACTGGGCCTGGAACTTCCGCTGGAAGCCGGCCACCGCGTGGACGCTGACCTCGGACTTCCAGTACGTCACCTCCAAGACCCACGCGCTCGATTCGAACGTCGCCACCGGCGTGCTGATGCCCAAGCAGGCCATCGACCTCACCGGCTCCATCCCGAAGGCGAGCTTCGACACGTCCGACACCCAGTTCCTGAACAACCGGGACAACTACTACTGGGCCACGACGATGGAGCACCTGGACAAGGGTGAAGCCACGCAGAAGGCCTGGAAGGGCGACGTTCGCTACCAGTTCCAGGACAACCCCTACCTGACCGACATCCGCTTCGGCGTGCGCCTGGCCGACCGCGATGCGCTGACCCAGAACTCCAACCCCAGCTACAACTGGGCGGCCGTCACCAAGGCCTGGGAGCGCTACTGGTACGTGAACGACCTGGCCTGGGTGAAGAACTACTCCGAAGCCACCCAGTACAACCCGTTCTCGAACTTCATGGGCGGCCAGGGCTCGGTGGCCGGGATGTACTTCCCCGACGCCTCGGTGGTCAACGGCTTCCCGGCCAGCTACGTCAGCCTGCACGACCACGTGAAGGCGCTGTGCACCGGCTGGGCCTGGGGCGGCGACGACCACTGCGGCTGGCAGGGCGCGAACGCCAACCCCTACACCTGGGCGCCTGCGGCGATCGGCGGGCCCGTGGGCACCAACGACCAGCACGAGCGGACGACGGCAGCCTACAGCCAGCTGCGCTTCGCCTTCGACGAACTGCCGATGCCGGTGGACGGCAACGTGGGCGTGCGCGTGGTGCACACCAAGGACCAAGCCAACGGCTACACCACGCTGACGGCCGCCTCCGCGCCTTCGGGCGCCGGTGGCGTCACCGTTCCGGTGTTCACCAGCTACGCCGCGGCCGAGTCCTTCGAGAACTCGTTCACCGACGTGCTGCCCAGCCTGAACCTGCGGCTGAAGGCGACGAACAACCTGCAGTTCCGCTTCGCCGCCGCCAAGGCCATCTCGCGGCCCGATCTGAGCAAGATGCAGGGCTACCTGGACATGAAAGAGAACGTCGAGATCGACAACTCCGATCCGAACAACCCGATCGTCAAGTCGGTGAGCTTCACCGGCACCGCCGGCGGCAACCCGATGCTCAAGCCGACCCGTTCGACTCAGGAGGACCTGACGGCAGAGTGGTACTTCGCCAAGACCGGCTCGCTGACCTTCGCGGTCTTCAACAAGGACCTGAAGGACATCATCGTCGACCAGACCTACACGCGCACGGTCAAGGCAGACGACGGCACGCCCTACAACTTCATCGTCACCGCGCCGGTCAACGGCGCCAAGGGCCACGCCCGCGGCCTGGAGGTCGCCTACCAGCACTACTACGACAACTTGCCCGACTGGCTGCAGGGCCTGGGCCTGCAGGCCAACTACACCTACGTCGACAGCAAGATGAAGCGGTACAACGCGGTGTACTCGCCCTATTGCTCCGCCGGCGCGGGTGCCGACAACCTGAACCTGTTCATCAACGGTTGCGACACCGACGGCCGCTCCTTCGGCGACACGCCGCTGCCCAACCTGTCGCGCAACACCTTCAACCTGGCGGTGCTGTACGACAAGGGGCCGGTCTCGGCGCGCGTGGCCTACTCCTGGCGCGAGAAGTACCTGCAGGGCGTGGCGCTGAACTCGGACAACACCGGCCCCAACCAGCAGAACGGCCTGGACACCAACCCGGCCAGCAGCGGCTACGGCACGCACACGCTGCCGCTGGGCCTGCCGCTGTGGGGCGACAGCTACGGGCAGCTCGATGCCGGCCTGCAGTACCGGTTCGACGACAACCTGACCCTCGCGCTCGAAGGCAGGAACCTCACGAACGCGATGTACAAGCAGCTGATGCAGCAGCACATCGGCACCTTCGGCCACAACTACTTCACCTCCGGCCGCAGCTACACCGTCTCGATGCGCTACTCGTTCTGACTGCCACCGCGGGCCGGCCAGCCGGCCCGCGGGGAGATCGAAGCCATCTCATGTCGAAGTTGCTTTCGACTTCCCAGTGCGCCGGGCGCCAGTCCGGCGCACTGTCTTTTTCCCGCCGCGAGGTGGGAGGGCTTCTGGCAGCGCTCGGCATGGCGGCGCCGCTGGCCGCGGCGGAGCCCAGCCTCGATGCGCTCGCGCGCGCGAAGGGTCTGCGCTTCGGCAGCATGCTGGGCCGCGCTGTCGGCCGTCGCCCCGGCAGCTTCGACGACCCGGTCTGCCGCGAGCTCACGGCGCGCGAATGCAGCGTGCTCGTGCTGGAGAACGAGACCAAGTGGCCGCAGCTGCGGCCCGACCCGCGCCAGCCCTACCGCTTCGGCCCGGCCGACGAGATGTTCGCGTGGGGCCGCTCGCACGGCATGGCCTTGCGCGGCCACACGCTGCTGTGGATGCAGCCCCGATGGCTGCCCGCGTGGCTCGGCGAGACGGACTTCGGCCCGCAGCCCGCCCGCGTCGCCGAGTGCCTCGTGGCTGAACATGTCCGCAGCACCTGCGGCCACTTCGGGGACGCCATCGAGAGCTGGGACGTCGTCAACGAGGCGGTGGAGCCGGCGACCGGCGCGCTGCGGGACAACCTGCTCGTGCAGCGCTTCGGCGGCGATGCCGTCGAGCTGATCGCCCACGCCTTCCACCTGGCCCGCGAACACGCACCCGATGCGCAGCTCGTCTACAACGACTTCATGAACTGGGGCGAAAGGGACACCGCGCACCGCGCGGGCGTGCTGCGCCTGCTGGCCGAACTGCGCCGGCGTGACGTGCCGGTGCAGGCGCTCGGCGTTCAGGCGCACATCGGCGCCTGGAGCGTCAGCGGAGCGGATGCGTCGCAGTGGCGCCGCTTCCTCGACGAGGTGATGGGCCTGGGCCTCGACCTCCTCGTCACCGAGTTCGACGTGAACGACCGCGCCTTGCCGTCGGAGCCCGCCGTGCGCGATGCGCGTGCGGCCGCCGCCGCGCGCGAGTGGCTGGACGTCACGCTGGCCAGCCCCCGCCTGCGGCGCCTGCTTTGCTGGGGCCTGGTCGATCGCCACAGCTGGCTGCAGGGCGACCCGCCGCGCGCCGACGGGCAGCCACGGCGCCCGCTGCCCTACGACGACGGGCTTCGCCCCAAGCCGCTGCGCAGCGCCATCGCCGACGCGCTGCGCGCGATGCCGGCCCGCTGATCAGCGGCCTGCGGCGCGCTCCCGCAGGAAGGCGGCATAGGCCAACGCGCTCGTCTTCGGCGTGCGCTTCTGCGTCTCGAAATCCACGTGCACGATGCCGAAGCGGCGTTCGTAGCCGAAGGCCCACTCGAAGTTGTCCATCAGCGACCAGATGAAATAGCCGCGCACGTCCACGCCGTTGGCCATGGCCCGCGAGCAGGCCGCGAAGTGGCGCTTGAGGTAGGACTGGCGCTGCGCGTCCTCCACCTGCCCGCCCAGCACCTGGTCCGCGCTCGACATGCCGTTCTCGGTGATGTGGATGGGCGGCAGGTTCGGGTAGCGCTGCTTGAACGCCTCGAGGATGTCCTGCAGGCCCTGGGGGTAGACCTCCCAGTCCATGGTCGTGCGCTCGACCCCGGGCCGGTGGACCCATTCGAAGCTGTCGGCGCCGGTGGAGCGCACGACGGCGCGGCTGTAGAAGTTCAGGCCGAGGTAGTCGACGGGCCGCGCGATCGTCTCCATGTCGCCGGGCAGGACGAGCGGCTCGCTGCCCTTCCACAGCCGCCACAAGGCCACCGGGTACTCGCCCTTCAGCAGGGGATCGAGCACCCAGCGGTTTTGATAGGCGTCGTACAGGTCGGCCGCGTTGCGGTCCTCTTCCGTCTCGGTGTCGGGATAGCCGGGCCCCACGTTGGCGACGATGCCGACCTGAGCGGCGGGATCGTTGGCGCGCAGCGCCGGCAGCGCGAGGCCGTGGCCCAGCAGCAGGTGATGCATGGCCTGCGTGCCCCAGCGCGTCACGTCATGCCCCGGCGCGTGGTGCCCGTTGCCGTAGCCGAGATAGGCGGCACACCAGGGCTCGTTGTGGGTGGCCCAGGCGGCCACGCCGCGGCCAGCCAGCTCGCGGCTCATCAGGTCGGCGTAGTCGGCGAAGCGCCAGGCCGCCTCGCGGTTGAGCCAGCCGCCGCGGTCCTCCATCCACTGCGGCAGGTCCCAGTGGTAGAGGGTGACGAAGGCCCGGATGCCGCGCTGCGCGAGGCCGTCCACCAGCCGCTTGTAGAAGTCGATGCCGCGCGGGTTCGGCCGGCCGCGCTCGTCCATCACGCGGGGCCAGGCGATGGAGAAGCGGTAGGCGTCCACGCCGAGGGAGGCGAGCAAGTCCAGGTCGGCTTCCCAGCGGTGGTAGTGGTCGCAGGCGACGTCGCCGTTCTCGCCTCGCGCCACCTTGCCCGGCGTGGCGCAGAAGCGGTCCCAGATCGAGGGCAGGCGGCCGTCTTCATGGGCCGCGCCTTCGATCTGGTACGAAGAGGTGCCCACCCCGAAGACGAACTCGCGGCGGCGCATCGGCGAGCCGGCGGGCGGCGACACCCGCTCGGCGAGGGCAGCCAGGGCTTTCGAGTCTTGGGGCAGGTCCAGGCGCATGATGATGAAAACAGGAATGTTTACTAAACTATTGAGATTGTCGGCAGCGCCCTACGCAACGTCAAGCGTTCGCCCCGGCCCGCGGTGCCAGAATGGCCGGCTCGCCGATCGACAGACAAGCACAGCACAGGCATGGCCGCTAAACAGAAGAGGAACGTGACGGTTCGCGAGCTCGCGAAGGCCGCGGGCGTGTCGATCGGCACGGTCTCGCGCGCCCTCAGGGGCCAGCCGGGCCTTTCGGCACAGACGAGGGCGGACGTGCTGCGCGTGGCACAGGAACTGGGCTACGACACCGGCAAGCTGCACACCGGCAAGCCCAAGCGCATCGTGTTCCTCTACAACCGCGTCATCGGCGCACTGGCGACCAACCAGTTCTACTCGATCGTGCTGCACGGCGCCGAAACGGCCTGCCGCGAGGCCGGCGTGCAGCTGAGCCTGATGTCGGTGGCCCCCGGCGACGACGTCGCCTCCAAGCTGCGGCGCTTCGAATCCGACGCATTGCTGAGCGCGGGCTACTTCGACCACGAGACCCTGGCCGCCATCCGCGAATGCGAGCTGCCGCTGGTGCTCGTCGACCACTTCTTCGCCGGCGCGCACTGCATCAACGACGACAACCTGCACGGCGCCTGGCTGGCCACGAAGCACCTGCTGGAAGGCGGCGCCAAGCGGCCCGCGGCCATCTTCGGCCCCATGATCCACCACTCGGTCGCCCTGCGCGCCAAGGGCTTCCGCCGCGCGCTGTTCGAGGCCAAGCGCCTGCTCGACCCGGAGTACGAGGTCACCCTGGACCCGGCGCTTTCGTACACCGATGCGGGCCGCGATGCGATGCGGCGCCTGCTCGCGCTCAAGCCTCGGCCCGACGCGCTTTTCGCCTACAACGACGAGACGGCCCTCAACGCGATCGCGGTCTGCATGGAGGCCGGCCTGAGGGTGCCGGAGGACATCCGCGTGATCGGCTACGACGACATCGTGGCCGCCTCGCACAGCAAGCCCACGCTGTCGACGGTTCGCGTCGACAAGGAACTCCTCGGCCACGTCGCGGCCAAGGCCCTCATCGACGGCGACACCGCGCCTTGCGACACGCTGCTGCCGGTGGAACTGGTGGTACGGGACAGCTCGCGCGCAGGGCGGGGTCGCTGAGCGGGAGGCGCCGCGGCCTTCACCGGTAGTCGTGCTCGTGTTGGTCGCGTGCTGCGAGCAGCAGGACATCGGCTTCGCGGATGGCGAACAGCACGACGCAGCCGCCATGGCCGAACGGGACGATCAACTCGCGGAAGTCCCTTTGCTCTTCACAGCGCCGACAGGTATGCGGGGCAAATGACAGGATGCCCATTGCGCGCTCTATCGCCTCGCGAAACCTGAAGATGCAGGTTTCGTCCGGCGTCTCGCTGTCCAGCTCCCGCTGGACGATGTGCTCCTCGAGGCGTTCGAGGTCGTCCTGGAAGCCGACGGTGGGAACGACCCGATACCGGTCGCTCACCCGGCGGCCCGCTTGCTCTTGGCTGCTGCAGCGGCACGGATACGGGCCTGTGCCGCCTCGGCCCGCTGCTGCATGCCGGAAAGAAGGTCATCTGCGGTCATCAAGCCCGCACCCTTTTCAGCGGAGCGCAACGCCTTCTTGGCCCTCGCGACCGCCGCGCTTTGCTCGGCGCGAAACTCCGCCTCCTTGGAGACGGCACTCTCGATGAACTGCGTGAGTGATTCGCCCTTGCGCAGCACGGCCTCGATGCGGGCCTTGGTCTCTGGCGCGATGCGGATGGGGGGCAAGGTCGCGGTGCGGCTCATGGTGAGAATGTATAGCAACTGCTACACAGCCTCAAGCTCCGCACAGCGCCCCGCACAGCGAATCCCCGCTCAAGCGCCGTTCTTCAGCACATCCCGCCCGATGATCAGCTGCTGCACCTCGGTCGCGCCCTCGTAGATCCGCAGCGCGCGGATCTCCCGGTAGAGCCGCTCGACCGTCTCGCCGCTCTTCACGCCCAGGCCGCCCCAGAGCTGGACGCCCGCGTCGATCACCCGCTGCGCGCCCTCGGTGGCGTACATCTTGGCCATCGCCGCCTCGCGGGTCACGTTCTGGCCCTGGTCGCGTTGCCAGGCGGCGCGGTAGACGAGCAGCGCGGCAGCGTCGAGCGTGGTCGCCATCTCCGCGAGCTTCGCCTGCGTGAGCTGGAAGTCGCCGAGCACGCCGCCGAACATCGGCCTCGTGCGGGCGCGGGCGAGGCCCTCTTCCATCGCGCGGCGGCCGAAGCCGAGCGCGGCGGCTGCGACGCTGGTGCGGAACACGTCGAGCGTGCGCATCGCGATCTTGAAGCCCTCGCCCGCTTCACCGAGCCGGTGCGACAGCGGCACGCGGCAGTTCGTGAAGCGCAAGCGCGCCAGCGGATGCGGCGCGATGACGTCGATGCGCTCGGCGACTTCGAAGCCCGGCGTGCCGGCCTCGACCACGAAGGCCGAGATGCCCCTCGCACCCGGCGCTTCACCGGTGCGGGCAAAGACCACGTGGATATCCGCGATGCCGCCATTGGAGATCCACGTCTTCTCGCCGTCGAGGATGGCCGTGTCGCCCTCGACGCGCGCGGCGCACTGCATCGCGGCCACGTCCGACCCGGCCTCGGGTTCGGACAAGGCGAAGGCCGCCAGCGCCTCGCCCGCGGCCACCTTCGGGAGCCAGCGGGACTTCTGCGCCGCCGTGCCGGCCAGCGAGATCGCACCCGATCCCAGCCCCTGCATCGCGAAGGCGAAGTCGGCCAGGCCGCTGTGGCGGGCCAGCGTCTCGCGCGCCAGGCAGATGGTGCGGGTGTCTATCGCCTCGCCCGCCCCGCCGAAGTCGCGCCCGGCGACCGCGTGCTTCAGCCAGCCCGCGTCGCCCAGCTGCTTGACGAGCTGGCGGCAGGTCGCGTCCAGGTCGTGGTCGCCGTGCACGTCGCGCACGTTCGCCTGCGCCCAAGCGTCGAGCGCAGCGGCGAAGTCGCGATGACGCGCATCGAAGAAGGGCCAGTCCGTCCGATCCATGTCAGTTGCCCTCGAACACCGGTTTCTGCTTCGCCACGAACGCCCGATAGGCGCGCCCGAAATCCTCGGTCAGCATGCACAGCGCCTGAGCCTGCGCCTCGGCCTCGATGGCCTGCTCGATGGTCATGCCCCACTCCTGGTGCAGCATGGTCTTGGTGATGCCGTTGGCGAAGGTGGGCCCGGCGACCAGCTGCTCGGCCAGGGCCTGCGCCTCTTGCGCGAGCGACTCGGGCGCCACGAGCCGGTTGAAGAAGCCCCAGCGCTCGGCCTCCTCCCCGCCCATGGAGCGGCCGGTGTAGAGCAGCTCCGAAGCGCGGCCCTGCCCGATGAGGCGCGGCAGGATGGCGCAGGCGCCCATGTCGCAGCCGGCCAGGCCGACGCGGTTGAAGAGGAAGGCCGTCTTCGACCGCGCCGTGCCCAGCCGCAGGTCCGAGGCCATCGCCAGGATGGCGCCGGCCCCGGCGCAGACGCCGTCGATCGCCGCCACGATGGGTTGCGGGCAGGCCCGCATGGTCTTGACCAGTTCGCCGGTCATGCGGGTGAACATCAGCAGCTCGGGCGCCTTCAGGCGGATCAGGGGGCCGATGATCTCGTGCACGTCGCCGCCGGAGCAGAAGTTGTCGCCCGCGCCTTGCAGCACGACCGCATGCACGTCGGTGGCGAAACGCAGTTGCGCAAAGAGATCCCTCAGCTCCGCGTAGGAGTCGAAGGTCAGCGGGTTCTTGCGCTCGGGGCGGTTCAAGGTGATGGTCGCGACGCCTTCGCTGGCCTGCCAGCCGAAGTGGCGTGCCTGGTAGCCCGCGAGCTCGCGGCGGTTGCCGGCAGCCAGCGCCGGGTCCACGCGTTGCGTGTCTTCTTTCATGCGTTGTTCTCCTGGGACGACTGCGCCAGGTGCACGCGCAGGCGCCCCAGCAGTTCGTGCAATTCGTGCTTCTGCGTGGCGCCGAGGCCGGCCAGCAGCTCCACCACCCAGCCTTCGTGGACCTGGGCGACCTTCTCGAAGGCCTTGCGGCCGGCGGGCGTGAGCGCCACCTTGAACGAGCGGCGGTCGCCGGCATCGGTCTCGCGCAGGACCAGGCCCTCGCTCTCCAGGTCGTCGGTCAGCGCCGTCACGTTGCCGCCGGTGACCATGAGGTAGCGCGACAAGGCGCTCATGCGCAGGCCCTCCGGGTGGCGGTAGAGCTGCGCGAGGTAGTCGAAGCGCGCCAGCGTCATGCCGAACTGCGTGCGCAGCCGGCGGCGGATCTCGGTCTCGATCTGCGTCGTGCAGGCCAGCAGGCGCAGCCAGACCTTGAGCGCATGGTGGTCGTCGTCGCCGACTCGGGCCTCGACGCCGATCTGGTCGTCGTCCAGCAGCGGCAGCGCGGACGCCATGATTTTCTTCATGCCGTCTCCCCGCCACAGACGGCGATGGCCTGGCCGTTGATCGCCGCCGCGCCGGCCGAGCACAGCCAGCGCACGGTGGCGCCCACCTCTTCCGGTTGCACCAGCCGGCCCTGGGGGTTGGACTGGGTGAAGCCGGCGCGCGCCTCGGCCTCGCTGCGGCCGGTCTTGGCCATCACGTTGGCGATGCCTTCGCGCACGATGTCGGTCTCCGTGTAGCCGGGGCAGACGGCGTTGGCGGTGGCGCCCGACTTCGCCAGCTCCAGCGCCAGCGAGCGCGTCAGGCCCAGCACGCCATGCTTGGCCGCGACGTAGGCCGAGACGTAGGCGTAGCCCTTGAGCGCCGCAGTGCTCGCGACGTTGACGATGCGCCCCTGCGCGCCCGCGGCCTGGATGTCGGCCAGCGCGGCCTGGCAGCACAGGTAGGGGCCCGTAAGGTTCACGTCGAGCATGCGCTGCCAGAGCTCGGGCGTGGTCTTGCCGAAGGGCGCGGTCTGCACCGCGCCGGCGTTGTTCACCAGGGCCATCACGGGACCCTGCGCGGTTCGCGCGGCCACGAAGGCGGCCTTCACGGACTCGGCATCCGTCTGGTCCATCGCCACCGCGAAGGCATCCAGCTCGGCGGCGAGGTCGGCGGGCGCCTCGCGGCCGGTCAGTGTCAGCCGCCAGCCGTCCTCGGCCAGGGCCCGGGCGATGGCGGCGC
Source organism: uncultured Ideonella sp. (assembly GCA_946479475.1). The sequence goes on along the minus strand of CAMLGG010000017.1, from coordinate 489 downwards.
CTATGCCGCGGCTGGCACCGGTGATGAACGCGTGGCGGATCATTTGTCTTGCTGCCTCAAGGTCTCGCGTTCACGCTGGACCAGCGTCTCCATCTGCGACTTGCCCGAACGGTACTGCACCGGCCAGTCGACGGCCGTGTAGCCGATCTTGGCCGCTTCCAGCAGCGTCCACGCGGGGTTGGCCAGGTGCGGCCGTGCCACGGCGCACAGGTCCGCCCGGCCCGCCGCGATGATGGAGTTGACGTGGTCCGCCTCGCTGATCGCGCCCACCGCGATGGTGTTGATGCCCGCCTCGTTGCGGATGCGGTCGGCGAAAGGCGTCTGGTACATGCGGCCGTAGGTCGGCTTCTGCTCGGGGCTCACCTGGCCGGAGGAGCAGTCGATGAGGTCGGCGCCCGCGGCCTTGAAGGCCTGCGCGATCTGCACCGCATCGGCCGGCGTGATGCCGCCCTCGACCCAGTCGTGCGCGGAGATGCGCACCGACATCGG
>CAMLGG010000016.1 GCA_946479475.1 uncultured Ideonella sp. | reverse complement strand
GCCCACAACGAGATCCCCTACGAGATCGTCGAGAAGGAGAGCTGCTGCGGCATGCCCAAGCTCGAGCTGGGCGATCTCGAGGCCGTGTCCCGGCACAAGGAGGCCAACATCCCGGTGCTGGCCCGCTACGCGCGCGAGGGCTGGGCCATCGTCAGCGCCATCCCCAGCTGCACGCTGATGTTCAAGCAGGAGCTGCCGCTGATGTTCCCCGAGGACGCCGACGTGCAGGCGGTGAAGGAGGCGATGTTCGACCCCTTCGAGTACCTCGTCGCGCGGCACAAGGACGGCCTGCTCAAGACGGACTTCAAGACACCGCTCGGCAAGGTCAGCTACCACATCCCCTGCCACGGCCGGGTGCAGAACATCGGCCGCAAGACCGAGGAGATGTTCAAGCTCATCGGCCAGAAGGTGACGGTGCAGCTCAACACGGTGGAGCGCTGCTCGGGCCACGCCGGCACCTACGGCGTCAAGACGCCCTACCACCCGGTGGCCTTGAAGATCGGCAGGCCGGTCTTCAAGGCCATGGCCAAGGACGAGCCGGACGTGATCAGCAGCGACTGCGCGCTGGCCGGCCACCACATCGCGCAGGGCATGTCGATTGCTGGCACGCCGCCCAAGGCCCTGCAGCATCCGCTCACCCTCGTCCGGCAGGCCTACGGACTGTGACGAACCCGCGAAGGACACCGAGATGACCATCACCCGCGAAAGCCTGCTGACCCTCGAGGCCTACTCCCGCATCCGCAAGACCGACCGCCCGGCGCTGATCGCCCACCGTCGGCTGCGCAGCGTGCACCTGGGCGAGCACATGACGCTGCAGTTCGAGGACGAGCAGACCATCCGCCGCCAGATCCAGGAGATGCTGCACATCGAGAAGATCTTCGACGACGAAGGCATACAGGCCGAGATCGACGCCTACGCGCCGCTGGTCCCGGACGGCAGCAACTGGAAGGCGACGATGCTGCTGGAGTACCCGGATCCGCACGAACGCAAGCGCGAACTGGCGCGGCTGATCGGCGTGGAGGACCGGATGTTCGTCGAGGTGGAGGGCCATGCACGGGTCTACGCCATTGCCGACGAGGACCTGGACCGCGAGAACGAGGAGAAGACCTCCTCGGTGCACTTCCTTCGCTTCGAGCTGCCGGCCGCCGCGCGCGAGGCGGTGAGGGCCGGCGCGGGCGTGAAGCTCGGCTGCGACCACACCAACTACCCGGCGCACCTGGCCATTCCGCCCGACACCCTGGCCAGCCTGGCCGGCGACCTGCGCTGAGGCTTTACCGCGCCGCGGCGGCGGCGTAAAACCTCCTGGCGCGCCGTTCGGGCGCGCGAGGAGGAACCATGGCCTTGCTCGACGACGCCCCGGTGACCTGTCTGCTGCCGGTGAAGGACCTCACCCGCGCCAGGACCTTCTACGAGCAGTACCTCGGCCTGACGCCGCTGGGCGCGCGGCCCGACGGCAAGTTCATCTACCGCGTGGGCGGCACCGAGCTCGCGCTGTTTCCCAAGCCCGAGGGGACGAAGGCCGAGCACACCGCGCTGAGCTTCAAGGTGCCGGACATCCGGCGCGCCATCGCCGAGCTGGAAGGCCGTGGCGTCAGCTTCGCCGACTACGACCTGCCCGGCCTGAAGACGGTCGACCACGTCTGCGTGCTGGGCTCCGAGAAGGCCGCCTGGTTCGAAGACACCGAAGGCAACATCCTCTGCCTGCACGAGGACCTGGGCTAGGCAGTGGCCGGCGCCGCAGCGCGCCGCAGTCGCCAGAGCGACTCCGCGCTGTAGAGAGCCAAGGCGATCCAGATCAGGACGAAGCCCATGAGCCGCTCGGGCTTCAGCGGCTCGTGGAAGAGCCACACGGCGAGCAGGAACTGGATCGTCGGCGCGAGGTACTGCAGCAGGCCGAGCGTAGCCATGGTGACGCGGCGCGCGCCGAAGGCGAACAGCAACAGCGGGACGGCCGTGAGCGGGCCGGCGAAGAGCAGCCAGGCCCAGGTGCCGGCGCTCGCACCTTGCAGCGCCCCGCCGTGCAGGCTGAACCAGGCCAGCGCAGGCACGGCCAGGGGGGCCAGCAGCGCGGTCTCCAGCGCCAGGCCCTCCAACGCGCCCAGCGGGGCGGTCTTGCGCAGCAGGCCGTAAAGGCCGAAGCTGAAGGCCAGGGCCAGGGCGATCCAGGGCGGCACGCCGGCGGTCCAGCTCAGCCAGGCCACGCCGGCCGCGGCCACGCCGAGCGCCCAGCGCTGCGCCGGCCGCAGCCGCTCGTGCAGGAACACCATGCCGAGCACCACGTTGACCAGCGGGTTGATGAAGTAGCCCAGGCTCGCCTCCATCACCCGCCCGTGGTTGACGGCCCAGACGTAGATCAGCCAGTTGCTCGACAGCAGCAGGGCGCTCGCGCCGAAGATGGCCAGCGTGCGCGGCTGCTTCACCACCTCGCCCACCCAGGCCCAGCGCTTCATCACCGCCAGCAGCCCCACCACGAAGACGAGCGACCAGACCGAGCGGTGCAGCACGATCTCCAGCGCCGGTACCTCGGCGATCTGGTGGAAGTACAGCGGGAACAGGCCCCACAGGGCGTAGGAAAGGGCGGCAGCGAGGAGGCCGGTGGGCATGGATTCGGGGGGAGGGGGAGGGCTGGCGATTGTCGGCGGGCCCGCCTGTCCTTCGTGAAGGCGGGTTCATTCCCCGATTCGCCGACTTCGGGTCGCCACGCTTGCCGCTGCGCCGCCCCCTGGCGATGATCGCCCGCGATGCCGACCATCCAGTTCACCCCGCAGCTGCGCCGCTTCATCGCCGCGCCCGAGGTCCGCAGCGAAGCCACCACGTTGCGGGCGGCGCTCGAAGACGCGTTCGCCGCCAACCCGCTGCTGCGCGGCTACGTGCTGGACGACCAGGGCGCCCTGCGCGCCAACGTCGTCGTCTTCGTCGACGGCGAGCGCTGCCAGGAGCGGGTCCGCCTGGACCAGGCCCTGCCGCCCGCCTGCACCGTCCACGTGCTGCAAGCCCTGTCAGGAGGATGACCGCCATGACCACCGTCGCCACCGATCGCGCCTGGGTCGCCACACGGAAGGGCTTGTTCGAGTTGCGCCGCTCCGGCGCCGCTTGGCGCATCGCGCGCACCAGTTTCCTCGGCGAGCCGGTCAGCACGTTGCTGCCGCCGGACGAGCACGGCCGCATGCTGGCCGCGCTCAACCTGGGCCACTTCGGCGTCAAGCTGCACGCGAGCAACGATGCGGGCGAGACCTGGTCCGAGCTGCCCACGCCGGCCTATCCGCCCCAGCCCGAGGGGGCGCCGGGCCCGGCCTGGAACCTGGTGCAGATCTGGGTGCTGGAGCGGGCCGGCCCGCGACTGCTTGCCGGCACCCTGCCCGGCGGCCTGTTCATCTCGGAAGATGGCGGTGCGAGCTGGCAGCTCAACCTGCCGCTGTGGAACCAGCCCGGGCGGCCGGAGTGGTTCGGCGGCGGCTACGACGTGCCGGGCATCCACTCGATCAGTCCCCACCCCGCGAAGCCCGACGAGTGGATGCTGGCGCTGAGTTGCGCCGGCATCTGGCGCACCACCGACGCTGGCCAGACCTGGACCGTGGGCGGCTCCGGGCTGCGTGCCGCCTACATGCCGCCCGAGCGGGCGGAGGATCCTGTGGCGCAGGACCCGCATCGCATCGCCCGCTGCGCCGCGCAGCCGGACGTGCTCTGGTGCCAGCACCACAACGGCATCTGGCGCACGGCCGACAACGGTCAGCGCTGGGAGGAGATCACGACCGCGCCGGTGTCGAACTTCGGCTTCGCGGTGGCGGCGCATCCTTCGGACCCGCTCACCGCCTGGTTCGTGCCCGGCGTGGCCGACCAGCAGCGCATCCCGGTCGGCGCGGCGCTCGCGGTTCAACGCACCCGCGACGGCGGCAGGACTTTCGACGAGCTGCGCGAGGGCCTGCCCCAATCGAACTGCTACGACCTGGTCTACCGGCACGGCCTGGCCGTGGCGGACGACGGCGAGCAGCTGCTGATGGGCAGCACCACCGGGCAGCTCTGGGCGAGTGTCAATGGCGGCGAGGCCTGGCAGCACGCCTTCGGCCACCTGCCGCCGATCCACGCCGTCCGCTTCGGCTAAGCGGGCAGTCTGAAGGCGCGCCGCGCCCGCTCGACCGCCGGACGGATCGAGCAGGCCTCGGCATGGTCGTTGACCAGGCCCATCGCCTGCATGAAGGCGTAGACGGTGGTCGGGCCGACGAACTGCCAGCCGCGCCGCTTGAGCTCCTTCGAGATCGCCACCGACTCGGCCGTCTGCGAGGCGGACGAGGCGTCGCGGCCCATCGGCTCGTAGCGCCAGAAGAAGGCGGCCAGCGAGCCTTCGCCGTCCACCATCTCGCGGGCCCGCTTCGCGTTGTTGATGACCGCCTCGATCTTGCCGCGGTGGCGCACGATGCCGGCGTCCTGAAGCAGGCGCTCGACGTCGCGCTCGCCGAAGCGCGCCACCTTGTCGAAATCGAAGCCGTGGAAGGCCGCGCGGAAGTTCTCGCGCTTGGCGAGGATGGTCCGCCAGCTCAGGCCCGACTGGAAGCCCTCGAGGCAGAGCTTCTCGAACAGGCGGCGATCGTCGGCGACCGGGAAGCCCCATTCGCGGTCGTGGTAGTCGAAGAACTCGGGGGCGGCGGCGCACCAGCGGCAGCGCGGCTGGCCGTCGGGGCCGGGGATGGTGGTGTCCATGTCTGCGTGCGGGTTTCGGCAGGGGCGCCGAGGTTAGCCGATCAGGCCAGTCCGGTCGGCTCGATCCACGGCCCGCACTCGCACAGCCGGTGCCATTCCATTCCGGGCGGCGCGGTCAGGCGCAGCGGGCGGCCATCCTCGGGATGCGGCAGCTCCAGCTCGACGGCGTGCAGCCAGAGGCGCGAGATGCCGAGCCAGGCGGCCACCGCTCGGTTGTGCGGCCCCTTGCCATGGGTTGCGTCGCCGACGATGGGGTGGGCCAGGTGCTTCAGGTGGCGGCGGATCTGGTGCCGGCGTCCGGTCAGGGGCCGCGCCTCGACGAGGGCGTAGCGCGAGCTCGGGTGGCGCCCATCGACGACGAAAGGCCACTCCACGCGGGCCAGGCGGCGAAACAGGGTGCGGGCGGGTAGCCGAAGCTGCCCGGTGCTGGGCTGCTTCGGATCACGCGCCAGCGGGTGGTCCAGGTCCATGGACTCGACCGGCCAGCCCCGCACCAGCGCGAGGTAACGCTTGGCCACGCGGCCTTCCTCGAAGGCCTGGCCGAGGCGGCGGGCCGCTTCAGGATGCGGCGCCAGCACCAGCACGCCCGAGGTGCCCTTGTCCAGTCGATGCGCGGGTGCCAGCCTGGCCGCCTCTGCGCTGCCGAGCTGCTTGCGCAGGCGGTCCAGCACCGTGTCGGTCTCGTGGGCGTCCAGGTGGCTGCGATGGACCAGCAGCCCGGCGGGCTTGTCGATGACCACCAGGTGATCGTCGCGATACAGCAGTTGCAGTTCCATCGAGCCTGGGAGCAGCTGGTCACACGGGCCTGTGGGGCGCGCACCACGCAGGCCGGCGTCTTCATCCTGAGGGTTAGGGATGCACCCCCTTTCGAGGGAATGACACCTCCGGTTGCGAACTGAAAAATGGCGGACATCTGCAGTCGCCATGATGCGCCTGCATCGAAAGACTGCCATGCCGACCACCTACTATCTCGGATACCGCTCGCTCTTCGTCACGCTCACTGCGTGGGCGGCCATCGTGCTCGCTGCCGTCGCCTGCGCCTTCGGCGTGATCCAGCAGGCCTCGCTCGCCTCCTTCGCGCCGGGCTTCGATGCGCTGGTCCAGGCCGAGCCCATGACCGCCGACAGCGGCCTCCTGCTGCGCTGCCTGCCCTGGGCGATAGGCGCCGGGATGATCCTCTCGGTGGCCCTGCTGGTTTCGGCCGTCGGCCTGCAGATGCGGCTGGAGTGGGCGCGCCGCGCCTTCATCGGCCTGGTCGGCGTGGCCATCGCGGCCAACCTGGCGAGCCTGTGGCTGCAGCACGAGTTCGTGCAATCGCTGGTCGATGCGGCCTGGGCCGAGCCGGCCCTGCGCTTTCAGGCGCTGCGGCTGTTCAGCGGGTCCGCGGTCGCGGTCCGCGTGGCCTCCGTCGTGGCGGCTCTCGTCGCCTCGGGCGTCCTGGCCTGGGTGATCCACCGGCTGATGTCGCCCAAGGTGCGGCAGGAGTTCGTGGCCTGATCCGGGTTTTTCAGGCCGCGGCAAATCCCTCCAGCACGTTCACCACGTTGACCCCCATCTGCGCCACGGCATAGCCGCCTTCCAGCGTGAAGACGGTGGGCAGCCGCAGCGAGGCGAGTTCGCGGCCGACCTGCAGGTAATCCGCACTGGCGAGAGTGAAGCGCGAGATCGGGTCGCCCTCGTAGGTGTCGACACCGAGCGCGATGACGACCGCTTCCGCGCCGTAGTGGCCGATGTGCTGCAGTGCCTGCGTCAGCGCCGAGCGCCACGCGGCGAAGCCGGTGCCGGCCGGCAGCGGCAGGTTGATGTTGTGGCCGAAGCCTTCGCCCTCGCCGCGTTCGTCGGCATGGCCCAGGAAGAACGGGTATTCGGTTCGCGGATCGCCATGAATCGAGATCGTGAGCACGTCGGGCCGCTCGTAGAACAGGCTCTGGGTGCCGTTGCCGTGGTGGTAGTCCACGTCGAGCACCGCCACCTTCTTCGCCCCGCCGTCGCGCAAGGCCTGCGCGGCCAGCGCCGCGTTGTTGAGGAAGCAGTAGCCGCCGAAGAAGTCGGCGCCGGCGTGGTGACCCGGGGGGCGGGTCAGCGCCACTGCGCAGCGCTCGGCGGCCAGGCCGCTCACCGCCTCCGCGGCCGCCACCGCGCACGCGGCGCCAGCTTCGGCCGCCGTCCAGGTGCCGGCGGTCAGCGGCGTGCCGCTGTCGAACGAGAACAGGCCCATGCGCGCGGCGAAGTTGGAAGGCTGCACGTCATCGCGGAAACCGCGGATGGGCCAGACCGAGGGCAGGGCGTCCAGCTCGGCATTGGCGGGGGCTAGCGCGACCCATTCGTCCCAGGCGCCCCGCAGGAAGTCGAGGTAGCGCGGCGTATGCACCCGCTCCAGCCTGGCGTGGTCGATGGGCGGGGGCTCCCGCAGTTCGCCGACAGGGCGCCGCTGCAGTTCGGCCAGCACGTGCTGCAGCCGGGCCGGTGTTTCGTGGCAGGGGACCAGCTTGCCGCGGAACATCTCGTGGCGGCCCTGGTGGCGGGCGTGGTGGGGGTTGGTGTAGATCAGCATGAACGGCTCACTCAGTGCAGGTCGCCATCGAGGTAGAACCACCGGCCTTCGGCGCCCGCCGGCTCGCGCACGAAGCGGCTGGTCTCGTGCAGGCGGTGGGCGCGGCCACCGAGCTTGCTGCGGGCGACGAACTCGACGGTGGCGTGGTCCTCATCCTGCACTGCCTGGCGCCGGACCTCCAGTCCCAGCCACTTCAGGCCGGGCGGGTCGGGCTCGATGCGGGCCGGGCGGGTGCTCGGGTGCCAGGTGGCGAGGAGATGGTCGGTGAGCTGCAGGACGTAGGCCGAGTAGCGCGAGCGCATCAGCGCCTCGGCGTCCGGTGCGGCTTCGCCCTGGTGCCAGCGGCGGCAGCAGGCGGAGTACGCCAGCGGCTTCTTGTCGGTTCCGGCGCGGCCGCAAGGGCAGGGGGCGGTGGGTGCGAAAGGCATCCGTGCATCTTGCACGAGGTGATGGCCGGGTCTTTCACGAGGCGCTTGAGCCGGCCCGGAGGCAGGCCTAAGATGCTGTATAAATAAACAGTATCATGGCGCTACCCTTCACACCGCTGTTCGAGCCGGCACGGCCGGTGCCGCCGCTGGCCCTGGGTGGTCCAGGGCCAGCCGCAGGGGCAGGAGTGGCCCCAGGGGCCGCCGAGGCAGCGGCCCCTGCACCGCCGGCCGCCCGAGCCGAGCTGCTGGCCGAGCCGAGCGTCCTGCATCCTGCGCTCTGGCGTGCCGAGGCTGGCCGCGGTGGCCCGGCGGGCGCCGGCACCTTGCCGAGCGGCTTTCCCGCGCTCGATGCCGAGCTGCCCGGCGGCGGCTGGCCGGTGCGGGTGCTGACCGAGCTCCTGCTGCGCGGGCCCGGCGTGGGCGAGTTGCGGCTGCTGGCGCCTGTCCTGGTGCCGCTGGCGCGGGCCGGCCGCAGCGTGATGCTTTTCGACCCGCCGGCCGAGATCAATGCCGTGGCCCTGGCCGAGCTGGGCTGGCCGCCCGCGCAGTGCCTGGTCGTCCGCTCGTGCCCGGCCGTGCCCGCCCGGCGCAGCCCTGCTCCCCGGCGAGGTGCTTCGGCTTCTGACGCCGGTGCCTGCTGGGCCTTGGAGCAGACGCTGCGAAGCGGCCAGGCCGGCGCGGTGCTGGCCTGGCCGGGCGCGGCCGCCCGGCCGGAGGCCCTGCGCCGGCTGCAACTGGCCGCCCAGGCCCACGAGGGGCCGGCCTTCCTGTTGCGCGAGTCGGCGGCCCGGCAGCATCCCAGCCCCGCGCCGCTGCGCGTGGTGCTTCAACCCGCAGGCGGCGACGAGCTGGCCCTGCAGATCGTCAAGCGACGCGGCCCGGCGATGGAGCAGCCGCTGCGCCATCCGCTTTCGCCGGTGCTGTCCGAGCGGGCTCTGGCCAAGGCGCGCCGGCTGCCGGTGGTCGCCTGGCGATCGGCATCGTCGCCGGTGGCGGCGCCCGCGGCCCATCGACCCTTCGCCTGAAGTCCTCCGGCCGTGCCCGTGCTTCGTTGCCATGCTCTGGATAGGCTTTCATCTTCCCTTGCTGTCGCTGGAAGCCTTCTGCGCCCTGATGGGCCCCGAGCGCGCGGCCCAGCCGGTGGCGCTGCAGGAGCAGCACCGCATCGTGGCCGTCAATCCGGCGGCCGCGGCCAAGGGTGTCGCGCCGGGCATGAAGCGGGCCACTGCGCTCGCGCTGGCGCCGGAGCTGGTGCTGGGCGCGGCCGATGCGCAGCGTGATGCCCAGGCCCTCGAAGCCGTCGCCCACGCCCTGCTGGCCTTCACCCCCACCGTCGTGCCCATGCCGCCGGAAGGCGTGCTGGCCGAGGTGCAGGCCAGCCTGCGCTGCTTCGGCGGGCCGCAGCGGCTGTGGCAGCGCATCGCGCAGGCCATCGCCCCGCTGGGCCACCGGGTGCAGCGCGCCCACGCACCCACGGCGCTCGGCGCGCTGCTGCTGGCCCGCCACGGTGACGAAGCCTCGCCGCCGCGCGAGCTGACCCGCACGCCGCTGTGCTCGGCCGATCCGGCCTGGGCCACCTTTCACCAGCGCCTGCTGGCCTTGCCGGCCGCCTGGTTCGCGGCGGAGCCTGCCGCCATCGCCCAGATGGAGGCGATGGGCCTTCGCACGCTGGCCGACCTGCGCCGCCAGCCGCGCGGCGGCCTGACGAGGCGCTTCGGGCCGGGCCTGCTGTCGGCGCTGGATCGCGCCTGGGGCAGCGCACCCGATCCGCTCGAGCCCATCTCGCCGCCGCTGCGCTTCCACGGGCAGGCGGAGCTGTGGGCCCGTGCAGACAACACCGAAGCGCTGCTGGGCGGCGCCCAGGTCCTGCTCGCCCGGCTGATGGCGTGGGCCCAGGCACGGCACGCGCGGGTGCAGCGATTCAGCCTGCTTCTGCACCACGAGAGCCGGCTGCGCGCCAACTCGCAAGGCGAGGCCGGGGCGCACGTCAGCCGGCTGGAGATCGCGCTGGCCGAGCCCAGCGGCGATGCGCGCCACCTGCACGCCGTGCTGCGCGAGCGCCTGGCGCGCGAGCCGCTGGCCGCGCCGGTGCACACCCTTGGCCTGGCCTGCGAGGAGCCGGTGCTCGGGCCACCACCCGACGGCGAGCTCTTTCCCAGCCTGGCCGGCCAGCGCGAAGGCCTGATGCGCCTGGTCGAGCGCCTGCAGGCGCGGCTGGGGCCCGATGCGGTGCAGCGCCTGGCGGTGCAGGCCGACCACCGCCCCGAGCGCGCGAGCGTGCGCGAGGCCGTCACCGGCCAACCCGCCGTCGGCCCGCTGCCGCCGCTGCCCGGCCACCGGTTGACGCGGCCAGCCTGGCTGCTGCCGCAACCCCAGGCCTTGGCCGAGCGCCATTCGCGCCCCTGGTTGTCCGGCCAGCCGCTGCACCTGCTGGCAGGGCCGGAGCGGATCGAGACGGGGTGGTGGGACGGCGACCTGGTCTGCCGCGACTACTTCGTCGCCCAGCAGCCCGACGGAGCGTTGCTGTGGATCTACCGCCTGCGCCCGGCGCCTCCCGCCGGCGAGCCGGGCTGGTTCTTGCATGGGCGCTTCGGTTGAGGACCCTTCCAGCCCCGCAGTGCCCGACAAGAAACGAAACACGCCGATACGGCGATGAAAGGACGGCCCGGCGGGCGCGCCGCACCATGGCGCCACCTCAACACACCTGCCGGAGCCACCATGCGAGCCTGGATCAAGAACACCCTCATCGCCGCCCTCGGCGCCAGCGTCGCGCTCGGCGGCATGGCCTTCGCCAGCAACGCTCGCATGGGCGCCTGCGGCTGGCACGGCGGGCCGATGAGCGAAGCCGATGCCGCCAAGTTCCGCGACAAGATGATCGACCGTGCCACCAGCGAGCTCTCGCTCGATGCCAACCAGCGCCAGAACCTCGTCGCCCTGGCCGACACGCTGCACGCCCAGCGGCAATCGATGATGGCCGGCGGCGCGGGCGAGATGCGGGCGCAGTTGCACGGCCTGTTCGCCGGTGAGAAGTTCGATGCCACCAAGGCGCAGAGCCTGGTGCTGGAGAAGACCGAGGCGGTGCGCAACGCCAGCCCGGCGGTGATCGCCGCCGTCGCGACCTTCTACGACAGCTTGCGCCCCGAGCAGCAGCAGAAGCTGCGCGACTTCATGTCGCGCGGCGGCATGCATGGGATGCACGGCATGCACGGCATGCACGGGTGATGCCGATCTGGCTGCCTCGTTCCAGCCCCGTTGCCCGCGTCGCCCCCGCGGCTGCGGGCCCGTGGTGGCCCCACCGGCCGGTGGGCCGCAGCCTGATGACGGTGGCCATCGTCCTGCTGGCCGGCCCTGCGCTGCTGCTCGACGCCGCGGCGCCGGCGGCCGCGGGAGGCTGGGTAGCCTGGCATGCGATCAGCACTGCCGCCTTCGCCGCCCTCGCGCTGTGGGCCTTGTGGACACCCCAGCTGCCGCGTGATGCCGGCCAGGCGGTCGCGCGAAGCGTGAGCCTGCTGGTGCTCGCCGCCCTCTGCGTGGCGGCGCAGGAGGCCCGGCTGCCGGATGCCCGTGCGCTGGGCACCTCGCTGGCGGTCCTCACCGCCCTGGCCGCATCGCTGTTCGTCGTCGGAGCCCGCTGGGCGCGGCGCGAGATCGACTGGTGACGACGATGGCGGGGCGCGCTCGAAGGCAGCCCCGCCCGTGAGACCATCGCCGAATGCCGAGAATCCTGCTGATCGACGACGACGAGCACCTGGCTGCGCCGCTGGCCGCCTACCTCAAGCGCTTCGACTTCGAGCTTGCCTGGGCCGGCCGGCCGAGCCTCGGACTGGCGATGCTGCGCGAGCAGCAGTTCGACGCGGCCATCCTCGACGTCATGCTGCCCGAGATGGACGGCTTCGAGCTGCTGCGTACCATCCGCCACTCGGGCAGCGCCGCGGCGCAGCTTCCGCTGATCATGCTGACCGCGCGCGGCGAACTGCCGGACAAGGTCGCCGGCCTGGAGCTCGGTGCGGACGACTACCTCGCCAAGCCCTTCGAGCCCCGGGAGCTGGCGGCACGCCTGCACACGGTCCTGCGGCGCCAGCGCGCTGCGCCGGCGCCTGCCTCGCCGGATGAACTGCGCTTCGACGGCATCGCCATCGACCTGGCCCGGCGTGAAGTGAAGCGGCAAGGCCAGGTCATCGAACTGACCGGCACCGAGTTCGAGCTGCTGGCCCTGCTGGCCGGCACGCCGCGCAAGGTTTTCAGCCGCGACGAGATCCTCAACCGCCTGCGCGGCCACGAGGCGGACCTGGCCACCCGCGCCGTCGACATCCTGGTCTCGCGCCTGCGCCGCAAGCTCGAGCCGCTGGACTGCATCAAGACCCTGCGCAACGCCGGCTATGCCTTTGCCGCTGCGCCCGTGGGGCAGGCGGCGTGACCGCCCGCAGGCCGCGGGGTGCCCGAATGAGCAGTTCGACCACGGCAGCATCGCCGCCGCCCGGCACGGGCGTCCTGGCCTGGCACCGGCGCTGGCATCGGCGCATGCGCCACTCGCTGGGCCTGCGGCTGGTCGTGCTCTTCTTCGCGCTGGCCGTGGCGATCAGCGGCACCTTCATGTTCGGCATGCAGCGGGCCTTCAGCACCGGCTGGCGCGACGTGATCCAGCCGCTGGTGGCCGACTACATCGACCGCCTCACCCAGGACCTGGGCGACCCGCCCGACATCGCCCGCGCCCAGGCCCTCGCCGAGCGCCTGCCGGTGGTGATCGAGATCGACGGCCCGAAGCTGCACTGGCGCTCGGCGCCGGAGGCATCGAGCACGATCTTCGTCCACCACTCCCCCAGCGAGCTGCTGGTGCGCCACTCGGCGGACGGTACCCGCATCCGCTTCGGCCTCGACCCGCAGGCCTGGATGCAGCGGCCGCGCATGATCGGCTGGATGACGCTGGTGGTGCTGTTGCTGCTCACCGGCCTGGCGTGGAAGCTTGCGCACCACCTGTTCGGGCCGCTGAAGGAGATAGGCGCCGGCGTCGAGCGCTTCGGCCGCGGCGACTTCAGCCAGCCCATCCGCCTGCGAAGGCGCGACGAGCTCGGCGAGCTGGCCGACCAGGTCAACACCATGGCGGCGGACCTGTCCGGCATGCTCGACGCCAAGCGCGCGCTGCTGCTGGCGATCAGCCACGAGCTGCGCTCGCCGCTGACCCGCGCCCGGCTCAACGCCGAGCTGGTGCCCGAGAGCCCCGAGCGCGATGCCCTGCTGCGCGACCTGGCGGAGATGAGGGACCTGGTCACCAGCCTGCTCGAGACCGAGCGCCTGGCCCAGCCGCACGCGGCGCTGCAACGCGAGCCCACCGATCTGGCGGCGCTGGTGCAAGGCCTGCTCACCGGCGCGTTCGCGGGCCGTGCCTTGCACGTCGAGCTGCCTCGCGATCTGCCGCCCGGGGAAGTCGACAGGACCAGGCTGACGCTGCTGCTTCGCAACCTGCTGGACAACGCGTTCCGGCACGGCGGCGAAGCGCCCGAGCCACCGGAGCTGGTGGCAAGCCACGAGGGCTCCACGCTGACCCTGGCCGTGCGCGACCACGGGCCCGGCGTTCCCCCCGAGCTGCTTGCGCATCTGTCGGAGCCGTTCTACCGGGCAGACGCCGCGCGCCAGCGCGCCACCGGCGGCGTCGGCCTGGGGCTTTACCTGTGCCGGCTCGTGGCCCAGGCCCACGGCGGCAGCCTGCGCTTCGAGGCGGCCGAACCGGGTTTGCGCGTGGTCGTCAGCCTGCCGTGGCCGGCGGCGGGCGATGCCGGCGGACCAGGCCGTCCATCGCCTGGTTGAACAGCGTGAAATCCAGCGGCTTGGTCCAGTAGTCGGTGAAGCCGCAGTTCATCGCCTGGCGGATGTCCTCCGGCATGGCGTTGGCCGAAAGAGCGATGCAGGGGATGTGCAGCGTGCGCGGGTCCTGCCGCAGGCGCTCCAACACGTCCAGGCCGTGCAGGTCCGGCAGCTGCATGTCGAGCAGGATCATCGCCGGCGTGAGCTCGGCGGCCAGGCGCAGTCCGCTGTCGCCGTCGGGCGCGCTGTGGAAGCGCAGGTCCGTCCGGCGCTGGGCGAGCTCCTGCACGATCATCACGTTGACCGGGTTGTCCTCGATGTAGAGCAGCAGCGGGGCGTGGCCGTCGGCCAAGGCGGGCCCGTTGCCGGCGGCGGCGATGGGCGAACCGAGGGCCCGGCCGCGCGCCGCAGGCCTGTCCAGCCAGAGCTCGAACTCGCTGCCCTGGCCAGGCGTGCTGCGGGCGGTGACCGTCCCGCCCATGCGCTGCATCAGCGTCTTCACCACCGCGAGCCCGATGCCCACGCCCGGGATGCCCGGCTGCCGCTCGGCCGCCTGCTGGAACGGCTCGAAGGCGCGGGACAGCGCCTGCTCGTTCATGCCGTGGCCGCTGTCCCTTACCGTGATGCACAGCCGCGTCGGCGAGATGGCGCGGGCGCTGAGGTCGACCCAGCCGCCGGGGCGGTTGTACTTGACCGCATTGGTCAGCAGGTTGAGCAGCACCTGCTTCAGCCAGAGCGGGTCGCCCCAGGCCGCCAGGGCGGCCGGGCAGGTCTCGCGACGCAGGGCGACGGCCCGCTCGGCGGCGGCGCCTTCGACCAGCGGCAGCGTCTCGGCGAACAGGCGCTCGAGCCCCACCGGGCCCAGCGGATGCTCCGTCTCGGCACCGGGGCGGGCCAGCTCCAGCACGTCGTTGATGAGGGCCAGCAGATGCCGGCCGGCCGACTGGATGTGCTCCAGCCGAGCCTGCCGCGCGGCGGCGTCCAGCGACTCGCCGTGCGCGAGCAGCAGCTCGCTGAAGCCCAGGATGGCGTTCAGCGGCGTGCGCAGCTCGTGGCTCATCCGCGCGAGCAGTTCCGACTTGGCCTCGCTCTCGCGCTGGGCCAGCGCCGCGGCCTGGCGCTCCTGCTCGGCTTCGCGGCTGGCGGTGATGTCCCAGTTGACGCCCAGGCGCCGGACGATCTTGCCGCTGGCGTCCTTCACCGGCAACGAGCGCGAAGCGAGCCAGCGCTCCTGGCCGTCCGGCCAGCGGACGCGGAACTCGTACTGCGAAGGCCCGCCGCCGGCCATGGCGCTGCGGATCTGTTCGCTGACCAGGTCACGGTCCTCCGGATGGAGATAACCCGTCATCTCGGGGATCGACGGTGCCTCGCGCCGGGGCTCGAGGCCGCGCAGCAGGAACATCTGCGGGTCCCATCGGCTCTGCCCGTCGGGGATGTCCCATTCCCAGGTGCCGATGCCGGCGCTGCGCGCGATGAGGGCGATGCGCTCGTCGGCTTCGCGCAGGCGCTCTTCGGCGCGCAGGCGCTCGGAGACGTCGATGGCCATGCCGAAGAAGGCGAGCAGCTGGCCCTGGGCATCGCGGATGGGGACGCGGCGGGTGATCATCCGCCGCCAGCTGCCGTCGGTGTGATGGAAGCGCACCATCAGCTCCACCGGGCGCTTCTCGATGCGCGCCTGGTGCGCCGCGGCAACCACCGCCTCATGGTCGTCGGGGTGGATGATCCGCATCATCTCGTCGATCGTCCAGCCGTTCAGCCGGGGCGCCTGGCCCACCACCCGGAAGCCCGCCGCGTTGGCGTGCACGCGCTGGGTGAGGATGTCCATGCGCCAGATGCTGACCTCGGACATGTCCAGCGCCAGGTGCAACTGGTCGAGGTCGAAGATCGGGTCTTGCGGCGGCAGGGGAGAGGGCATGGGTGGATACGGGGCGGCGCACTCCACTGCACCCTCCGGCGGCCGAGTCTACCGGGCGTCAGGTCAGAATCGGCAGATGAACGACCCCAAGCCCGCTCCGTTCCCGGCCACCGAAGTGGCGCGCCCGTGCCTACGGGCGGCCGGGCGGCACTGACATGGCAAGCGTCAATCTTCGCGCCCCGGTGCAGGGCATCGTCATCGCCCTGGAGTCGGCCGTGGGCCAGGCCGTGGCGGCCGGCAGGCCGGTGATCGTCATCGAGTCGATGAAGATGGAGGTGCCGGTCGAGGCGCCTTTCAGCGGCCGGCTCACGGCCCTGCACGTGGCAGTGGGCGACACGGTCGCCGAGGGCGAGGTGCTGGCCTTCTACGAGCCGGCACCGGCCGTCCCGGAGCTCCCGGCGGCTGCCACGCCCCCCGCGCCCGCCCCGCACCCTGAACTGGCCACGCTGGCCACGCGCCGGGAGGCCCTGGCCGACAGCGCCCGGCCCGAGGCGGCCGGGCGCCGGCACGATGCCGGTGGCCGCACCGTGCGCGAGAACCTGGCCGACTTGCTCGATCCGGCCAGCTTCACCGAGTACGGCGCGCTCGCCGTGGCAGCCCAGCGCACCCGGCGGCCGCTGGACGAGTTGATCGCCCAGACGCCGGCCGACGGCCTCGTCACGGGCATAGGGACCGTCAATGCCGCCGACTTCGGCCCGGAGCGCGCGCGCTGCGCCGTCATGGCCTACGACTACAGCGTGCTCGCCGGCACCCAGGGCGTCTTCAACCACATGAAGAGCGACCGCCTGCTGGAGCTGGCCGGCCGGCTGAAGCTGCCGGTGGTGCTGTTCGCCGAGGGCGGCGGCGGGCGGCCGGGCGACGTCGACTGGCCCATCGTCGCCGGCCTGGACTGCACGACCTTCGCCCGGTGGGCAGCCCTGTCCGGCCAGGTGCCTCGCGTGGGCATCGTTGCCGGCCGCTGCTTCGCGGGCAATGCGGCACTGCTCGGCAGCTCGGACGTGATCATCGCGACCGAGTCGGCCTCCATCGGCATGGGCGGCCCGGCCATGATCGAAGGCGGCGGCCTGGGCAAGGTGGCGCCGGAGGACGTCGGCCCGGTGTCGGTGCTGGCCCCGAATGGCGTGGTCGACCTGCTCGTGCCGGACGAGGCTGCGGCCGTCGCGGCGGCGAAGCGCTACCTCGCCTACTTCCAGGGCGCGCTGCCGCCCGGCGAGGCGGCCGAACAGTCGCGGCTGCGGCACGCGCTGCCCGAGAACCGCAACGCCCTGTACGACCCGCGGGCCATCATCGCGACGCTGGCCGACCAGGGCTCGGTGCTGGAGCTGCGCGCCGAGTTCGGCCCGGGCGTGATCACGGCGCTCGTCCGCATCGAGGGCCGGCCGGTGGCGCTGGCGGCCAGCCACCCGCGCCACCTGGCGGGGGCGCTGGACGCGCCGGCCTGCGACAAGCTCGCCCGCTTCATGCAGCTGGCCGATGCCTTCGGCCTGCCGCTGGTCACGCTGGTGGACACGCCGGGCTTCATGGTCGGCCCGGCTTCCGAGGCCACGGCGATGGTCCGCCACGCTTCACGTCTGTTCGTCAACGCGGCCGCGCTGCGGGTGCCGGTGTTCAGCGTGGTGCTGCGGCGCGGCTACGGCCTGGGCGCGATGGCGCTCACCGCGGGGCACTTCCATGCGCCGGTCGCGACGGCCGCGTGGCCCAGCGCCGAGTTCGGCGCCATGGGCGTCGAGGGCGCGGTGCGGCTGGGTTTCCGCAAGGAGCTCGATGCGGCCGGCGAGGGCCGGCAGGCGCTGTTCGAGAAGCTCGTGGCCGAGCACATGGCCCGCGGCCGCGCAATCAACATGGCCAGCCACCTCGAGATCGACGACGTGATCGATCCGGCCGAGACCCGCGCCTGGCTGGCCCGTGGGCTGCAGGCTGCGGCCGGCGCGCCCCTGGCCCCGCGCAGGGGCCTGCTCGACACCTGGTGAACAATCCGACCATGCAGCTGCTGCCTCCCCCTCTTTGCCGGCCCGGCGAGCTCGACGCCGCTCTCGCCGAACTCGGCTTCTGCGTGCTGAGCGTGCGCGACCTGGGCGACCTGCTCGGCGCGCCGCCGCAAGGCCTCGAGCGCTGGCTGCCGTTGTGGGACGAACTCCCTCCCGACCGCTACCTCAAGGACGGCGGGCGCTACCGCCGCCGGCGCCACGGCTGCTTCATCGTCGACGGCGACCAGGTGCTGCCTCAGCCGCATCGGCCGCACTGGCAGCCGGTCGAATACAACGCGCTGCACGGCGGGATAGAGCGGCACTTCGAGCCGCTGCCGGCCGAGCTGCTGGCCGATCCCCTGTGGACGCGCTTTCTCTGCCTGGGCGCGCGCCGGGCCGATGCGATCCGCGGGCCGCAGCGCTGGTACGTCGAGGCGCACATGTTCCGCATCGACACCACCGACGGCATCGGCCGGCCCACGCCGGAGGGCGCCCACCGCGACGGCGTCGACCTGGTCGGCGTGACGCTCATCTCGCGCGAGGGCATCAAGGGCGCCGAGACGCGCGTCTTCGCCGCCGACGGCCGCGAGGGTCTTCGCTTCACGCTCACCGAGCCCTTCGCCACCCTCTGGCTCGACGACGCCAAGGTGATCCACGAATCCACCCCGATCCAGCCGCTGCAGCCTGGCGGCAGCGGCCATCGGGACACGCTGGTGCTGACCTATCGCGCCAACGGTTTTCAAGGGCCGGTCGCCTGACCCGGCGCCGGTCCCTCGTTCCCACGGCCACGAGCCATAGCTGGAGACAGTCGAATGTCCGACACGCCCAAGGCCGCCACCGCGGCCGAAAAGGAAGAAGCCAACAAGCGCCAACGCGCGGCCGTCGATGCCGCGCTGGCGGAGAGTCCGGCGCGCAGCACGGGCAGCGTCACTCTGGGCGGCAAGGCGATGGCCTACCGCGTCGATGCCGGCTTCGTGCCGGTGCGATCAGCGCTGCACGGCGAGACGCTGGGCGAGCCGGAAGCCGCCATCTTCACGACCGCCTACCAGCTCGAAGGCGAGGCCGCGTCGAGCCGCGCGGTCTGCTTCGCCTTCAACGGCGGGCCCGGTTCGGCATCGGTCTTCCTGCACCTGGGCGCCTTGGGGCCCAAGCGCGTGCGCGTGCGTGACGACGGCGGCATGCCGGCGCCGCCCTACCGCGTGGAGGACAACCCGCTGTCCTGGTTCGAGCACTTCGACCTGGTCTTCCTCGACCCGCCGCACACCGGCTTCTCGCTCACCGCGAGCGAAGAGGCGCGCAAGAAGGCCTTCAGCGTCGACGGCGACGCGGCCATGCTGTGCGAGGCGATGCGCGCCTGGCTGACGCGCCACCGGCGCTGGGGCTCGCCCGTGTACCTCTGCGGCGAGAGCTACGGCACGACCCGCGCCGCCATCATCGCCGAGCGGTTGTGCGAGCAGGGCGTGGCGCTCTCCGGCCTGGTGCTCGTGTCCTGCGCGATGGACATCCAGGCGCTGGAATTCGCGCCGCGAAACGACCTGCCGCATGCGCTGTTCCTCCCGGCCTACGCCGGCGCGGCGCAGTACCACGGCTGCCTCAAGGGGCCGCACGCCGAATCGGCGGACGCCGCCCGAGCGGCAGCGCTCGACTTCGTCCACAGCGACTACCTGTCGGCCCTGCACCGCGGGGGCGCGCTGTCGGAGCACGAGCGCACGCGCATTGCGCGCCGCGTGGGCGAACTCATCGGCCTGAGCACCGAGACGGTCGAGCACATGAACCTGCGCGTGCCCGACGCACGCTACTTCCAGGAGCTGCTGCGCGACCGCGGCCAGATCCTCGGCCGGCTCGATGCGCGGGTGGCGGGGCCGATGGGCCGTGACCGCCAGCGCGAATGGGAGTTCGACCCGTCGATGGACGCACTGACGGGGCCGTACAACATGGCGGCGATGGACTACTTCCGCGGCACGCTGGGCTTCGGGTCGGCCGAAGGGGCGATCGAGCGCGTGTACGTCCCCATGTCCGAGCAGGCGCACAAGGCCTGGAACTGGAACCGCGGCGAGGCGCAGGGCAACAGCTTCACCTGCACCAGCCCCGACCTGGCACGCGCCCTGCGCCGGCTGCCGCACCTCGCGGTGTTCGTCGCCAGCGGCCAGTTCGACCTGGGCACGCCCTACAGCGCCACCGACTGGAGCCTGGACCAGCTGGACATCCCGGCCGAGGTCCGCTCGCGCATCACCCACCGCTACTACGGCGCCGGCCACATGATGTACACCCGCGAGGCCGACATCCGCCAGCTCAAGGCCGACCTCTCCAGCTGGCTGGCCGATCTGCCGCACTGATAGAGCGCCATGCACATCGGCCTGCTCACCGGCGGCGGCGACTGCCCCGGCCTGAATGCGGTGATCCGCGCCGTGACGCTCGCGCTGGCCGAAGGCGGCGCGGCCCGCGTCACCGGCATCGAGCGCGGTTTCTGGGGCCTGCTGCACGGCGCGTCCCGCCCGCTGGAGCCGGCCGCGGTGCGAGGCATCCTCGCCGAGGGCGGCACCATCCTCGGCACGCACAACCGCTGCGACCCGTTCAAGGATGTGGACGGCGTGGATCGCTCGGCCCAGGCGCTCGCCTACGCGAAGGACGTGCTCAAGCTCGATGCGCTGGTGGCCATCGGCGGCGACGGAACGATGGCGATCGCCGAGCGCTTCCACCGCCTCGGCCTGCCGGTGGTGGGCGTGCCCAAGACGATAGACAACGACCTGCCGGCCAACGACCGCAGCTTCGGTTTCGACAGCGCGGTGGCGGTGGTGGCCGAGGCGCTGGATCGCCTCGCGACCACGGCGCGCAGCCACGGCCGCGTGATGATCGCCGAGACCATGGGCCGCCACGCCGGCTGGATTGCGCTCGAAGGAGGGCTGGCCGGCGGCGCCGACGCGATCCTCATCCCGGAGCAGCCCTTCGACGTGGAGGCGCTCGCCGCCTGGTGCCGCGAACGCGAATCGCGCGAGGGCTGCACGCTGATCTGCATCGCCGAGGGCGCGAAGGCGATCGGCCACGGCGAGACGGTGCGCGCCCGCCTCGAAGGCAGCCCTGATCCGATCCGGCTCGGCGGCGTGGGCGCCTGGCTGCAGGCGGAGCTGGAGCCGCACCTGCAAAGCGAGGTGAGGGCGACGCTGCTCGGCCACGTGCAGCGGGGCGGCACGCCGACGGCCTTCGACAGGGTGCTGGCGACGCGCTTCGGCTGCCACGCGGCGCGGCTCGTGCGCGCCGGCGAGTTCGGCCGCATGGTGGTGCTGCGCGGCGCCGATTGCGACAGCGTGGCCCTGGACGAGATCGCGGGCCGCAACCGCCCGGTGCCACCGGGACACGAGCTGGTCGCGGCCGCGCGGGGCGTCGGCGTGTGGATGGGTGGGGAGGGCGCCCGGGACAAACCCTGAGCCTGTCCGGTTCGCTTTCGGCAAGCCCGTCTTTTCGGGCGAGGTCGACGGGATCGCATTCCGCCCCCTCGCTCCACCCACTCGTCGAAAGCCCACCATGAAGTCGAACCGGACCCCTTGCCGCCGCCTTGCGCTGGCCGCCCTCGTCGTGATGGCATCCCTGGGCACCCAGGCCGCCGAGGCCGCGGCGCGTGCCGTGCGCGGTCCCATGGACGACATCCACGTGACGCTGCCGCAGGAGCAGGTCAACGGGCCCTGCACGCCGGCCGCCTACGTCACCTACTTCCACCCCTGGCCGCCCTACACGAACACCTGGCCCAACGTCTCCGACTACGTGGTCATCAACTGCGACAACGACTCGGGCTGGTCGAACTACTCTGCCCGCGGCGTCGGCTACGTCGTCTCGCCCAAGGGCAATTTCTCCAAGGGCGATGCGGTGCTGGTGACGGTCTACGGCCACGACGTCGACGACGGCAGCGGCGAACTGAAGATCGGCGGCTTCGATGCGGTGCGGCCGCAGATGAGCTTCTCCGGCGAGGCCTACACCGCCATCTCCAAGACCGCCTACCCGGCGACTTCGGCAGACGTCGTGCGCATCGCCGACCTGCCCGCCTTCCTCGGCAGCGACTTCGACCTCTCGCCCTTCGCCGCCGGCGATCCCGACTCGGTCGTCTACGTCTTCCAGGCCACGATGCCGGCGAAGAACCTCGGCATGCGCACGAGCGGCGTGCTCTTCAGCGAGGACTTCGACGGCAGCTGGCACATCGGCAGCGACATCGGCGGCTCCTTCGGCCCTGGCACGCTGCCCGGCACCGGGCTGGCGGTCACCGGCGGCGCGGTCGACGTCCTCGGTGTGCTCAACGGCAGCGGCAACGGCGTGTGTGCCGCCGATCCGGCGGGCAACTGCCTGGAGCTCGCCGGCCACGCCGGGCCGGGCAGCGTGTCCAGCATCCCGGTCTTCGACCTCGATCCGGCGCACACCTACACGGTCCAGTTCACGGCGGTCGCCCCCGAAGACCTGCCGCTGACCGTGCAGCTCGGCGGCTCGACCTGGGACCTGATGATCGGCAGCAAGAAGAAGACTTGGCACCTGCCGTACACGCCGCTCGCCTTCGAGGCCGGCGTGAGCCTGAGCTTCACCGGCTCTGCAGCGGTCGACGGCGACCACGGCCCGGTCGTCAGCGCCATCGTGTTGTGCGCCAAGGCCGCAGGAACCACGGGCAAGTGCCCGACGCCGTGAGCGCGGCTAGTCTGCCGCAGACGTGAGCTGCTGCAGCTCGACGAGGCGGCGGTAGAGGCCGCCTTCGATCCGCATCAGTTCCTCGTGCGGCCCCAGCTCGGCGATGTGGCCGTGGGCCAGCACGACGATGCGGTCGGCATCGCGGATGGTCGACAGGCGGTGGGCGATCGAGATCAGCGTGAGCTTGCCGTGCAGCTTCGACAGCGCCTGCTGAACGACCGCCTCGGTCTCGCTGTCGACATGCGAGGTGGCTTCGTCCAGCAGCAGGATGCGAGGCTGGCCGGCGAGCGCGCGGGCAATGGCGATGAGCTGCTTCTCGCCCACCGCCAGCCGCGCGCCGCCTTCGCCGAGCTTCGTGTCGTAGCCGTGCTCCAGCCGGCTGATGAAGCCGTGGGCGCCCGCGCCGCGGGCGCCGGCCTCGACCTGGGCATCGGTCAGCGCGCGGCCCATGGCGATGTTCTCCCTCGCGCTGGCGGCGAGCAGGAAGGGCTCCTGGGGCACCAGGCCGACGGCATCGCGGAAGGCCGCTTCGTCCAGGTCGGCAATGGGCTGGCCGTCGACCAGCAGGCGGCCCTCGCTCACCGGATAGAAGCGCAGCAGCAGGGACAGCAGGCTCGACTTGCCGCTGCCCGTGGGACCGACGATGCCGATGAACTCGCCCGGCGCGATGTCCAGCGAAACGTCGCGCAGGACCGGCGTGCCGGGGATGTACGAGAAGCTCAGCGATTCGATCGACACCGCGCCCGCCGCCACGCGGCCCTCGGCGGCCGGCCGCTCGGCCTCGGCCTCGTCGAGCAGGGTGTTCACGCGGGCCGCCGCGATCATCGCCTGCTGCAGCTGCGAGAACTGCATGGTGATCTGGATCAGCGGCTCGGTGACGCGGCCGACATAGGCCACGAAGGCGTACAACACGCCGACCTCGAGCGCGTTGAGTGCGCCACCGCTCTCACGCAGGCCGAAGACGGCGATCACCACCGTCAGCATCGCCACGTTCAGCAAGTCCAGCGCGGGGCGCAGCAGCAGCGCGTTGGCACGCAACTCGGCGCGGCGGGAGTGGTAGTGGTCCTCGTTGATGCGGCCGTAGCGGCCGCCGTAGCCCTGCGTGGCGCCGGTGGCCTGCAGCACCGCCATGCCGGAGATCGATTCGGCCGTCTGCGCGTTGAGCTCGCTGCGCAGCTCTCGCGTGCGCGCCACCGCCGGCGCCGACAGCCGCTGGTAGAGCCACACGATGCCGAACACCGCGGGCACCAGCGTCGTCACGATGATCATCAGGCGCCAGTCCAGGAAGGCCATGGTGACCAGCAGGCTGGCGACCATGATCAGGCAGTCCAGCATCACGAACAGCACCTGCACGAACAGCTGCTTGACGGCCTCGGTGTCGTTGGTGACTCGGCTGACGAGCTGGCCGGTGATCGCCTTGTCGAAGAAGCTCATCGGCAGCCGCAGCACGTGCCCGTAGACCGACTCGCGGATGCGCTTCACCGAGCGCATCGCCACCGCCGCCAGCCGGCTCAGCTGCCGGTAGCGCACCCAGCTGGCGACCCAGCCGGCGACCAGGGCGCCCATCAGCAGCCCGGCCATCGCCCCGATCGCAGGGTTGTGCGGCAGCAGGTAGCGATCGATGAAGGCCTTGCCCAGCACCGGCCCCAGCGCGTCCAGGCCCGAGGCGACCATCAGCCAGAGCATGCCGATCCACAAGTGGCGCGAATCCGGCCTGGCGGCACGCCAGAGGAGGGTGGCGGCGCGCCTTGCCGTCGTCTCATTCCGATTCAATGGAGGCCTCCAACTGCTGGATGCGCCACTGCTGGGCGTACCAGCTTTGCTCCACCCCTTTGGCCAGCAGCTGCTCGTGCGTGCCGCGCTCGGCGAGGTGGCCGTGCCGCAGCACCGCGATCAGGTCGGCATCGGCGACGGCCGAAAGCCGATGGCTGACGACGATCACCGTTCGGCCCAGGCGCTGGTCACGCAGGTGCTCGAGGATGCGGTGCTCGGTCTCGGTGTCGACGGCCGAAAGCGCGTCGTCGAGCAGCAGCAGCGGCGCGTCCGCCAGCAGGGCCCGGGCGATGGCCACGCGCTGGCGCTGGCCGCCGGACAGCGTCACGCCGCGTTCGCCCACCGGCGTGTCGTAGCCCTGCGGCAGGCGCAGGATGTCTTCGTGCACCGCGGCCAGCTCGGCGACGGCCTGGACCTCCTCGCGCGTCGCGCCGGGCCGGGCCAGGGCGATGTTGTCGGCGACGCTGGCGGAGAACAGGATCGGCTCCTGCGGCACCCAGGCGATGCCGGCACGCAGGGCCGCCAGCGTGTAGTCCGGCAGGCCTACGCCGCTCCAGGCGATGGCGCCGGCCTGCGGCATCCACTGCCTCAGCAGCAGCTTCAGCAGGGTGCTCTTGCCCGAGCCCGTCGGGCCGACGAGCCCGAGCGTGGAGCCGGCGGGGATGTGCAGCGAAAGGCCGTCGAGCGCCGCGCTGTTGGAGCCCGGGTACGAGAAGCGGACGTCGCGCAGGGCGATCTCGCCGGGTTCGACCTTGTCTATCGTGCCGTCGTCGTCGATTGCCAGCGGCTCGTCCAGCACGGCCGCGAGGCGCCCCCAGGCGGCGCGGCCGCGCTGCCACAGGGCCATCACCCAGCCGGCTGCGAACATGGGCCAGATGAGCTGGGTGAGGTAGAGCTGGAAGCTGGTCAGCTGGCCGATGGTCAGCTCGTCGTGCCAGACCAGCCAGCCGCCGTAGCCGAGTGAAAGCACGATCGAGGTCACCAGCGTCATGCCGACGGCCGGCTCGTAGCGGGCCTCCCAGCGCTGCGACCAGTAGGCGGAGTCGGCCGCCTTCTCGGCCAGGTAGCCGAACACCGCCGCACTGCGCGCCTCCAGGCCCAGGGCGCGCAGGGTGCGCACGCCCGAGAAAGTCTCCTGCACGTGGTCGTTGAGGTCGCCGAAGCTGTCCAAGGCCTGCTTGGAACGATCGTGCAGGTGGCGCGAGATCCAGGCGAAGCTCCAGGCCATGAAGGGGAAGGGCAGCAGGGCCATTGCCGCCAGGCGCCAGTCGACCCCGATCGCCATCGTCGAGACCACCAGCACCAGGGTGAGGGTGCCGTCGAACCCGGCCAGCATCGCTTCGCCGGCGGCCATCTCGACGGCGTCGACGTCGTTGGTGGCCAGCGCCATCAGGTCGCCCGTGCGCCGGGTCTGGTAGAAGCGCGGTCCCTGGGCGGCCAGGCGCGCGTACAAACGCTGTCGCAGCTCGACGCCCATCCGGTAGGCGGCGGCGTACAGGCGGATCCGCCAGCCGACCCGGAAGAAGTAGATCGCCACGCCGGCAGCCGGCAGCAGCGCGAGCTGGCGCCAAAGGGCCGGCCCCTGCAGCTGGTGCGCGACCAGCCCGTCGACCAGGTGGCCGATCTGGCGCGGCATCCAGACCGTCAGCAGCGCCACGCCCAGGAGCATGGCGCCGGCCCAGGCGTAGGCCGCCGTGTGGCGGCGCACGAAGCTGCGGATGAGGGCTGCGAGCGTCATGCGTGGGCTGCGGTTGCGGCTTGTGGCCGTGGGCAAAAGCGGGCGATTCTAGTGACTTGCGGCAAGTCAAATCGAAGGGGTCTTGAACTCCCTTGCGGCGCCCTTAATTCGATGAGCATGCGGCGCCGGGACAGGCCCCCGGACGGGGCTCCGGCACCGCGTTTTCACCCTTGGAAAGGAGCACCGCGATGTACGAATCCCTCTGGAGCTTCCCCGGTGGCGCGTGGGGCGATTTCGACCGCCTGCGCCGCGAGCTCGACGACATCTTCGGCACCGGATCCCCGAGCAGCATCCGCTCGGCGGCGCCCGGCGCCTTCCCCGCCATCAACGTCGGCCAGACGCCGTCCAGCGTCGAGGTCTACGCCTTCGTCCCCGGCATCGACCCGTCCAAGATCGAGGTGGTGATCGACCGCGGCGTGCTGACGATCTCGGGCGAGCGTCCGGCCTTGCAGGTCGGCGGCGAACAGCGCGCCAGCGTCCATACCCGCGAGCGGCCGACCGGCCCCTTCAAGCGGGCCCTGAGCCTGCCCGACGACGTCGATCCGGGCCGTGTGAATGCCACCTACCGCGACGGTGTGCTCAACGTCAGCATCGCCCGCCGCGAAGAAGCGCAGCCCAAGCGCATCACCGTGCAGTGAGCCTGGCCGAACAGGAGATCCGAACCATGAACGACACCACCCGCAAGGAACTGCAGAAGACCGGTGAGGCTGCCGCCGTGCAGCGCCAAGGCACGGCCGACACCGCCGCCGACACGCGCGCCCTGCGCCCCCGCGTGGACGTGCTGGAGGACGAGCGCGGCATCACGCTGCTGGCCGACCTTCCCGGCGTGCCGCGCGACCAGCTCGAGATCAAGGTCGACGGCGAGACGCTGACCATCGAAGGCACGGTCGCCGCCGCCACGCCGCAGGGCCTGCAGCCGGCCTACGTCGAGCTGCGCGTGCCGCGCTTCCGCCGCGCCTTCACGCTCAGCCGCGAGCTGGACACCAGCCACATCGAGGCCAACCTGAAGGACGGCGTGCTGAACCTGCGCATCCCGAAGCTGGAGCATGCGCAGCCGCGCCGCGTGACCGTCAACGTCGCGTAACCTCGGGGCCATGCGTGCCCCGAGAGAAGTGTTGCCTGACTTGAACCGCCGCCGCTTCTCGGCGGTGGTTCTTTGTGCCCTCGCCGTCGCACCATTCGGCCCGCCGGCCTTCGCCAAGGCAGAGGCAACCGGGCGCGCCATCACGCCGCGAGGCCCCCTTTCGGCCGACGAGCAGAACAACATCGCCGTCTTCAAGGCGGCCTCGCCCTCGGTCGTCAACATCACCGCGCTGACGGTCCAGCGGGATTTCTTCTCGCTCGACGTGCAGCAGGTGCCGGCCGGCACCGGCACCGGCTTCGTCTGGGACGAGCTGGGCCACATCGTCACCAACTTCCACGTCATCCAGGGCGCGAGTGCCGCGCGGGTGACGTTGGCCGACCAGAGCACCCACCGCGCCGAACTGGTCGGCGCCTTTCCGGACCGCGACCTGGCGGTGCTCAGGATCTCGTTGCCCAAGGCCAGGCTGCCGCCCTTGCCCCTGGGCACGAGCAAGGACCTGCTCGTCGGCCAGCGCGTCTTCGCCATAGGCAACCCCTTCGGCCTGGACCAGACCCTCACCACCGGCATCGTCTCGGCCCTGGGCCGCGAGATCGAGTCGGTCACGCGCCGCAGGATCCGCGGCGTGATCCAGACCGACGCGGCCATCAATCCCGGCAACTCCGGCGGCCCGCTCCTCGATTCGGCAGGCAGGTTGATCGGCGTGAACACCGCGATCTACAGCCCCTCGGGTGCCAGCTCGGGCATCGGCTTCGCCATCCCGGTCGACGAGGTCAACCGCATCGTGCCGCGCCTGATCCGCGATGGCCGCTTCGTCCGTCCGGCACTGGGCATCAGCAGCGCCTCCGCCGGGCTGGCTCGCGCGCTCGAAGTGCCGCCCGGGGTCGCGCTGGTGAACGTCACGCGCGGCGGTGCGGCCGATCGAGCGGGCCTGCAGCCCTTCCGCCGGGGCAACGATGGGCGGGTGGTGCCGGGCGACGTGATCACGGCCGTCAACGAGGAGTCGGTGGCGGATTTCGACGACCTGCTTTCCACGCTGGAGCGCTTCCGGCCTGGCGACCGGGTTTCACTGACCGTGTGGCGTGCAGGCGAGCGGCGCAAGGTCCCGGTGACGCTGGGCGAAGCCAGCGAGTGAATGGGCCCCTACGCCGCCTTCGGCGTCGGTCCCCCGACGGGATCAGTCGTCTTGGGAGCGGCCCGTCGACGACTGAGAAATCTTCCTATCGTCGGCATTGGCACAAACGAATGGCCTGCCGCCGGGGCGCCACGTATCTTCTGAGGCCTGTCCAAGACCCAGGAGATCACAGTGACGAACGAATCGAAGTGCCCCTTCCCCGGCCACGCCGCCCATGCACGGGCCGGCGCGCAAGGCAACCGCGGCTGGTGGCCCAACCAGCTGGACCTCGGCATCCTGCACCAGCACGCGCCGGCGTCGAATCCGATGGGCGAGGCCTTCGACTACGCCGAGGAATTCAAGAGTCTCGACCTCGACGCCGTGGTGGCCGACCTGCGCGCGCTGATGACCGATTCGCAGGACTGGTGGCCCGCCGACTACGGCCACTACGGCCCGTTGTTCGTCCGCATGGCCTGGCACGCTGCCGGCACCTACCGCATCCATGACGGCCGGGGCGGCGCGGGCACCGGAGCCCAACGCTTCGCCCCGCTGAACAGCTGGCCCGACAACGGCAACCTCGACAAGGCCCGACGCCTGCTGTGGCCGATCAAGCAGAAGTACGGCCGCAAGCTCTCCTGGGCCGACCTGCTGGTGCTGACCGGCAACGTCGCGCTCGAGTCGATGGGCTTCAAGACCTTCGGCTTCGCCGGCGGCCGCGCCGACATCTGGGAACCCGAGGCCGACATCCATTGGGGCAAGGAGACGACCTGGCTGGGCGACGAGCGCTACAGCGGCGACCGTGAGCTGGCCCGGCCCCTGGCCGCCGTGCAGATGGGCCTGATCTACGTGAACCCCGAAGGCCCGAACGGCCACCCCGATCCGGTCGCCTCCGCACGCGACATCCGCGAGACCTTCGCCCGCATGGCGATGAACGACGAGGAGACGGTGGCGCTCGTCGCCGGCGGCCACACCTTCGGCAAGGCGCACGGCGCCGGTGCGCCCCAACTCGTGGGCGCCGAGCCCGAAGGGGCCGGGATCGAAGAGCAGGGCCTGGGCTGGCGCAACGCCTACGAGAGCGGCGTCGGCGCGCACGCCACCACCAGCGGCCTGGAGGGCGCGTGGAAGCCGAATCCGACGACCTGGGACAACGGCTACTTCGACACCCTGTTCGGCTACGAGTGGGAGCTGACGAAGAGCCCGGCAGGCGCGCATCAATGGCGGCCCAAGGGCGGTGCCGGCGCCGACACCGTGGTCGACGCGCACGACCCGGGCAGGCGCCATGCGCCGATGATGTCCACCGCGGACCTGGCCCTGCGCTTCGACCCGGCCTACGAGAAGATCTCGCGCCGCTTCCATGCCAACCCGGCGGAGTTCGCGGATGCCTTCGCCCGCGCCTGGTTCAAGCTGACCCACCGCGACATGGGGCCGCGAGCCCGTTACCTCGGCAAGCTGGTGCCGCAGGAGACGCTGATCTGGCAGGACCCGGTGCCTGCGGTCGACCACCCGCTCATCGACGAGCAGGATGCCGCCGCACTGAAGCGGCAGGTCCTCGCCTCGGGCCTTTCGATCGCGCAGCTGGTGCGCACGGCCTGGGCCTCGGCCTCGACCTTCCGAGGCAGCGACAAGCGAGGCGGGGCCAACGGCGCGCGCATCCGCCTGGCGCCGCAGAAGGACTGGGCCGTCAACCGGCCGGCGGAGCTGGCGCAGGTGCTGTCCAGGCTCGAAGCGATCCGCGAAGACTTCAACGCGGTGCAGAAGGGCGGCAAGAAGGTCTCGCTGGCGGACCTGATCGTGCTGGCCGGCAACGCGGCGGTCGAGGCGGCGGCCGAGCGCGCCGACGTCGAGCTGGAGTTGCCGTTCGCCCCGGGCCGCAACGACGCCACGCAGGACCAGACCGACGTCGTGTCCTTCGCGGTGCTGGAGCCGCTCGCCGACGGCTTCCGCAACTACGCGAAGCCGGGGTTCGAGAGCGTGGCGGCCGAGCTGCTGATCGACAAGGCCCAGCTGCTGAGGCTGAGTGCTCCCGAGATGACGGTGCTCGTCGGCGGCTTGCGCGTGCTTGGTGCCAATGCCGACGGTTCATCCAACGGGGTGTTCACGCACCGGCCCGAGACGCTCAGCAACGACTTCTTCGTCCACCTGCTCGACATGAACACCCGGTGGCAGAAGTCGGCGACGGAAGGCGTGCTGGAAGGGCGCGACCGCAAGTCCGGCGAGCTCAAGTGGACGGGCACGGTGGCGGACCTGGTCTTCGGCTCCAACTCGCAGCTGCGGGCGCTGGCCGAGGTCTATGGCAGCAGCGATGCGCGGCAGGCCTTCGTGCGCGACTTCGGCGCCGCCTGGACCAGGGTCATGAACCTGGACCGCTTCGACCTGGCGAAGTGACGCAGTGCGGACGGGGGATCCCCGTCCCGCTTCACATGCCGACGTAGTTCGGCCCGCCGCCGCCCTCGGGCGTGACCCACACGATGTTCTGGGTCGGGTCCTTGATGTCGCAGGTCTTGCAGTGCACGCAGTTCTGCGCGTTGATCTGCAGGCGGTCGCTGCCGTCGTCGTTCTTGACGAACTCGTAGACGCCCGCCGGGCAGTAGCGGCTCTCGGGGCCCGCGTAGTTGGCCAGGTTCACCTGCACCGGGATGCCGGCGTTCTTCAGCGTCAGGTGCGAGGGCTGGTTCTCCTCGTGGTTGGTGTTGCTGATGAACACCGAGGACAGGCGGTCGAAGCTCAGCTTGCCGTCCGGCTTGGGATAGGCGATGGGCCGGCAATCCGCCGCGGGCTTGAGGCACTCGTGGTCGCGCTTGGTCGCGTGCAGCGTCCACGGCGGCGTCTGCACGCCGAGCTTGGGCAGCAGCCACTGCTCGATGCCGGTCATCAGGTTGCCGACGGTCTTGCCCTTCTTGAACCAGAGCTTGAAGTTGCGCGTCTGGTTCAACTCCTCCTTCAGCCAGCTCTGCTCGAAGGCCACCGGGTAGGCGGCAAGCAGGTCGTGCGAACGGCCGCTCGACAGCGCGTCGGCCAGCGCCTCCGCACACAGCATGCCGCTCTTGATCGCCGCATGGCTGCCCTTGATGCGCGCCGCGTTCAGGTAGCCCGCATCGCAGCCGACCAGGGCGCCGCCGGGGAAGACGGTGGTGGGCAGGGCCTGGGGCGTGCCGTTGTTGATAGCCCGCGCGCCGTAGCCCAGGCGCTTGCCTCCTTCGATGTGGGCGCGGATCGCGGGGTGCGTCTTCCAGCGCTGCATCTCCTCGAAGGGGCTCATGTACGGGTTCTGGTAATCCAGGCCGATCACGAAGCCGAGGGTGACCTTGTTGTCCTCCAGGTGGTAGAGAAAGCCGCCGCCGAAGGTGTCGTCGACCATCGGCCAGCCGGCGGTGTGCACGACGAGGCCCGGCTTCGCCTTCTCGGCCGGGATCTCCCACAGCTCCTTGATGCCGATGGCGAAGCTCTGCGGGTCCTTGCCCTTGTCGAGCTGGTACTTGGCGATGAGCTGCTTGCCCAGGTGGCCCCGCGCGCCCTCGGCGAAGATGGTGTACTTGCCCAGCAGCTCCATGCCGAGCTGGAAGCCTTCGTGCGGCTGGCCGTCCTTGCCTATGCCCATGTCGCCGGTGGCGACACCCTTGACGCGCCCCTGCTCGTCGTAAAGCACCTCGGCCGCGGCGAAGCCGGGGAAGATCTCCACGCCGAGCGACTCGGCCTGCTGGGCCATCCACTTCACGACGTTGGAAAGCGAGACGACGAAGCAGCCTTCGTTGTGCAGGTTGCGCGGCACCAGCCAGTCGGGCGTGCGGGTCGAGCCGGTCTCGCTGAGGAACAGGATGTCGTCGCCGGTGACCGGCTGGTTCAGCGGAGCGCCGAGCTCCTTCCAGTTCGGCAGCAGTTCGTTCATGGCCCGCGGATCCATCACGGCGCCCGAGAGGATGTGCGCGCCGGGTTCGGAGCCCTTCTCGAGCACCACGACGCTCACCTCCTGGCCCTTGTCGGCCGCGACCTGCTTCAGGCGGATGGCCGTGGCCAGGCCTGCAGGGCCCGCGCCGACGATCACCACGTCGTATTCCATCGATTCGCGGGGACCGTATTGGGCGAGGAGTTCAGGGGAGGTCATGGTTTGTCTTTTCGGGAGATTGGAGGTACGGCGCGGGCGATTCTATCGGGCCGACCATCGAAATCGAACGACCGTGCTATTTCGCGACGGTGGCGTATTCGACCCGGTTGCGTCCGGCCCGCTTGGCGCGGTAGAGCGCTTCGTCGGCCACCCGGATGAGATCCTCGGGGGTCGCATGGGCATCGGCGTGCGCGCAGGCGGCACCGAAGGAACTCGTGACGTCGCGCAGCATGCCGTGCCCGAGCATCATCGGGCCATCGGCGATCGCGGCGCGGATGGCTTCGACGCGGGCGCGGTCTTCCGGCCGGTCGATGCAAAGGCCCCGGAGCAGCACGACGAACTCCTCGCCGCCGTAGCGGCCCACCGCGTCGTAGGGCCGCACGACTGCGCGCAGGCGTGCGACGAACTGGCGCAGCACCTCGTCGCCCGCGGGATGGCCCAGCTCGTCGTTGATGCGCTTGAAGTGGTCGATGTCGGCCAGCACGACGGTCAGCGGCTGCCCGTCGCGGGCGCAGCGCTCGACGTCGTGCTCGAGCATTTCCAGGACGGTGCGGCGATTCCAGGCACCGGTGAGGCCGTCCTTGGTTGCCCGTTCGCGCAGCTCCTCACGCGACGCTTCGAGCTCGCGCGTGCGCTCGGCCACCAGGCCGGCCAGCTCGTGCTCGCGCTGCCGGGCCGCCCGCAGGCGCCCGCGGTGGCCCGCATACGCGAGTCCAGCGAGCAGCGCGGCCGACAGCAGGCGGAAGCTCCAGGTCTCCCACCAGGGCGGTTCGATCTCCAGGCGCAGCTCCACGCCCGGGCTGCTCAGGCCGAGCTGCCGGTCGACGAGGCGCGCCTGCAGCCTGTAGCTGCCTGCCGGCAGGCCGGCATAGCGGATGACCGACCCACCGGTGGGCTGCCAGCGCTCGTCGAATCCGACCAGGCGGTGCTCGAAGGACTGGCCGGGGCGGTCGCGGTAGCTGGGGGACTCGACTGCGACCTCCAGGACATCCGCGCGCGACCACTTCATGCGCAACGGGCCCTGGGCCGGGCGAGGGTGGCCGCCCTGCACGACGCTGTGGATACGCAGGGCGGGCAGGGTCGGCTCGAACACCGATTCGGGGTCCAGCAGGTGCGAAAGGCCCTGGCTGGTGCTGATCCACATCGTGCCGTCGCGGTCCTCGAACAGCCCGGCACCGGAGGTGTCGTTCCAGATCAGCCCTTGCGTCTGGTCCAGCAGGCGCCAGAGGCGGCCGTTCCACACCGCCACCCCGGCGTCGGTGTTGACCCACAGCCAGCCGCGCCGGTCCGTCAGCATGGCCACGATCTGCCGCCGGGCCAGGAGCGGCGGCGTGATGTCGATGCTGCGCGGCGGCGATGCCGTGGTGTCGATGCGCAGGATGTGCTCGTGCTCGTCCGATGCGTAAAGGACGCCCTCGTGGCCGCAAGCCAGCTGGCGAACGAACCCGGCAGCGCGGGCCGCGGCGTCCGGGCGTCGTCGCCTCGCAGCAGGCCCTTCCCGGTCGACACCCAGAGCACCTCGCCTCCGCCCTGCGTCGGCATGGTGCACAGGTCGGAGGCCAGGCTGTCGAGGATCTCCGGCGCGCCCAGGAGCGTCTGCTTGCCGGCAGCTGCCGGCCACCATCCGACCCCCTCGTCGCCGGCGAACCACAAGCTCCCGTCCTGCCGGGACAGCAGCTTGGAGTTCATGACGTTCCAGCCTTCGCTGCGGGCCGCGGTGGCGAATGCCTTGCCCGGCGCATTCGGCCGCCGCAGCACCTGGCCTACGCCGGATGCCCAGACCTGCCCGCCCGCGTCGACGCGCAGGGCCATGGTTCTCTTGCCGGCCGTGCCGGGACTGGTCCCGAAGCGACGCGAGGGTGGGTCGAACACCGCGACGCCCGAATTGGTGGCCGCGTGCAACACGCCTTCGCCGTCGCGGGCGGCCTGCCACACCACGTCGTGCGGCAAGCCGTCGGCCTCGGTCCAGTGCTCCCATCGCCCGTAGCCCACCCATTGCCAAAGGCCGCTGCCACCCCGGCTCAGCCAGAGGCCTCCTTCGCGGTCGGACAAGAGGGTGAGGAAGCGGCCGCCGGCAGGCATGCCATGGCGGCGATCGAACACTTCCCACGCAGAGCCGGGCCGGCCCGGATCCAGCCGGGCCAGCGCGCTGTTGCCTGCAGTCAGGATCCTGCCTTGCGAATCCTCGGCCAGCGGATGGCTGGGGCCGTGGTCGCCGGCGGCCGATGCCGGCATGGCCATGTCGGCCAGTGCTTCGGCGCCCGGCGCCCAGCGCGCCACGTGGGTGGCGCTGCGCAGCCACAGCGAACCGTCGCGGGCGGCCAGCAGGCGGCTCCAGATCTGGTGCGAGAGGGCCCCCGTGCCTGCAGCCAACGGTTTCAGCTGCGCCCCCTCCAGCCGGCACAACGAGTACTCGCAGCCGACCCAGACCGAACCGTCGCGGGTGACGGCCAGGCTGAACAGCCGTTGGGCCTTTGCATCGGCGGTCGGCTTCTGCAGCACCTGCCGCACCTGCCAGGCAGGCCCTGCCGTGCCCGGGGAACGCCGGACTTCGTACAGCTGGTCGTCGCCGAGGATCCACAAGATTCCCTCGCGGTCCGCGGCCATGTTGCCGGTGTTGTTGACGGCCAGGGCATGCTGGCCACGGGCGCCGACGCTCTGCAGCGTGCCGCCCTCCCAGTGGTACAGCCCGTCGGGGGTGGCCACCCACAGGCCGCCGCGCGGGTCGGGCAGCACGATGTCGACATGGGACAGTTCGTCGGTCGCGGCCCGCTGGAAGCGCAGGCCATCGAAGCGGTACAGGCCGTTGTCCGTGCCGGCCCAGAGGTAGCCTTCGCCGTCCTGCGCGATGCTGCTGACGAGCAGGTTGTCCAGGCCCTCAGGCTGCCCGTAGCCCCGCAGGAGCGCCTGCTCGGCGCGCGTTGCGCAAGGCAGCGCGGCGCACAGCAGCAGGGCAAGCAGCACGAACAAGCCTCGCATGCGTCGCCGCGGCGGTGCGACGAAAGCTGCAGCAAGAGGCGGCGAGTGGAGGAACTGCACGTGGGGAATAGATAACCCGGACGATGAGCGGCACGATGCTGCCATGAAACCCGGGGACGTTCGACCAGGGTATCGCCGCGTGCTACGCTGAATGCCCCCTCGAAGAGCGATCACCATGAGTTACAACATAGACCTTTCCGGGCGAGTGGCCCTGGTCACCGGCGCCTCGAGCGGCCTGGGCGCGCAGTTCGCCCGTACGCTGGCCAAGGCCGGTGCGGCGGTGGTGCTTTCGGCCCGCCGCGTCGAACGCCTGAAGACCTTGCGCGCCGAGATCGAGGGCGCGGGCGGCGATGCCCACGTCGTCGCGATGGACGTGAGCGACCCGGTCAGCATCCGCGCCGGCGTCGCGCACGCCGAGACCGAGGTCGGCACGCTGGACATCCTGGTCAACAACGCCGGCGTGAGCACCACCCAGAAGCTGCTGGACGTGACGCCGGAAGACTTCGACTACGTGATGGACACCAACGTTCGCGGCGCCTTCTTCGTCGCGCAGGAGGTGGGCAAGCGCATGGTCGCCCGCGCCCGCGGCGCCGCGCCCGGCACCTTCACCGGCGGGCGCATCGTCAACATCGCCTCGATGGCGGGCCTGCGCGTGCTGAGCCAGATCGGCGTGTATGCGATGAGCAAGGCCGCGGTAGTGCACATGACGCGGGCGATGGCGCTCGAATGGGGCCGCTACGACATCAACGTCAACTGCATCTGCCCCGGCTACATCGACACCGAGATCAACCACCACCACTGGCAGACCGAAGGCGGCCAGAAGCTGGTGCAGATGATGCCGCGCAAGCGCATCGGCAAGCCGGAGGACCTCGACCTCGCGCTGCTGATGCTGTGCGCCAAGGAGAGCCACTTCATCAACGGCGCCGTCCTCCAGGCCGACGATGGGTTCGGCGTGTAGTGGAGCCCCCACGCCCCCTTCCGGGGGCTGCCCCCCGGGGCCCTTCGAGGGCCCCTTCGTGGCCCTGGGGCTCGCGCAGCGGACCGGCAAAGCCGGATCCGCGCACGCCACTTGATGGGGCGCGGCTTCGCGCGCCCGAAAGCGAGACGTTGTGGATCTAAGGCCGTTGACGCCGTTGGAGGCTAGAGTGCTGGGTGTGCTGGTGGAGAAGCAGCACACGGTGCCGGACACGTATCCGCTGTCGCTGAACGCGCTGCAGTCGGGCTGCAACCAGAAGACGGCACGGGCGCCGGTGATGGAGGCCAGCGAGTCCGACCTGCTGGTGGCGGTGGACAGCCTCAAGCACCTGAACCTGGTGTTCGCGGTCAGCGGCAGCCGCGTGGCCCGCTACGAGCACAACATGGGCCGAGTGCTGGGCGTGCCGAGCCAGTCGGTGGCGCTGCTGGCGGTGCTGATGCTGCGCGGCCCGCAGACGGCGGCCGAGCTGAGGCTGAACTGCGAGCGGCTGCATCGCTTCGCGGACATCTCTTCCGTCGAGGCCTTCCTCGACGAGCTGGCCGAGAAGGCCCCGGCGCGCGTCGTCAAGCTGCCCCGCGCGCCGGGTGAGCGCGAGGCGCGTTGGGCGCACCTCCTGTGCGGCGAGCCGGTCCTGCCGGCGGTGAGCGCCACCGGCGCAGCCGGCGATGCCGGCGTCTCGGCCGGTGAGCTCGCGGCCCTGCGCAGCGAGGTGACGCGGCTGGCAAGCGAACTCGCCGAGCTGCGTGCCGAACTGGCCGCGGTCAAGGGCGAGCTGGGATTGAGCTGAGCAAGAGAGCACCGATGCGCTTCGAGCTGCCCGCCGAGAAGAAGCTGACCTACGAGATGGTCATCCCCATCCGCTGGGGCGACATGGACGCGATGGGCCATGTCAACAACACCGTCTACTTCCGCTACCTCGAGATCATCCGCGTGCAGTGGCTGCACGAGGTGGGCGGCGCACCGGATCCGACGGGACAGGGCCCGGTCATCGTCAACGCCTTCTGCAACTTCCTTCGCCAGCTCGAGTACCCGGGCAGCGTGCTGGCGAAGCACTACGTGGCCAACCTGGGCCGCTCGAGCTTCGACACCTTCATCACGCTCGAGCGCACCGACGACCTGGGCGTGGTCTACGCCGAAGGCGGCGCGACCACCGTGTGGGTCGACTTCCCCTCGGGCAAGTCGATGCCGGGGCCGGACTGGCTTCGCAC
>CAMLGG010000015.1 GCA_946479475.1 uncultured Ideonella sp. | reverse complement strand
CGGTGCCGCTGTCGCCGATCTGCGCGCCGCTGACCACCGGCGGGCCGTCGTCGAATCCGGTGGTGGAGGCCGCGCCGCCGGCGCACTGCGCCACGTTCTCGTAGACCTTGCAGTCCTCGTAGCGGCCGGGGCCGAAGCCCTTGACCGAGCCGACGATCATGCGCGGGTTGAGCTTCTGGATGTGCTCCCAGCTCAGGCCCATGCGCTCCATCGCGCCGGGCGCGAAGTTCTCGACCAGCACGTCGCAGTGCTTGATCAGCGACTCCAGCACCTGCTTGCCTTTCGGCTTCTTGGCGTCGAGCGTGATCGAGCGCTTGTTGTGGTTGAGCATGGTGAAGTAGAGGCTGTCCGCGTCGGGGATGTCGCGCAACTGGCCGCGCGTGGCATCGCCTTCGCCGGGCCGCTCCACCTTGATCACGTCGGCCCCGAACCACGCCAGCAGCTGCGTGCAGGTCGGGCCTGACTGCACGTGGGTGAAATCGAGGATGCGCACGCCGCTCAGCGCCTTCTTGTCCATCGCGAGGTCTCCGATATCAATGAAAGATCTGGTTCAGGCGGCGCTGCGCGCGGCGGCCTGCTCGAGCTCGGCGATGCGGCGGCGCATGGCACGGTCCTCGTTGAAGCGGGCAGTGTCGTCGCGGATGACCGCGGCCACGCCCTGCACCTCGCCCTGGGCGCCGGTCAGCAGCGCGACGGTGAAGGCGATCGAGAGTTGGCGGCCGTCCTTGTGCAGCGCGGGTACCTTCAGCAGCGAAGTGCCGTAGCGCGTGATGCCGGTCTCCACCGTCTTGGCGTAGCCTTCGTTGTGGCGGCCGCGCAGGCGGTCGGGGATGATGAGGTCCAGCGGCTGGCCCAGCGCCTCTTCCTCGCTGAAACCGAAAAGGCGGGTGGCCGCGGCGTTCCACACCACGATGGCGCCGTGGGCGTCGCTGACGACGACGGCATCGCCCATGCCCCGCACGAGTTGCTCGAAATCGATGGAAGTGCTCACGGCCAGTCTCCTGTCACCCTCTGTCGGGGCCAAACGCCTGGGAAGACTGTGCGTGGGCAGCTCTGAAGCGGCCGTTGACCGCAGTCAAGATTCAAAAAATATGTGACGACCGGCCTGGGCCCGGTCTTGGCGTTATGGTCGGGTCTTCCCGGACGCGCGACGACGACAGCCCCATGAACCCGATCCTGAAGATCCAGCCCCTGGGATTTCCCTGGCCCACGGTCGATCCCTTCCTCTTCTGCGTCCACCACGACGACCCGTATCCGCGGGCCAACGGCCGCTACGGCCCGGCCGCCTCGCTGGCCGGCCACCAGCTGGGGCAGGATTTCAACAACGCCGACGGCTGGCGCATGTACCACGGGCACACCGTGCCTGGCTTCCCGCCCCATCCCCATCGCGGCTTCGAGACGGTGACCATCGTCCGCCGCGGCTGGATAGACCACGCCGATTCGCTGGGCGCCGCCGCGCGCTACGGCGAGGGCGACGTGCAGTGGCTGACCGCCGGCAAGGGCGTGGTCCACGGCGAGATGTTCCCCCTGCTCGACACCGAGGCGCCCAACCCGCTGGAGCTGTTCCAGATCTGGCTCAACCTGCCAGCGCGCAGCAAGATGGCCGAGCCGAACTTCACGATGTTCTGGGGCCGGGACATTCCCCGCCTGGTGACGGATGCCGGGCCCTCTGGCGCGCGGGCCGAGGTGCTCTGCGTGGCCGGCCGGCTGGAGGGCGCGCCACGCGACCCCCTCGCCCCGCCGCCGGACTCCTGGGCCTCGGCCGAGGGCAGCGACGTGGCCATCTGGACGATCCGGCTGGAGCCGGGCGCCGCCTGGACCCTGCCCCCCGCACACGGCCAGGGCACCCGCCGCCAGCTCTACTTCTTCGCGGGCGACGGCGTGACGATCGCCGGCCAGGCCCTGGCCGGCCACTGCGCCGTCGAACTGCAGGCCGGCACGCCGGTCGAACTGCTCAACCGGGGCGGGGCGACGGCCGAGTTCCTGCTGCTGCAGGGCCGGCCCATCGGCGAGCCGGTGATGCAGTACGGGCCCTTCGTGATGAACACCGAACAGGAGATCAGGCAGGCCTTCGCAGACTACCAGCGCACGCAGTTCGGCGGCTGGCCCTGGCCGGACGCCGAGCCGGTGCACGGGCCGGACGCGTTGCGCTTCGCCCGGCGCGGCGACGGACGGATCGAACACCCATGAAGGCAACAGGCGGCGAGCACTGGAGCGAGGACCTGTGGCGCCGGGTGCGCCGCCTGTTCCTCGTCAAGCTGATCGGGATCACGGCGGTGATCACGCTGTTCTTCGTCGGCTATTTCCACGTGCTTCGCTACCCGGCCCACGCGGTGACGATCATGCCGGCGACGGCGTTCGACGCCCTCGTTCCCTTCCAGCCCTGGATGCTCTGGGCCTACCTGTCGCTGTGGTTCTACGTGGGCCTCGCGCCCGGCCTGCAGTTGCACCCGGCGCAGCTTCGCGTGTACGCCGTCTCGTCGATCAGCCTGGGCATCGCCGGGTTGGCGATCTTCTACTTCTGGCCGACGGCCGTGCCACCGTTCGCAGCGGCCGGCGAAGGCTCCGGCGCCTTCGAGATGCTGCGGGGTGTCGATGCCTCCGGCAACGCCTGCCCCTCGATGCACGTCGCCTACGCGGTCTTCACGGCGGCCTGGCTTGCCCAGGCGTTGAAGGCGGCGCGCGTGCCGGCAGGCCTGCACCTGCTCAACATCGCCTGGCTGCTGGCCATCGCCTGGTCGACGGTGGCCGTGCGCCAGCACGTCGTGCTCGACGTGGTGGCCGGCGCCCTGCTGGGCGGGGCGTTCGCCTGGCTTTCGCTGCGCTGGCGGCCCGACGACGTGGCCGAGCCCGCGCTCGTGCCGGTCAGCGCCTGACCGGTTCGCTGGCCGCGAGCGCGCGGGTGCAGGCCGTGCGCTGCGCGAGGTCCGGCAGGGCCTTGCAGCGGGCCACCCGGTCGTCGATCTTGCCCGGCATCGTGGCGTCCTGCGCCGCCGCGCCGGCCTCGGCGGGCGAAGGCGGCGCAGGCTTGCGGCCCAGGGGCACCTTCACCTGCGGCGGCGGCATGTCCTCGGGGCGCATCTCGCCCGGAAAGGTGCTGCTCTCCCGCAGTTCCTCGGCGGTCAAGGGGCGCTTGACGGGCCTGGACGCACGCGGCGCCGAGGCACCGATGGCAGGCGAGGATGCCGGGGCCGAGGCGGGGGCGGCGGCCCCGGCGGCCCCCGCGGCGACGGCGAACAGCAGGCAGGCCAGGGCAGGAAGGCGAGCGATGTCCATGGTGTATGACCTCCAACCCGAGCCTGCGCCCGGCCAGCGCCCGCAGGCGTAGGACGACTCGCCGTTCACGCCTCGGCGAGCGCCGAGCGCCCCGCGAATCGGGGATTGTGCAGTGCACAACGGCGGCTTAGCATGTGCGCGACACCAACGCAGGGAGCCCAGCCATGCCTTCATCGGCCCTCGTGCCCGCCGCCACGGCCGCGAATGACAAGGAGGCCGTGCCCTCCCCGCTCGATCCGCAGACCTACCTCGACCTGTACGGCACCTGGCTGCAGTCGCTCGCGCGCTCGCTCGAGGTGCGCCAGCCCCTGTCCGGCGACGTGACGCAGTGGATTCGCGCCTGGGGCGAGGCGGTCGGCCAGGTGGGCCTGTTCAACTTCAACGTCGCCGGCTCCAGCGACCCGCAGGCAGAGCGCCGGATCGGCAGCCGCTACAGCTACGGCCGTCAGCTGGGGCGGACCACCGAGGTGCTCGAGCCCTACATCCGGGCGCACGAAGCCGCCTTCCGGAAGGCAGCGGGCGACAAGCCGGTGGACGACTTCCTCGGGATGGCCAAGGACATCAGGCAGATGAAGCAGGCCAGCGTGGACGACATCGTCGGCAAGGTTCGGCAATGGCGGGACGCGCCGGATTTCGCCGATCGCCTGAAGGAACTGCGGTCCCGGCTCGAAGCCCTGTGAAGCCTCAGTCCCGCAGGCCGCCCAGCAGGCGCGCCGCCGCTTCCAGGAAGGCATCGAAGTCGATCGGCTTGGTCCAGTAGTCCAGCACGCCGGCCGCCCGCGCCGCCGCCACGTCGTGCGGGACGGCGCTGGCCGAGAGGGCGACCACCGGGATGGCGCTCGTCGCCTCGTGGGACTTCAGCTCCTGCAACACGTCCAGCCCGCTCATGTCGGGCAACTGCATGTCGAGCAGCACCAGGTCGGGGTGCAGGGCACGGATGCGCTCCAGGCCCGACCGGCCGTCGACCGCCGGCACGAAGCGGACGTCCGGCCAGCGTGAGAGCAGCTGCTGCACCAGGACGACGTTGATCGGGTTGTCCTCGACGTACACCACGACGCCCCTGGGCAGAACGCGCAGCGATGGAAGCTCGGCCCGGCGGACGGTGGCCAGCGGGCGGCCCTCGCCGGCGGGCAGGGCGACGCGGACCAGCGTCCCCCGGCCGGCCTCGCTTTCCAGCGTGATCTCGCCGCCCAGCAGGCCGACGAGCTGCCTCACCAGCACCAGGCCGATGCCGGTGCCCTGCACGCCGCTGGCCTCGCGGCCCAGCCGGTTGAAGGGCTGGAAGAGCTGGGCCTTCTGCTCCTCGGACATCCCCAGGCCGTTGTCGCGGACGAGGATGTGGACGAAGTAGGGATCGCGCTCGATCTCCAGCCGCACCCAGCCGCCGCGGCGGTTGTACTTGATGGCGTTCGACAGCAGGTTCAGCAGCACCTGCCGCAGCCGCGTGGGGTCGGTTCGCATGAGCACCTTGCAGTGCGGCGAGTAGCCGGCCTGCAGCGTCACGCCGCACTCGCGGGCGTGCAGCTCGCTCATGCCCAGGACGCCGTCGAGCAGCTCGCACAACTCGAAGTCGGACTGCTCCACCGACATGCCGCCGGCCTCTATGCGCGAGATGTCGAGCACCTCGTCGATCAGCCGGCGCAGCTGCTCGCCGGCCTGCAGCGCCAGGTCGAGCTGCTCGCGCTGGCGCTCGCTCAGCCGACCCGGGTCCTCGGTGCGAAGCAGCCGAGTGAAGCCCAGCGTCGCGTTCATCGGCGTGCGCAGCTCGTGGCTGATGCGCGAGAGGAACTCGGTCTTGGCGCGGCTCGCGGCCTCGGCGGCGATGCGGGCCCGCTGGGTCTTCTCGGCCTGGCGGATCTGGGTCACGTCGCGGGCCATCACCGTCATCAGCAGGTTCTCGCCCTCGCCGGCGCGCGAGATCGAAGCCTCGATGGGAAAGCACTCGCCATTGGCGCGCAGGGCCGTCAGCTCGCGCGTGCCGCCCATGCGACGGCTGCTCAGCCCGTTCGCGGCATAACGTGACAGGTAGCCAGCATGCGCCTCACGGGACTGCGGCGGCAGCAACTGGTCCAGCGGGCGGCCGATCACCTGTTCCGGCGCCAGGCCGAACATCCGCGCCGCCGCGTCGTTGAACAGCACCACCTTGAATTTTGCGTCCACCGAGATGATCGCGTCCATGGCGGTGCGGACGATGCCGGCGAGCTGCGCCTGCCGGTCGCGGGCGGAACGCTCGGCCAGGGCCCGCGCCGCCTCGCGGTCGATGTGCTCCAGCGCGAAGCACAAGTCGCGCACCAGCTGGTCGATCAGGTCCAGCAAGGGCCGGTCGAAGGCGCCCGGCTGCCCGTAGTAGACGTTCAGCGTGCCGATGGTGGCGCCGCCGCGGCGGATGGGAAAGGCGCCGGAGGAGCCGACTCCGAAGGCCGCCGCCCGCGCGCGGAACGGC
The DNA here is from genome assembly GCA_946479475.1 of uncultured Ideonella sp. The sequence continues at coordinate 31,542 of CAMLGG010000015.1, read as the reverse complement.
ACGGTGCGCGGATCGGTGTGGAAGTCTTCGTTCAGGCAGGCTAGCCCGGTGCGCAGCGCATAGGCCGTCGGGCCCAGGTCCTCGTCGCGATCCTCGGGCGCCGCGGCGGCCAGGTGCAGGCCGGCCGTGTAGCGCTCCGCACCACCGGCCCACGCCACCGGCTCCACCTCCTGCCCGGCGACCAGGCCGAGCCAGGCCATGCGGGCACCACAGCAGTCCACCGCGATTCGGCACAACTCGCGGTACAGGTCCAGCGGCTCCGTCACGCGGACCATGGCCTGCCCCATCTCGGACAGTGCCCGATAGAACGCCGCGAGGCGTGGGTCCCGTCCTTCGTCGGCGGGATCGAACCGGAGGGTCATGCCCACAAGGTTGTCAACGAAACGAGGGACGCCGTTTGATCCACGTCAAACCCTGGCGGCGCCCGTCAATGCCCTGCATCAAGGCGCTCCACCCCGCTCTCGTGCTCGATCAGCGCCACCAGGGCGGCGGCGGCGGGCGAGAGCCCCGCCCGCCGGCGCATCGCCAGCAGCAGGCGCCGCTTCTGCTCCAGACCCTGCAGGCCGATGATCCGCAGGTCCAGCGCATCGGCATAGAGCTCGCCCGCGGCGCGGGGCAGGATCGCCAGCCCCAGGCCGCAGCCGACCATGCGGCACATCGAGTCGAAGCTGCGCACCTGGACGCGGATGCGCAGCGTGCAGCCCGCGGCCTCGGCCGCCGCCGAGATCTTCCGTGTCAGTGACGCGCTTCTCGGCAGCGTCACCAGGTCGTGCGCCAGGGCCTGCTCGACGCGCAGGTCCGCCTGGCCCGCCAGGGCGTGGCCGGCGGGAGCCAGCAGCACGAGATCGTCCACATTGCAGACGAAGGTCTCCAGGTCCTCGAAGGGCACGTTGTCGCCGATGACGGCGATCTCGGCGACGCCCTTCTGCACCGCACGGATCGCGTCTTCGCTGAGCGCATCCTCCAGGTCGATCTTCACCTCGGGATGCTGCTCGGCGTAGGCCGCCAGCACGCGCGGCAGGAAGCCGCCGAAGGCCGAAGGGTTGGCCCACAGGCGCAGGTGGCCGGCGGCGCCGGTGCGGAAGTCGTCTATGGCCAGCGCCAGCTGCTCCAGCCGGGCGATGACCTCGATGGCGTGGCGGTGCAGGGTCTGCCCGTTCTCGGTGGCGCGCACGCCGCGCTGGCCTCTTTGCAGCAGCGGGAAGCCGCAGTGCTGCTCCAGCTCGGCGATGCGCTTGCTGGCGGCGGCCAGCGAGATGCCGAAGCGGTCGGCCCCGGCCGTCAGGCTGCCGGCATCCAGCACCGCGACGAACAGCCGCAGCGTGACGAGGTCCAGGCGATTCAGGTTGATCACGGCGGCTGCTCCTGCTGCTGCTTCCTCAACGGGACCCGAAGGTCTCCTCAATCCATGGCGAATGGCGCCGGACGGGCTCTTCCGCGAGCATTTTGCCCAGGCGACCACCGACCACACAGGAGACAAACGCCATGCACCTGACCCGCCGCCATCTGCTCGCCGGCCTCTCGGCCGCGCCGTCCCTGCTGCTGCCGGAGCACTTCGCCTTCGGCGCCGAGCCCTTGAAGATCTCGCACCAGTTCCCCGGCGGCTCGGACAAGGAGGGCGACTTCCGCCACCGGCTGTGCGCGCGCTTCGCCCAGGAGCTCGACAAGCGCAGCAACGGGGCGCTGAAGGCCAACGTCTACCCCGGCTCCTCGCTGATGAAGGTGAACGCCCAGCTCAGCGCGGCCCGCAAGGGAGCGCTGGACTTCACGCTCATCCCGCTGCCCTACGGCGGAGGCGAGATCCCCGAGCTGAACATCGCGCTCATGCCGGGCCTGGTCACCTCCTACGAGCAGGGCCTGGCCTGGAAGAAGGCCGAGATCGGCAAGGCGCTGACCGACCTGCTGGCCGACAAGGGCCTGGTGCTCGTCACCTGGATCTGGCAGGCGGGCGGCGCGGCCAGCCGCACCTCGCCCGTCGTCGCGCCGGACGACGTCAAGGGCCTGAAGTACCGCGGCGGCAGCCGCGAGATGGACATGGTCGCCAAGGCGGCCGGCGCCACGACGCTTTCGCTGCCTTCGAGCGAGACCTACGCGGCCATGCAGACGGGCGCGGTCGACGTGGTGATGACCTCGGCCACCAGCCTGATCTCCTTCCGCCTGCACGAGGTGTCGAAGCACCTGACGATCAGCCGGGCCGGCAAGTCCTACTGGTTCATGCTGGAGCCGCTGCTCATGTCCAAGGCGGTGTTCGACCGCCTGCCCAAGGACCAGCAGGCGCTGGTCATGGCGGTCGGCGCCGAGATGGAGGCCTTCGGGCTCGAAGGCGCGCGCGCCGACGACGTGGCGGTGAGCGATGCCTACGTCAAGGCCGGTGCCAAGGTCCATGAGCTGAACGACGCCGCGCTTTCGAGATGGGTCGCGCTCGCCCGCACGACGGCCTGGAAGGACTACGCCGACAAGAACGACAACTGCGCGCGCCTGCTCAAGCTCGCGGAGAAAGTCAGCGCATGAGCCACGGCATCGACCTGGAGGACCTCGGGCTGCAGAGTCCGACGGTCGACAAGCCCGCCGGCGGCTCGCCCCTGCTGGCACCGCTGCGCTCCGCGCTGGACCACCTCAACGCCTGGATCATGGTGCCCTGCATGGCCGCCGTGGTCGTCGCGGCGGCCATCCTCAGCTACAGCGTCGCGGCCCGCTACTTCCTGAAGATCCCGACCGAGTGGCAGGACGAGACCGCGGTCTTCCTGCTGATAGGCGCAACCTTCTTCTCCGGTGCCTTCGTGCAGTCCAGGCGCGGCCACGTCGGCGTCGAAGCGATTGCCGAATGGCTGCCGGCCTGGCTGAACTGGTGGCGGCAACTGGCGGTGGAGCTGGTCAGCGCCGCCTTCTGCAGCTTCTTCGCGTGGAAGTCGTGGTCGCTCTTCCTCGAGGCCTTCCACGAGGGCCACACCAGCAACTCGACCTGGGGGCCGCCGCTGTGGATCCCCTACCTGCTGATGGCCTCGGGCATGAGCCTGCTCGCGCTGCAGCTGGCCCTCGAATCCGTCGTCCGCCTGGCCGACAAGGAGACCTCGAAATGAGCGGAGCCCTCGGAATCTCGTTCGCGCTGGTGACCCTGCTGGTGATGTTCTCCGGCATGCCCATCGCCTTCGCCCTCGGCTCGGTCGCGGTCGGCTTCATGACCTTCTTCATGCCCGGCTCGGCCCTCGACACCGTGGCGCAGAACGTCTACGAGGAGATGGCGAGCATCACCCTGCTGTCGATCCCGCTGTTCATCCTCAAGGGCGCCGCCATCGGCAAGTCGGCCGCCGGCAAGGACCTGTACTCGGCCATGCACGCCTGGATGAACAAGGTGCCCGGCGGGCTGGGCATCGCCAACGTCTTCGCCTGCGCGCTCTTCGCCGCGATGTCGGGCTCCAGCCCGGCGACCTGCTCGGCGATCGGCAGCGCCGGCATCCCCGAGATGCGCGAGCGGGGCTACTCGCCCGGCTTCGCCGCGGGGATCATCGCCGCCGGCGGGACGCTCGGCATCCTGCTGCCGCCCTCGATCACGATGATCCTCTACGCCGTCGCGGCGGAGCAGTCGCTGGGCCGGCTGTTCCTCGCCGGCATCGGGCCGGGGCTGCTGCTGGTCGTGCTCTTCGCCGGCTATGCGGTCCACCGCTACCGCAAGGAGTACGCGCTGGCCCATGCCGAGTTCACCCACGCCGGCCGCGGCCACGCGATGCTTGACGACCGGCGCTACAGCTTCGCCGAGAAGATCGAGATGCTGCCCCGGGTGCTGCCCTTCGTGGTGCTGCTGATCGGCGTCATGGTCGCCCTCTACGGCGGCTACGCCACGCCCTCGGAGACGGCCGGCCTCGGCGCCATCCTGGCCCTGGTGCTGATCGCGGTGGTCTACCGGCTGTGGCGGCCCTCGCAACTGCAGCCCATCCTGTCGTCGACCATCAAGGAGTCGACCATGCTGATGTTCATCATCGGCATGTCGCTGCTGTACTCCTACGTGATGAGCTCGCTGCACATCTCGCAGGATGCGGCGCAGGCCGTCGTGGCGATGCACCTGCCCAAGTGGGTGCTGCTCGGCACCGTGCTGCTGATGGTCGTCGTGCTCGGCTTCTTCCTGCCGCCGGTGTCCATCATCCTGATGACCGCGCCCATCATCCTGCCCCCGCTCAAGGATGCCGGCTTCGACCTGATCTGGTTCGGCGTGGTGATGACCATCGTGATGGAGATGGGCCTGATCCACCCGCCCGTGGGCCTGAACATCTTCGTGATCCGGAACATCGCGCCCGACATCCCGCTCAAGGACGTGATCTGGGGCGTGATGCCCTTCGTCGGCCTGATGCTCGCGGCCATCGTGCTGATGTGCCTCGTGCCCGGCATCGCGACGGCGCTGCCCGACGTGGTGATGGGCGTGTCCCACTGACAAAGGAACTGGCGTGAACGCACCGATGGCCTGGGACACCCACCGCCGCTCGCGCGAGGCGCGGCGCACGCGAGCGCGCCCGCTGGCGAACGGCCGGCACGTGGAGGCCTCGCGCATCGTCGAGCTTCTGCAGGCGGTGCTCGAGCCCGGCGACCGCGTCTGCCTGGAGGGCAACAACCAGAAGCAGGCCGACTTCCTCGCGCAGGCCCTGAACCGGGTCGACCCGCAGGTCGTGCACCACCTGCACATGGTGCAGTCGGTGCTCGCGCTGCCGGAGCACCTCGACCTGTTCGAGAACGGCATCGCGAGCCGGCTGGACTTCAGCTTCTCGGGCCCGCAGGGCGCGCGCCTGGCCGGCCTGGTCAAGGACGGGCGCATAGAGATCGGCGCCATCCACACCTACCTCGAACTCTTCGCCCGCTACTTCGTCGACCTGACGCCCAAGGTGTCTCTCATCGCCGCGCAGGCCGCCGACGACGAAGGCAACCTCTACACCGGCCCGAACACCGAGGACACGCCGGCCATCGTCGAGGCCACCGCCTTCTCCGGCGGCATCGTGATCGCCCAGGTCAACGAGCGCGTCGATGGCCGCACGACGACGCTGCCGCGCATCGACGTACCGGCCGACTGGGTCGACTTCGTGGTGCAGGCGCCGCGGCCGAACTTCATCGAGCCGCTGTTCACGCGCGACCCGGCGCAGATCAGCGAGATCCAGGTGCTGATGGCGATGATGGCCATCAAGGGCATCTACGCCGAGTACGGCGTGCAGCGCCTGAACCACGGCATCGGCTTCGACACCGCCGCCATCGAGCTGCTGCTGCCGACCTACGGCGAATCGCTGGGCCTGAAGGGCCGGATCTGCCGGCACTGGGCGCTGAACCCGCACCCGGCCCTGATCCCGGCCATCGAGGCGGGCTGGGTGCAGTCGGTGCACTCCTTCGGCTCCGAGCTCGGCATGGAGGACTACATCCGCGCCCGCTCCGACGTCTTCTTCACCGGCCCCGACGGCAGCCTGCGCAGCAACCGCGCCTTCTGCCAGGCTGCCGGCCACTACGCCTGCGACCTGTTCATCGGCTCGACGCTACAGATGGACCTCGACGGCAACAGCTCCACCGCCACGCTGGGCCGCATCACCGGCTTCGGCGGCGCGCCCAACATGGGGGCCGATGCGCGAGGGCGGCGCCATGCGAGTCCCGCCTGGCTCAAGGCCGGGCGTGAAGCACGCGCCGGCCGCAGCGGCGCGGAGGGCACTCCGCGCGGGCAGAAGCTCGTCGTGCAGATGGTCGAGACCTTCCGCGAGCACATGCAGCCCGCCTTCGTCGAGCGGCTCGACGCGTGGACGCTGCAGGAGCAGGCCCGCATGGAGCTGCCGCCCATCATGATCTACGGCGAGGACGTGACCCACGTGCTGACCGAGGAAGGCATCGCCAACCTGCTGCTGTGCCGCAGCGACGAGGAGCGCGAGCAGGCCATCCGCGGCGTCGCGGGCTACACGCCGGTGGGCCTGGGCCGCGACCGCCGGATGGTCGAGAACCTGCGCGACCGCGGCGTGATCAGGCGCCCGCAGGACCTGGGCATAAACCCCCGCGAAGCGAGCCGCAACCTGCTGGCCGCCCGCAGCATGCGCGACCTGGTGCGCGCCTCCGGCGGTCTCTACCAGCCGCCCAGGCGCTTCCGCAACTGGTGAGACGGAGCAAAGCATGAGCACACCCACGCCAGGCCTCGAATCCCTGGACTACACGCTGACCGGCCGGCAGGCTGCCGGATCCTTCGCCCCCGTGCTCGTCGGCGTCGTCGGCTCGGGCAACCTCGAAGTCATGCTCGAACCCGCCGAGGGCATGAGCTGCACCGTCCACGTCGAGACCTCGGCTCGCGGCTTCGGCACCATCTGGGAGGCCGTGGTGCGCGACTTCCACCAGCGGCATCCGCTCGGCGGCCTGCACGTCTCGATCAACGACATGGGCGCCACGCCCGCGGTGGTCAGCCTGCGGCTGGACCAGGCGGTCTCGGAGATGAAGCCATGAGCCCCGCCCGGCCGCCCGCAGGGGCTCATTCCCTCCCGGAGGGACCGGGCCGCAGGCCCGAGGGTGCACCAGTGAACGCCGTCGCCCGGCTGGACCTGTACCGGCCGATCCACAAGGCGCTGCGCGCGGCGCTGTTCGACGCCACGAGCCGCCTCGGCGCGATGGACGCCGAGGACCCGGTCGACGTCGAGCGGACCGCATCGGACGCCGGCCAGTTGCTCGCCTGGCTGGCAGGCCACCTGCGGCGGGGCAACGACTTCCTCCACGCCGCCATCGAGGCCCGTCGCCCCGGCGGCGCGCACGCGGGGGTGGACGCCCATCGCGACCGGCTCGCCGCGCTGGCGGCGCTGGCCGAGGAGCTGGCCCTCCTGCGCCAAGCGAGCCCGCCCGAGCGCGCCGCGGTCGCCGCCCGGCTGTATCCGCAATGGCACCGCTTCGTCGCCGACGAGCTGGCGCACATGCAGCGCGAGGAGTCCGAGCACAACGCCGCGCTGTGGTCGCTCTACACCGACGCCGAGCTCGCCGCCCTGCACGGGCGCCTGCTGGCCAGCATGCCTGCGGCCGAGCAGCGCCACTCGCTGGCCTGGCTCGCCCGGTCCCTCGCCCCGGCCGAGCTGGCCGGCCTTCTGGCCCACCTGCGCGAGCAGGGGCCGCCCGAGGCCTTCGGGGCCGCCCTGGCCGCCGTCCACCCCCGGCTGGGCGACGCCCGCTGGGCCCGGCTCACCCGCGCCCTCGGCCTGCCCGCGGCCCCGGGCCGGCCGGCCTGACCGCCGCCACGAGCCGCGCCATGCTGCCGCGCCCCTCCACCCTCTCAGGCCCCTCGCGTCGAGCCCGTCGACAGCTGCCCCGGCAGCGCCGCCGCGAGCGCATCGATCGCCAGCCGCGTCTTCAGCGGCAGCAGTCGTGCGTGGGGCCAGACGGCGTGCACCTGGATCGGGTGGCGGTGCGGTCCGTCCCAGATCCACTGCAACGCGCCGGTGGCCACGTGCGGCTCGGCGAGCCAGCGCGGCAGGCGGGCCAGCCCCAGGCCGGCCAGCGCGGCGTCGGCGATGGCCTCGACGTCGTCCAGGCGCAGCCGGCGTTGGACCGGCAGCTCCTGCAGCCGGCCATCGGGTGCCGTCGCCAGCCAGGGCGATTCGGGCCCCCGGCCGGCGTAGACGATGCCCACGTGTCCCGCGAACCCGGCGGCGTCGCGCGGCACGCCGCGCCCGCGCAGGTAGCGCGGTGCGGCGCAGAGCACGAAGTCGTAGCTCCCCAGCGAACGGGCGGCGAGCGAACGGCTGTCGGGCAGCGGGCCCTGGCGCACCGCCAGGTCGAAGCCCTCCTCGATCAGGTCGACCACGCGGTCGCTGAACGAAAGCTCCAGCTGCAGGCCCGGGTGAGACTCCACCAGGCGCCAGAGGATGGGCGCCACCAGCTGGCGCCCCAGAAGGCGCGGCAGGCTGGCCCTCAGCCGGCCGGCCAGCGGCCGCCCGTGCGCGTCCAGCGCGGCCTCGGCAGCCTCGATCTCGGCCAGCGCCCGCTTGCAGCGCTCGTAGTAGGCCTGGCCCGCCTCGGTCAGCGCAAGCCGGCGCGTCGAGCGGTTGAACAGGCGCACGCCCAGCCGCTGCTCCAGCCGGGCGATCGCCTTGCCGACCGCCGAACGGGTCTGCCGGCCGCGCTCGGCCGCGGCGGCGAAGCTGCCCGCCTCCACCGCCTGCACGAAAGCGGCGATGCCCTTCAGGCGGTCTTCCCGTTCGGGGCTGGGCTTCATGGATTGGTTCCTGATGGGCGACACAGATCCGTCCATCACTCTTCATTGTCGCTCCTGCCGCTCCATAGAGTGGCCTGGCCTTCACTCCAGGAGCTTTCCATGCAGGCCTATGAACTCCGTCGCGGTCGCGGCCCGGCCGGCCTGGCCCTCGTCGAACGCGAGCGCCCGACCCTTTCCCGTCCCGAGGACGTGCTGGTGCGCATCGGGGCCGTGGCCCTCAACCAGCGCGACCTCTGGCTGGCCGATGCGCCGGACACCGGCAGCACCCACGTCCCGGCCTCGGACGGCGCCGGCGAGGTGGTCGCCGTCGGCCCGGCGGTCACGCGGCTGAAGGTCGGCGACCGGGTCGCCGCGAGCTTCTTCCCGCGCTGGGTCGACGGCCCGCCGACCCCGGACAAGACCGCCGGGGCCCTGGGCGGCGGCCGGGGCCCCGGCCTGCTGGCCGAGTACGTCGCGATGCCCGAATCGGCCTGGCTCGTCGTGCCGCCGCAGCTGAGCCTGGCCGAGGCCGCGACCGTGCCTTGCGCCGGGGTGACCGCCTGGAACGCCCTCTTCGAAGCCGGTGCCGCGAGGCCGGGTGAGACCGTGCTGCTGCTGGGCACCGGCGGCGTCTCGACCTGGGCGCTGCAACTGGCCCACGCGGCCGGACTGCGCAGCTTCGTGCTCACCTCGTCCGAGTCCAAGGCGCTGGCCGCCCGCGAGCTCGGCGCCGACCGGACGTTCGACCGGCTGGCCACGCCCGACTGGGCGCCGGCGGTCCGCGAGGCCACCGGCGGCCGCGGCGTCGACCTCGTCGTCGAGACCGGCGGCCGCGCCACGCTGGCCCGGTCGATGGCGGCGCTGCGCCCCGCGGGCACGGTGGCCGTCGTCGGTGGCCTCAGCGGCTGGGGCGGCGAGCTCGACGCCGACGCGCTGATCGACGGCGCCCTGCGCCTTCAAGGCGTGCTGGTCGGCTCACGCGCGATGGGCGAGGCGCTGCTGCGCTTCGTCGAGGCGACCCGCCTGCGCCCGGTCGTCTCGCGCGTGTTCCCTTTCCACCAGGCCCGCGCGGCCTACGAATTCCTGGCGCAAGCCAGCCACCCCGGCAAGGTCGTGATCGACCTGGCCGCCTGACCCGCCACCCGCCCCACCCACGGAGACCCGCCATGTCCTACCCCGCCTTCACCGGCACCCGCCGCATCGACCCCCACACCGTCGCCCTGGAGAGCTACGCCGAGCTGCCCGGCCTGGGCGTGCTGCCCGTCAACGCCTACCTGCTGCAGGCCGCCGAGCCGGTGCTGGTCGACACCGGCCTGGCCGTGCTGCGCGACGAGTTCATGCACGCCCTTCGCTCGCTCATCGACCCGGCGGCCCTGCGCTGGATCTGGATCACCCATGCCGACGCGGACCACGTCGGTGCGCTGCGGGACGTGCTCGACGCCGCGCCGAACGCGCGCATCGTCACCAACTACCTCGGCGCGGGCAAGCTGAACCTGCAGCAGTTCCCCGTCGAGCGGACGTACCTGCTCAACCCCGGCCAGGCGCTGGATGTCGGCGACCGCCGGCTGCGCGCCTTCCGCCCGCCGGTGTTCGACGCCCCCGAGACCATGGGCGCCCACGACAGCCGCTCGGGCTTCGCCTTCACCTCCGACTGCTTCGGCGCGGTGCTGGAGCGGCCCGCCGACAGCGCGATGGCCATCCCGCCCGCCGCGCTGCAGCGAGGCGCCGCCCTGTGGGCCGGAATCGATGCCCCGTGGCTGTCGCAGGTGGACGGCACGCGCTGGCCCGCGATGCTGCGGCCGCTGCAATCGCTCGCCCCCACCCTGCTGCTCGGCACCCACCTGCCGCCCGCGGCCGGCCTGGACGAGGCGCTGTACCGCGCGCTCGACACCGCCCGCGCCAGCGAGCCCTTCGTCGGCCCGGACCAGGCCGCGCTGGAGGCCGCGATGGGGGCCGCGATGGCCGCCATGACCGGGGAGCCCGAGCCCGCAATGGCCTGACCCCACAGATGAACTGACCACCATGAAGCTCTACCACCATCCCCTTTCGACCACCAGCCGCGCGGTGCTCTTCTACGCCGCCGACCAGGGCATCGCGCTCGAGCAGCAGGTGATCGACCTCTTCGCGGGCGAGCAGCTGCAGCCCGCCTATGCCGCCCTCAACCCCAGCCAGTGCGTGCCGGTGCTGCAGGACGGCGAGTTCCTGCTCAGCGAGTCGTCCGCGATCCTGAAGTACCTGGCCGAGCTCCATGGCGACCCCGCCTACCCGGCGGACCCGCGCCGGCGCGCGCGCATCCACGAGCGCATGGACTGGCTCAACACCTTCTTCAGCCGCGAGTTCTGCTACGGCTTCGTCTACCCGCAGGTGCTGCCCCACCACCGCCGCGCCACCGACGAGCTGCAGGCCGGCACGCTCGCCCGGGCGCGGGAGCTTTCGCGCCGCTGGCTGGGCGTGCTGGACGAGCACCTGATCGGCCCGCACCAGAGCCACCTGGGCGGCGCCGAGCCTGGCCTGGCCGACTACCTCGGCTTCGCCATGGCCTCGCTCGGCGAGGCGGTGCACGTGGACTTCGCGCACTGGCGCAACGTGAGCCGCTGGATGGCGGCGATGAAGGCGAGGCCCGGCTTCGCGCCATCGCAGGAGCCGTTCTACGAGCGCTTCGTGCATCCGGCCGCGGCCGCGCGCTTCGAGCCGCTGTGAAGGAGACGATCGCCATGAATCCGCCGATCCAGGGCCTGCACCACAACGCCTGGCGCTGCAGCGACTCCGAACGCACCCGCCGCTTCTACGAGGATTTCCTCGGCCTGCCGCTGGTGTCGGCGCTGCCCATCCGCCAGACGAAGACCGGCCGCGAGGAGCAGGCGCTGCACACCTTCTTCCGCCTCGGCGACGGCTCGTTCCTCGCCTTCTTCGAGGTGCCGGGCATGCCGTTCGAGTTCAAGCCGCAGCACGACTTCGACCTGCACATCGCGCTGGAGGTGCCGCCCGAAGTGCTGCAGCCGATGATCGAGCGGGCGCGCCAGGCCGGCATCGAGCTGCGGGGCCCGTCCGACCACGGCTTCATCGAGTCGATCTACCTGCGCGACCCGGATGGCTACGTCGTCGAGCTGTGCGCGCGGCGCGCCGGGGCGGGCGAGGTCGCCGACCCCGTCGAGGCACGACGGGTGTTGAACCGCTGGCAGGCCGGCAAGACCGCCGCGGCCTGACCCGAGAGCGAGCCATGCGCGCGTTCCTTCGCCTCGCTGCCCTGGCCGGCATGGGGTTCGGACTGCCGGGCTTCGCCGGCATGCCGGCACAGGAGCCCGAGGCGCCACTGCCCGGGCACCTGGCCGGCACGGGCCTGTTCGAACCCGGCTCCCTCGACGCGGTGCGCGCAGGCATCCTCGGCTTCACGCCGCAGTACCCGCTGTGGTCGGACGGCGCGGCCAAGCGCCGCTGGCTCGCGCTGCCGCGGGGCACCGCCATCGACGCCCGCGACCCGGACGCCTGGGTCTTCCCGCCCGGCACCCGGCTGTGGAAGGAGTTCTCGCTCGGCGGCCGGCGCATCGAGACACGCTACATCGAGCGAACGGCGCGCGGCGAGTGGCGCTTCGCCACCTACGTCTGGAACGCGGACGGCACCGATGCCTTGCTCGCACCCCCGCGTGGCATCAGGGCCCTGCCCGTGGCGGCGGCGCCGGAGGGCCGCTACGCGGTGCCCGGCCGCGGCGACTGCCTGGCCTGCCACGGCGGCGCGCCGGTGCCGGTGCTGGGAGCGAGCGCGCTGCAGCTTTCGCCCTTGCGCGAGGGCGCCGGCGCAGGCGTGGACCTGCGCGCACTGGTGGCGCGCGGGTGGCTGAAGGGGCTGCCGCCGGCGCTGCTCGCCGAACCGCCGCGCATCGCGGCCGACACCCCGCTCGAACGCGCCGCGCTCGGCTACCTGCACGGCAACTGCGCGCATTGCCATCACCGCGCCGGCGGCCAGGTGCCGCTGGCCCTCACGCTCGCGCAGCGCGTCGCGGATCCGCAGGCCAGCCTGCGTGAAGTGCGCGAAGCCACGCAAGGCGCCGGGAGCCGCTTCCGCCCGGCCACCGGGGCGACACAGGTCGTCGCGCCGGGCGATCCCGATGCCAGCGTGCTGCTGCACCGCATGGCGACCCGAAACCCGCGGCAGCAGATGCCGCCCCTGGGCACGCCACTGCCCGACACCGAGGCCCTGGCCCTGATCCGGCAATGGATCGCCAGCCTGCCCACCCCCTCGGCGACCACCGCCCTGATCGCGGCCTACGGATTCGGCGAGGCGCCCCCGGCGCACGCCGCCACCAAGGGCGGCCCGATCACCAGCGTCGACCAGGTCGCGCGCGGCCGCTATCTCGTGAGCACCTCGGCCTGCATGGATTGCCACACGCCGTTGAAGATGGGGCCCAACGGCCCCGAGCCGGACCTTTCGCGCCTGCTCTCGGGCCACCCCGAGAGCCTGGCCATGCCGCCGGTGCCGGCGCTGCCGGAAGGCCCGTGGCTGATGATCGGCTCGGCCACCAACACCGCCTGGGCCGGCCCCTGGGGCGTGAGCTTCACCGCCAACCTGACGCCCGATCCCGAGACCGGCCTCGGGAAGTGGACCGCGGACGACTTCAAGCGGACCATCCGCACCGGGCGCCACCTGGGACGCGGGCGCGAGATCCTGCCGCCCATGCCCATCCCCGTCTACAACCACTTCAGCGACGCGGACCTGGAGGCCGTCTTCGCCTACCTGCGCACCATCCCGCCGGTGAAGAACCGCGTGCCGGAGCCTTGGGCGCCGCCGGCCCAGCCGACGGCCAGCCGCTGAAAGACGCTCAGTCGCGGTCGGGCGCCCCGAGCGGGAAGTAGGGGCGGTAGGGCCGCGCCTCGTCCACGGCGCGCGCGACCGAAGGTCTGGCGAGCAGGCGGCGGCGGTAGGCGACGAGGTGCGCGCAGCTCTCGCCGATGCGGTGCGTCCAGTCGGCATAGAAGAGAAAGGGCGCGGCCCCGCAGTCGGCCAGGCTGAAGGCCTCGCCCGCGGCCCACTCGCGGCCATCGGACAGGTGCTTGTCCAGCCACGCGTAGGCAGTCTCGAGCATGTCGCGCGCCTCCTGCACGCCGTGGGGATCGCGCACCGCCTCCGGCCGCAGCTGGTTGAACACCACCTTCTGCTGCGGGGTGGAGACGTAGTTGTCGAAGAAGCGGTCGAGCATCCGGACTTCGAGCGCCTGGTCGGGGTCGGCGGGGATGAGCCTCACCGGCCCGGGGTGGTGCAGCTGCAGGTACTCGATCACGCAGCTGGCCTCCAGGATGACCCGTTCGCCGTCGACGAGGACCGGAAAGCGCTTCATTGGCCACAGGGCCGCGAGGGCCTTCGTGGCCGGGCTGTCAGGACCTTCGAGCACCTGCCGTTCGAAGGGGATGCCGTTCTCGTACAGCGCGATCAGCGCCTTCTGGCTGTACGACGAGAAGGGGTGGTAGTAGAGCTGCAAGGCCACGGGCGGGCTCCTTCTTTCGGCGCGTGGCCGGAATGGCCGCGCATCGTCTCACGACGAACGGCCCGGGCCGTTGTCGACAAGGAGGAGCCGCACCCTGGCGGCATCAACGCTTGGCGTGGGACGCGCCCTGCTCCTCGGCCTGCTTCAGGCTGCGCTCTTCCTCGGCCGAGCGCGGCTCGGCCCGGCGGGCGGCTTCGTCGACCTGGCCGGACTTCGCGAAGTCGGTGGTCGCCTGGTCGTAGCGGCGTGCCGCCGCGTGGTTGCCCTCTCCCTGCAGGGGTTGGGCCTTGTCGTCCTGGCGGTTGTCGCGCGGGTTCGTTGAACTCATGGCAATGCTCCTGTGCTGCGCCGGGAGAAGGCCCGGTCCAGGATCCACTGTGCGGCGATCGGGTCGGCCGGCTCGTCGGGGCGTTTCGCTTCCGGCCGTAGGACGGCTCCGAAAGCATCCGCGGCAGGGAGCCGTCGGAGATCCGGCCGCGCAGGAGGTCGTGATGCGCTGCAACCGGCCCATGAAAACTCGTCCGAACTGGACCTTGTGATCGTGCCGGTTCGAGGCGAAAGTCCGGCTTTCGCTCAACCCGTCTTCGAGACTGCACACCCGCGATGTACATCCCGCCGCACTTCGCCCTCACCGAGCCCGAGGCGCTCCACCGCATCATCCGCGAGCATCCGCTCGGCACCCTGGTGACCCACGGCGACGCAGGGCTGGACGCCGACCACGTCCCCTTCGAGTTCGACCCCGCCGCCGGTCCGCTGGGCACGCTCACGGCCCACGTGGCCCGGGCCAACACCTTGTGGCAGCGCTGCCCGACGGGCACGCCGGTGATGGTGGTCTTTCGCGGCCCCGAGGCCTACATCTCGCCGAGCTGGTACCCGAGCAAGCACGAGGCGCACCGCCAGGTGCCGACCTGGAACTACGAGGTCGTGCACGCCCACGGCACGCTCACCGTTCGCGACGACGAGCGCTTCGTGCGCGGCCTGGTCGCGCGGCTGACGCGGCGGCACGAGGCGGCCGAGGATCGGCCCTGGAAGATGTCCGACGCGCCCGCCGACTACATCGACGCGATGCTCAAGAACATCGTGGGCCTGGAGATCACCTTGAGCTCGCTCGTGGGCAAGTCGAAGCTCAGCCAGAACAAGGAAGCGCGCGACAGGCTCGGCGCCGCCGACGCGCTGGCCGAGCGCGGGCATGGCGAGCTGTCCCGCGCGATGCGCGAGGCGGGGTAGGCGGGCGGCCCGCGCATCCTGCTACTCCTTCGCCGCCTGGGTCGTGAACCCGATCAGCCGGGTCACGACCCCGGCCAGGTACATCACCCCGACCATCATCTCGATGCTCGCGATCGCCCGCGCATGAGGTGAAACCGCGACGACCGAGCCCATGCCGGTGCTCGACAGCAGGGCGAAGCTGAGGTGGTTGAGATCGGACCAGCTGCGCAGCGCCGAAGAGCCGGGATCGGCGAACGCGCCGGGCTGCAGCGCCTGCGTCATGACGAAGCAATGCGTGAAGCCCCAGGCCAGCAAGGTGAAGGTGGCACCTGCCGCGTACAGCTCGTCCGTGGTCGTGCGGTAGTCCTCCATCATGTAGGCGATGAGGCTGCCGGCGGCATAGAAGTAGAACAGCGCTTCGAGGCCGGAAGACCAGGGCAGCAGCGCGGCTGAGTCGTGCAGCGACTGCAGCGCCAGCAAGGCGATGATCACGGTCGCCAGGCACACGCTGATCCACGTGAGGCCCGGCGTGCGCCGCACCATGCGCGTCGTGATGACGAGCACCGTGACGCCGAAGATGTTCAACGCGATCTGCCCGTGCCGCGCCTGCTCCATGAAGGGGTAGAGCAGCACGCCCAGGATCTGGACGAGGAAGAGGATCGCCGAAGGGTGGCGCGCGGGGCCGAGCAAGGATCTCATCGACCGCATTCCAGCATCCGACGGGCCGATCGCCAAGCGCGTGGGAGTGGCCGTCGTCACGCGGCGCGAGACCAGGGCGCTCCAAGGGCTTTCACCGACGCGCTCCCCCTACTTCGCAGG
This sequence comes from uncultured Ideonella sp., assembly GCA_946479475.1. Next base: position 15,855 of record CAMLGG010000015.1, on the reverse strand, counting down.
GCCTGGCCGGCGCCCCTGCTCCCGCAGAATCGCCAGCCTGCACCGTGTGCAGGTGTGCACGCGGCCCTGAATGCATCCGAGGAGATTCGAGCCATGAGCACGTCAAAAATGAGTCTGCGCCGCCTGCCGCTGGCCGTCCTGGCGGTGGCCGCCAGTTCGGTGTTCGGTGCGCAGGTCCACCCCGAGCTGGCCGCGCAGGCCCGCCGCGACGGGCGTGTCGATGCGCTCATCGTCCTCCAGGACCAGGCCGCCCCGGCATTGGCGCCGACGGCGGACTACAAAGCACGCCGTCGCGCCCTGGTGCAGGCGCTGCGCGATCGCGCTGATTCGCAGCAGGCTGGCTTGCGCGCATGGCTCGCCGCGCGCGGCATCGCCCACCACCCCTTCTGGATCGCCAACATGATCCAGGCCCGGCTCTCGGCCGACGACCTCGCCGCGCTGGCCAGCCGCGCCGACGTCAGCCGCCTGGAGCCCAATCCGTCCATCGCCGTGCCCTTGCCCAGGCCCGGCTCGCAGCCGAACGGCGAGGTGTCGGCCGAAGGCGCCGAGGCCATCGCCTGGGGCGTGTCCAAGATCAACGCGCCGCAGGTCTGGGCCGAGGGCTTCAACGGCCAGGGCGTGACCATCGCCGGCGAGGACACCGGCTACCGCTGGGATCACCCGGCCCTGAAGCCGCAGTACCGGGGCTGGAATGGCGCCACCGCCGACCACAACTACAACTGGCACGACGCCATCCACAGCGCCAACGCCAGCTGCCCGGCGGACTCGCAGCAGCCTTGCGACGACAACGGCCACGGCACCCACACCGCCGGCACCTTCGCCGGCGACGACCACGCCACGCACCAGGTGGGCGTCGCGCCCGGCGCGAAGTGGATAGGCTGCCGCAACATGAACGCCGGCAACGGCACGCCCGCGACCTACATCGAGTGCATGGAGTGGATGCTGGCCCCCACCAACCTCAAGGGCAAGAATCCCAACCCCGACCTGGCGCCGGACGTCATCAGCAACTCCTGGACCTGCACGGTGGGCGAAGGCTGCACCGTGGGCGACGAGATCAGGAAGGCGGTGAACCACCTCACCAAGGCCGGCATCCTCTACGTCGCCGCCGCCGCCAACGACGGCCCGTCCTGCAACACCATCACCGCCCCGCCGGCCATCTACTCGAACGCCTTCGTGATCGGCGCCACCGACAGCTCCGACCAGCTGGCGGGCTTCTCCAGCCGCGGGCCCGTGGCGGGCGTGAACAAGATCAAGCCGGACGTCTCCGCGCCGGGCGTCAACGTCAACTCGGCCTGGCCGCCCGCCACCTACGCCAACCTGAGCGGCACCAGCATGGCCACGCCGCACGTCGCCGGGGCGGCGGCGCTGCTGATGTCGGCCGCCCCGGACCTGAAGGGCCGCCCGAACGCAGTGGCCAAGCTGTTGCGCAAGACCGCGCAGACCGAAGGCGTGACCGACCCCGTCAACCAGACCTGCGGCGGCACCTCGAACACCGACTGGCCGAACAACATGGTCGGCTACGGCCGCATCGATGTCTACAAGGCCTACAAGGCGGCGGTGACGGGGATGGCGGATCTGTCGCTCGACTGAGCATCGGCAGCGCAAGGGATGCGTCGGAGAAAGGGCCGACCATCCCTTGGTTCCCCGTTCGCCGATGAATGGACGCTGGTCAAGCGTCGGCGTGCCGACATGGCAGCCGCGCGCATGCCACTTGAGCGCAGATGGCCGGCCCGGCCACCGGTCCACTGAAGCCTGCCATTCGAAGGCCGGACAAGACCACTCGGTGTCGGTCGGCGCACGGGCTTCTACCGCCGGTCATCCCCCGAAGGCTTGGTGTATGCGCAGCTGACCGGAGCGCGTTCAATCGAGCGCCTGGGCAGCGGGTCAACGCTGCATGGTGGAGGACCCACGATGAAGGCAAGTAGTCGGGCGGCGCTCCCCATCTGCGCCCTCGCCGGTGCCGTTGTGACGCCGCTGGCCGTGGCCGGGATGCTGTTCGCGATCGTTCCGTCGTGCCAGGCGGAAGGCGTCGAGCCCGGCGCGGCAGATTACGAAGTCATGGTTCAGATGACCCAGGAGAATAGCCGCCCGTATGGCAGATTGACCTTGGCGCCCGACGGCATGCTCTACGGCTTTGCCACCGGCTACATCGGCGATCCGGTGTTCTTCCGCGTGTCGACCGACGGCGAGTTCACCGTACTGCGGCGCTTCGACACAGCCGGTGACCCCAAAGGATTCCAGGAACTGACCCTGGGCCCCGACGGAGATTTCTATGGCACGGGACAGCGTGGTGGCGCACACAACCTCGGCGCCTTGTACCGGCTCAGCCGGCAAGGCGAGCTGACCATCCTGCATTCCTTCAAGGCGCCGGACGACGGAGGCTGCTGGTATCCCGGCGGGCGGCTGCTCAAGGCCAGTGACGGCGATTTCTACGGCACGGCCTCGTACGGCGGGGCGTTCCGGTCCGGCTGCACATTTCGCATGACCCCCAGCGGCAAGGTCACCGTGCTGCACGAATTTGGCGCGCCGTTCACGCCCAACGACGGCATCACGCCGCTGGAGGCACTGACCAATGCCAGCGACGGCCTGCTGTATGGCGTGACCTACAACGGTGGCCGGCATGGCGGTGGCACGGTGTTCCGCATGAATCGGCATGGCTTCAGTCAGACGCTGCACTCGTTTCACCACAAGCCAGCCAGCCCCGACGGCTTTCGCCCCAACACGGCGCTGGCGGAGGGGCCGGACGGGCTGTTCTACGGAACGACCAGCGGCGACGACGGGGTGATCTACAGGATCGGCCACGACCGGCAGTGGGCACAGGTGCACGCGTTTTCGCACGCCACCACGTATGGTCCGCGTGGCGATCTGTGGATGCGTCCGGACGGCACGTTCTGGGGCACCACGGTCTATGGTGCAGCCGGCCACGGCGTCATCTACCAAGTGACGCCGGCTGGCCAGTTCAGTGTGCTGCACGAGTTCGCACCGGGCGAGGGCAGCGGCACCGATGGCGTGGTGGAAGTCGGCGCGAACGAGCTGTGGGGGGTCACCCAGGCGGGCGGACCGTCGGACTGGGGGACGATCTATCGTCTGCGGCTGAAGCAGTGAAAAGGTAAGTCAGTTCACCCGAGGAGGCGTACGACCGCTTCGGCTGAAGCCCGCAGACTGCCAGGGGTCGGCTTCGGCCCACTGCAGCTCGCCGCCGGGGGGCGAAGGCAGCTGGAAGTCGCGCCGCTGCCTCAGGCCAGCGGGGGCACGTTGATGTCCCGCGCGACGTCCCGGATGCAGGCGATCGCGCGCTGCGCCATCGGAGAGGGCGTGCGGTTGACCAGGGTCACGACGCCCATCTCCGAATAGACCGGCGGCAGGTCGCTCACGTCCACGAGCCTCAGCGTCTTCGTCCGCAACTCCTGGCGCACCGCCGCGTCGGGCAGGGCCACCACGCTGTCGGTGGACAGGGCCAGCGTGCGAAGCAGCGCCACGTCGTCGCACTCGATGGCCGGCACGATCTCGGTGCCGGGGGGCAGGCCGATGAGTCGGCCGAGCAGGGTCTTCACCGGGCTCGGCACGCGCGTGGTGGCCAGGCCGTGCGCCCAGGCTTCGGCGAAGCGGCACCGACGCGCCGCCAGCGGGTGGCCCGCGTGCACGTACAGATGCGCCATCTGCCGGCCGATCGGGCTGACCTGCACCTTCGGGTCGGACGGAAGGTCGCGCACGTCGGCCACGAAGAACTCGATGTCCTCGGCCAGCAGCCGCTGCAGCAGTTGCTGCCAGTTGTTCATCTCGACGCGCAGGCCGATCGTTGGGTGGTCGCGGCGCAGCGCCGCCAGCGCCACGGGCATGACTGTCGAGGCGGGAAAGGGGCCGGCTCCGAAGGCCGTGTCGCCCAGCTGGCTGTCGCGGTAGAGCATCGCGTCGCGCTGGAGGCATCGCGCGTCGAACAGCAGGCGGCGGGCCCGCTCGATCATGAACTCGCCCGCCGGCGTGGGCCTCACGGGACCGGTCTCGCGGTCGAACAGGCGCATCCCGAGGTCGCTCTCGATCGACTGGATGCTGCGGCTGAAGGCCGGCTGGCTGAGGTGCACCCGGTCGGCCGCGCGGGCGAAATGACACTCGTCGGCGAGCGCGACCAGGTGGGCCAGGCGTTTCAGGTCGACCATGGGCTAATGTGCGGCATGCATCAGGCCGTTGTCAACGTTGCATTGGACACATAGGGCGGCCGACGGCATAAAGGCGGGACTTTCCAGGAGACGCCCGTGAGCACCCTGCTACAGAACTCGCTGATCCTCGTCCTGATCGCCGGCTTCGCCTGCATGGAATACGTCTCGCGCCGCCACCGCGACACGGTCCGGGCCACGGCCAACGACACCAAGCTGGAACTGCTGATGTTCATCAGCCTGATCGGGATCAACCAGCCGATCGCGCTGCTGGGCTCGAACGCCTTGTGCGCCTGGCTGCTCCCCGCGCAGCGCGGGGCGTTCGCCGGCCTGCCCTGGTGGGCGATGGTGGCGGTCTTCCTCGTGGCCGACGACATGACCCAGTACTGGTGGCACCGCGTCTCCCACACGCCGCTGTTGTGGCCACTGCACCGGGCCCATCACTCGGCCCGCTACATGAGCATCCGCATCACCTACCGCAACAACTTCTTCTACTACCTGCTGATGCCGGGCCTGTGGACGGGCGGCGCACTGGTGTACCTCGGGATGGGCCAGGTCTACGCCCCTTACTTCGTCGTGAAGATCGCCGTGATCCTCGGCGCGCACTGTGCCTGGCGCTGGGACGAGCCGCTTTACCGGGTGAAGGTGCTGCGGCCGCTGATGTGGGTGGTGGAGCGCACGCTCTCCACGCCGGCCACGCACTGGGCCCACCACGCGCTGACCAACAGCGACGGAGTCGGCCACTACAAGGGCAACTTCGGCAACCTGCTGTTCCTCTGGGACGTGCTCTTCGGCACGGCCCACGTCACGCGGCAGTACCCGGCTGCCGTGGGCCTGCAGGACGACCGGTTGTTCGGCGACGAGCACTGGGCCGATCAGATGTTCTACCCGCTGCTGCATTCGAAGCGCGAGCACTCCGCGCTGCGGCCCGGCGGGCGCCCGTTCGAGGAAGCCGTCACGGGCGCAACCGCCCCCGCCTCCGGAGCCTGAGCCACGAACGACCGCGGCCCGGCCATCGAGGCAAGGACCCGGGTGGCCTTCCTCACTTCCACTCCCATGGCCTGGGCCGCGGGCCTGGTCTACGTTCCGCTCGTCGTGTTCGACATCTGCCGCGTCGAGGAACGGGATACGGACAGGGGCTGCAGGTCCCGAACCGTCGGCGCATCAGGTGACGCTGATGAACGCCGCCTGGCGAAGGCCGGACTGATGCCGGTCATCGTTTTCCTCGGATAGTTTCCCCATCGAACAAATTATCATCCGTCACGCAGATCTACCGCCATATCATCGCCTCTCGCGTCACCCGTCGCGTTGGGGACCGGGCGAGCGCCGCTCCTGCACCGCCTCGGCCGTGCCCACCGCGGCTTCAACCCTCGCCTGCCCATGACCCCGATCGCGCTCCAGGAAACCGCCCGCTTTCACAGCCTCGTCTCTTGGCGAGGCGTCCTTCGACGGTTCGGGCAAGCGGCATGCACTGCGGCGCTGCTCGGCGCCATGGCCGGCTGCGGCAGTGGCGGCGGCGGGCCGGCCCCCTCTGCCCCGCCACCGTCCGGGAATCCGCCGCCCACGCCCGGCGCGCACGCCAGTGCCGGCTGCGGGGCGGCGGCCAAGTTCAGCACCGGCTACCAGTCCCTCATGTCGGATGGCGTGCAGCGCAGCTACTGGGTGGAGTTGCCCGCCCATTACGATCCGAACACGGCCTACCCGGTCGTCATCGGGCTGCACTGGCGCGATGGCAGCGCCGACGACGTCCGCGGCTGGAGCGGCTACTTCGGCCTGAAGAACGAGTACGGCGACACGGCCATCTTCGTCGCGCCTCAGGGGCTGGATGCCGGCTGGGCCAACACCGGTGACCGGGACATCCGCTTCATGCGCTCGATGATCAGCCAGCTGCAGCAAGGCGCCTGCACCGATACGCAGCGCGTCTTCGCCACCGGCTTCAGCTTCGGCGGCATGATGTCCAACGCCATCGGCTGCCAGATGGGCGACGTGGTGCGGGCCATCGCGCCCATGGGGAGCTCGCTGTGGAGCGGGTGCGCATCGTCCTCCTACCGAGTGGCCGCCGTGTTCTTCCATGCCCAGGACGACAACACCGTCCCCTACTCGGCCGGCGAGGAGGCGCGCAACGTGTTCACCACACGCAATGAATGCCGCGCCGAGACGGCGCCGATCGGCAGCAACGGATGCGTCGAGTACCAGGGCTGCGGCGCCGACAAACCCGTCGTCTGGTGCGGCAGGCCGACCGGCGGGCACTGGTATCCCGACTACTCGGCGAAGGAAACCAAGGCCTTCTTCGATCGCTTCTGAGCGACACGGGCGGCCGGGCTTCGCGCGGCCTTACATCGGCTTGAAGCGCGGCTGGTAGCTCTGGCTGACCGGCAGCCGGGTCTGGCCGTCCTTGAGCAGCACGTCCATGCCGCCCAGCCGGCGCTCCACGCGCGCCACCTGCGCCAGGTTGACGACGATGGCCCGGTGGATCTGCCAGAACTGCTCCGGGTCGAGCTGATCCAGCAGCTCGCGAAGCGACAGGCGCAGCAGGAACTCGCCTTCGCGCGTGACGGCGCAGGTGTACTTGTTGTCGCTGCGGAAGTGGCTCACGTCGGCCACCATCACCAGGTGCAGGCGATCGCCCTGCGAGGCCTGCAGCCAGCGCAGCGGGGCAGCGGCGCTGGGCGCGGGTGCGACCGGTAGCTGGGGCGGCTGCCACTGCTGCAGCCAGCGCGCCAGCTCGGCCGGCGGCAGCTGCAGGCGCTGCTGCAGCCGCTGCACCGTTTCGGCCAGGCGCTCGGTGGCGAGCGGCTTGAGCAGGTAGTCCACCGCCCCCTGCTCGAAGGCCGCCAGCGCATGCGCGTCGTAGGCGGTGACGAAGACGATGTGCGCCAGGCCCTTGATCCGCTGCGCGAGCTGCAGGCCATCCAGGCCCGGCATGCGGATGTCCACGAACACGATGTCCGGGCGATGCTGCAGTGCCAGGGCCAGACCCTGTTCACCGTCTTCGGCTTCGGCAACCACCTGCAGCTGCGGCCACAGCAGGGCGAGGCCCTCGCGGAGGCGCTGGCGCGGCAGGGCTTCGTCTTCGATCAGGAGGGCGCGGGGGGCGGTGGGGCTCAAGGCGGGGGCTCCGTCCAGGGCAGTTCGATGCGGGCGCACACGCCGCCTTCGGCGAGTTGCTGGATGCTCAAGTGTGCCGTCTCGCCATACAGGCCGGCCAGGCGGTCGCGCACGTTGGCCAGGCCCAGGCCTTGGCCCTTGCCGGGTGAGGCGGCCAGCAGGCCGGCACCGTTGTCGCGCACCTGCAGCACCAGCCGCGGCCCTTCGTGGCGGGCCTCGATGTCGATGCGGCCACCGCGCGCCAGCGGCTCGATGCCGTGGCGCACGGCGTTCTCCACCAGCGTCAGCAGCATCAGCGGCGGCAGTGCGTGGGTTTCGCAGCCGGGCTCGGCCCGCACCGCGAACTGCAGGCGATCGCCCAGGCGCGTGGCCATCACCGTGAGGTAGGCCCGGGCCAGCGCCAGCTCGCGCCCGACGCTGGACATCGGCTCGCGCAGCGAAGGCAGGGCCATGCGCAGGTAGTCGTGCAGCTCGCCGAGGAAACGCTCGGCCGTGGCGGGCTGGCTGCGGATGAGCTGCTGCAGGCTGGCCAGCGCGTTGAACAGGAAGTGCGGCTCCACCTGGGCCTGAAGGGCCTTCAGCTCGGTCACGCTGACCTGTCGCTCGAGTTCTGCCACGGCCGCCGTCTGCTCGGCACGCGCCAACTGCCAGCGCAGCCTCTGCTCCTCCCGCCAGCGCCACCAGCGCAGCGGCAGGTGCAGCAGCAACGCAAAGGCAAAGGCCGGCAAGGCGACGCGCAGCGCCGCCGCAGGGCCCTGGGGCGGCAGCCAGGACAGCCACCCTCCCGGCGAGAAGCCGACGCCGAGCGCGGCGCCGGCCGCCGCCGCCAGCGGCACGAACAGGCCCCACCAGCGCGCGGGCAGCACCAGCCAGGCGGCGCTGTAGGCCAGCCACAGCTGTGCCGACACCGGCACCCAGCGCGCGTGCGGCCATTGCCAGCGCAGCAACGCCCAGGCCACCCAGAACAACAGGGCGGGCAGCAGGGCGCTGCGCAGCGGCGGGCGCCAGGCCGCGACTTTGACGGTGTCCAAGGCTTGCACCCGACCTTCAGTCGAAAGCGGCATTGCCCAGCGGTTGCGGCTGCAGCGCGGCCAGGGTCTCGCGCTGCTGGATACGGGTGCGCCGGGCCTGTGCCCAGTCAATGCCGATCGGCGTGGTGGTGACCGGCACCTCGGCGCCCACCACCTCGAACCTCAGGTCGCGCACCCAGACCTGGCCTTCGCCCACCTGGGCCACGCCCAGGGTGAGCCAAGGCGGGTCGGCCGGCACGTCCAGCACCACGCTCACGTCGTGCCACAGGCCGTCGGCAGCCGGCACCGCCGCGCCCAGGGGCAGGCGCTTCTCCACCCCCGCTTCGCCCATCGCCACGGGCGTGAGCAGATCGCGGTCCATGTCACCCAGGCCGAGGTACAGGCCGGCCCAGCCGCTGGGAGCCTCGGCGCGCACCTGGCCGCTGAAGCGCACGCGTTGGCCGGCGTAGCCGCTGACGCTTTGGTAGGCGTGCCCAACGCTGATGATCTCAGGGTTCAACTTGGCAACGCAGCGCACGGTCAGGCTGGGGGAGCTGCCGGGCAGGGCCGTGTCGATGCCGATCTCGTACTGGTCGACGGCTGCGCCGATGGCCGCGGCATCCGCCCGTGGAGCTTTGCTGGCCTGCCAGCCGGCGGGCATCTGCAGGCCGGTGGCGCCGACGCTCAAGACCAATGCGGCGAGCGGGGTGATGAAGAGGGCTCGGTAGTCCATGTGGTTTCCTTGATGGGTTCGTGTCGGGGCTGGGGGCGCGCTCAGCGCAGCGACAAGTTCGTGGGCGTCTTCTTCTGCGCGGCCATCAGCTGCTGGCCCTGCAAGGCACTCTCTCTGACCTGCCCGGCCGCCTTGGCCGCGAAGACCTCGGTGGTCACCGGCACGTCGTCGCCCACGGCCTCCAGCCGCACGCTGCGGGCCCAGGCTTGGCCGCTGCCCACCAGCGCCAGGCCGACGTTGACCACACCGCCCTTGTCACTGTCGGCCGCCACGTGGGCCACCACGCTCACCTCGCACCAGTCGGGGCAACCTGCGGCACCCAGCGGCGGCGTGGTGGCGTAGGCGTCCGTGAAGGCCAGGTACGGCAGGGGCGTGAAACCCTGGCTGATCACCAGGCCGCCCCAGCCGTCGAGGCCCGCCGTCTTCACCTGGGCCGTCAGGCGCACGCGCTTGCCGGCATAGCCGAACGCGAACTGGCTGACGCTGCCGATTTCGGTGGGTTGACGCCGGCCCAGCGACTTGACGGTGAGTGCACGCTGGCCGCTCGTTTCGGTCTCGGGGGCGACGCCGGCCTCATGCGTCTGGCCTTGCGGCCAGGCATAGGAAGCCATGGCCATCCAGCCTTCGGGCTGGCGCAAGGCGTCGGCCCCGCTGGCGGTGACGGCGGCAGCGGCCAGGGGTGCGGCCAGCAGGATGCGGTAGTCCATGGTGTGAATCTCTCGGATGAAGTGCGGACGCGGCGCAGTGTGGGCGAGCAGCCGGGGCACGGCCAACGACTTGCGACTGTGCAGGATGCGCGCCGACGAAGCACGCTGGCGAACGACGAGCGGCCGGCCGGCCCCCGCTCCTGCCCTCACCCCTTCCCATCCGCGAACAACTCGAACACCACGCCCCTGAGCCACCGGTTCGCCGGGGCGCGGTGGAACTTGGCGTGCCAGAAGACGTTGATGGCGACGTCCGGCAGCTTCGCCGGGTGAGGCACCTTGGCCAGGCCGAAGGGCTCGATGAGGCGGTCGGCCAGGCGCTCGGGCACGGTCGCGATGAGGTCCGAGGCCTGGAGGATGTGGCCGACGCCCACGTAGTGCGGCACGGTCAGGCGAACGTGGCGCTGCACGCCGCTGCGCTGGAGCACCTCGTCGACCTTGCCGTGCCCGGTGCCGGCGGAGATGACCACCAGGTGCTCGGCGGCCGAGAACTCGGCCATGCTCATCCTGCGCTTGTCCAGCCGATGGCCGCGGCGCATGAGGCAGACGTAGGGCTGGCTGAACAGGCGCCGCTGGAAGAAGCCGGCCTTGAGCTGCGGCAACAGGCCGATGGCGAGGTCGACCTTGCCGGCCTCGAGCTCGTCGCGCAGGTTGATGGCGGTGTTGCGCACGGTGCTCAGCGTGACGCCCGGCGCCTCGAGCCGTAGCCGCTCCATCAGCGCGGGCAGGAAGTAGATCTCGCCGACGTCGGTCATGCCGATGGTGAAGGCCTGCCTGGCGCTGGCGGGATCGAAGCTGGTCCGCTGGTTGACCCCGCTGTGGATCATGCCGAGCGCGTAGCTCACCGATTCGGCGAGCTGGTCGGCGAAGGGCGTGGGCTCCATGCCCTTGGGCGTGCGCAGGAAGAGCTCGTCGCCGAAGAGCCTGCGCAGCTTGGCCAGCGAATTGCTCACCGCCGGCTGCGAGATGCCGAGCACCTCGGCAACCTTCGAGACCTTGCGCTCCACCAGCAGGTGGTTGAAGACCACGAGCAGGTTCAGGTCGAGTTCGTGCAGCTCCATGGGTCTTCCTTCGTCATCACCGCGAGTGATACAGCATATAGCCCGAATCCTCTTGGCTGATCGAGGCGGAGCGCCGACGATCCGGTCCCATGGAAGTGCACATCCGGCCCCTGCAGAAGACCATCGAGGTGCGGCCCGGCGCCAACCTGCTGGATGCCCTGCGGGAGGCGCAGGTCCCGATGTCGTACAGCTGCATGGCCGGCCGCTGCGGCACCTGTCGCTGCCGGGTGGTGGATGGCGAAGTGCTGGACTCGGGCCGCTCGGTGCAGAACCCGCTGGACGGGCGCGACGCCTACGTGCTCGCCTGCCAGACCTTCCTCACCGAGCCCTGCACCATCGAGATCCCGGAGCCGGACGAGGTCGTCGTGCACCCGGCGCGCATCGTCAAGGCCACGGTGCTGGCGGTCGAAGCCATGACGCACGACATCAGGCGCGTGGTGCTCAAGCCGGCCAAGCCGATCGAGTTCTCGCCGGGTCAGTACGCACAGCTGCAGTTCACGCCGGAGCATGTGCGGCCGTACTCGATGGCCGGCGTCGCTGCCGATTCGACGCTGGAGTTCCACGTGCGCGTGGTGGCCGGCGGCCGCGTCTCGGGCTACATCGCCAGCGAGCTCAAGCCGGGCGACGCGGTGCGCGTGAGCGGCCCGCTCGGTACCGCCTACCTGCGCCGCAAGCACGAGGGCCCGATCCTCTGCGTGGCCGGCGGCACCGGCCTCGCACCCATCCTCTCCATCCTGCGCGGCGCCGTCGAAGGCGGGATGCGCAACCCGGTGCATCTGTACTTCGGCGTGCGCTCGCCGCGCGACGTCTACGGCCTGGACTGGCTGGCCGCCCTGCAGCGCGAGCACCCGGGGCTGAAGGTCGACGTCGTGGTCACCTCGGGCGGCGACCCGCGCGAGCACCGCTGCGGCCTGGTCACCGACGCGATCGCCGAGGACCTGCCGCGCCTGGACGGCTGGCGCGCCTACCTCTGCGGCTCGCCGCCGATGGTCGAGGCCGCGACCCTGCTGGTGCGGCGCAAGGGCATGGACCCGGCCCGCATCCACGCCGACGCCTTCTACACCCAACCCACTTGAAGCATGCACGCCGCCACCCCGCCCACCGATGCACAACGCGCTGCACGCGCCGCCTACTACGAGCGCATCGGCGCTCACAGCATGACGCCCTTGTGGGAAGTGCTCGGCGCCCTCGTGCCGCCGCAGCCCCGCTCACCCGCCCAGGCTGCGCTGTGGCGCTACGCCGAACTGCGCGAGCAGGTGATGGAGGCCGGCCGGCTGATCAGCGCCGAGGAGGCCGAGCGCCGCGTGCTCATCCTCGAGAACCCGGCCTTGCGCGGCCAGTCGTGCATCACGCAGTCGCTCTATGCCGGCCTGCAGCTCATCCTGCCGGGCGAGGTGGCGCCCGCGCACCGGCACACGCAATCCGCGCTGCGCCTGGTGCTGGACGGCGAAGGCGCCTACACGGCGGTGGACGGCGAACGAACCACCATGCGCCGCGGCGACTTCATCATCACGCCTGCCTGGACCTGGCACGACCACGGCAACCTCGGCGAGCAGCCGGTCGTGTGGCTCGATGGCCTGGACATCCCCATCGTCCGCTTCCTCGACGCGGGCTTCTCGGAGAAGAGCGAGCAACAGTCGCAAGAGCCCACGCGGCCTGAGGGAGACGCACTCGCCCGCTACGGCGCCAACATGGTCCCGCTGGACTACCAGCCCCGGCCGGCCGAGCCGACGCGCGTCTTCGTCTACCCCTTCGAGCGCACACGCGCCTCGCTGCAGGCCATCGCGCGCGGCACGCCGGATGCGCACCACGGCTTCAAGCTGCGCTACGTGAACCCGGCGACGGGCGCCTCGCCCATGCCCACCATCGGCGCGTTCGCGCAGTGGCTGCCGGCGGGTTTCGAGACGCGGCCGTACCGCTGCACGGACGGCACCGTGCACGTCTGCCTCGAAGGCAGCGCCGAAGTGCAGGTCGGCGAGCAGACCTGGCGCATCCACGAGAACGACGTCTTCGTCGTGCCCTCGTGGCATGCCCTCAGCCTGCGCGCGAGCCGCGACGCACTCCTGTTCAGCTTCTCGGACCGGCCGGTGCAGCAGGCGCTCGGCCTGTGGCGCGAGCAGCGCCAGTGACGACATCAACGAATGAAAAGGCCCCGCCCATGAAACTCGCCCTCGCCTCCCCGCCGCAACCGACCCTGACCATCGCCGGGCGCGACGAGCGCTTCCCGGTCCACCGCGTCTACTGCGTCGGCCGCAACTACGCGGCCCATGCGCGCGAGATGGGCAAGGACCCGGACCGCGAGCCGCCCTTCTTCTTCATGAAGCCGGCGGCCGCGGTGGTGGATGCGACCGCGCCCGCCAGCGTGCCGTATCCGCCGAGGACGAAGAACTACCACCACGAGGTCGAACTGGTGGTCGCCATCGGCCGGGGCGGTCGCGACATCCCCATCGAGCGAGCGCTGGAGCACGTCTACGGCTACGCGGTGGGCCTGGACATGACGCGCCGCGACCTGCAGCTGGAAGCGCGCGACAAGGGCCGGCCGTGGGAGTTCGGCAAGTCCTTCGCTCTCTCCGCGCCCATCGGCCCGCTGCACCGCGCCGAGGACATCGGCCACCCGGCGGCCGCGGCGATCACGCTCACCGTCAACGGCCAGCCGCGCCAGTCATCTGACATCGCCAAGCTGATCTGGTCGGTGGCCGAATGCGTGGCCTGCCTGTCGGAGTACGAGACGCTGGAGCCGGGCGACCTGATCATGACCGGCACGCCGGAGGGCGTGAACGCGGTGGTGGCCGGCGACGCAATGCGCGGCGAGATCGAGGGCCTCGGTTCGATCGAGGTCTCGGTCACGGCGTGACGACTCGCTCGAGGAGACAAGCATGAGCCAGAGTTCGACGATCTTCCCCATCCACCCGCAGTGGGAGGGCGAAGGCACCCACCGCATCCCCTTCCTCGCCTACACGAGCGAGGAGCTCTACCGGCGCGAGCTGGAGCGCTTCTTCTACCAGGGCCACTGGTGCTACGTGGGCCTGGAGGCCGAGGTGCAGAACGCTGGCGATTTCAAGCGCACCGTCGTCGGCGAGCGCTCGGTGATCATGGTGCGCGACGCGGACGGCGCCATCAATGTCGTCGAGAACGTCTGCGCCCATCGCGGCATGCGCTTCTGCCGCGAGCGGCACGGCCATCGCAAGGACTTCGTCTGCCCCTACCACCAGTGGAGCTACACGCTCAAGGGCGATCTGCAGGGCGTGCCCTTCCGCCGTGGCGTGAAGCAGGACGGCCAGGTGCACGGCGGCATGCCGGCCGACTTCAAGACGAGCGAGCACGGCCTGACGAAGCTGAAGGTCGCGACGCGGGGCGGCGTGGTCTTCGCGAGCTTCGACGAGAACGTCGAATCGCTGGAGGACTACCTGGGGCCCACCATCCTCGGCTACTTCGACCGCCTCTTCAACGGCCGCCAGCTGAAGATCCTCGGCTACAACCGCCAGCGCATCCCGGGCAACTGGAAGCTGATGCAGGAGAACATCAAGGACCCATACCACCCGGGCCTGCTGCACACCTGGTTCGTCACCTTCGGCCTCTGGCGGGCGGACAACAAGTCGCAGCTGCGCATGGATGCGAAGCATCGCCACGCCGCGATGATCAGCACCCGCGGCAGCGGGGGCAAGGCCGAGCAGGTCACGCAGGTCTCCAGCTTCAAGGAGAGCATGCAGCTGCAGGACCCCAGCTTCCTCGACATCGTGCCCGAGCCCTGGTGGAACGGCCCGACGGCGGTGATGACGACCATCTTCCCGAGCGTCATCCTGCAGCAGCAGGTCAACAGCGTCTCCACCCGCCACATCCAGCCCAGCGGCCACGGCAGCTTCGATTTCGTGTGGACGCACTTCGGCTTCGAGGACGACAGCGAGGAGATGACCGAGCGGCGCCTGCGCCAGGCCAACCTCTTCGGCCCGGCCGGCTTCGTCTCGGCCGACGACGGCGAGGTGATCGAGTTCTCGCAGCAGGCCTTCGAGAGCAAGCCCTTCCACCGCGCGGTGGCCGAGCTGGGCGGGCGTGAAGTGGAGGACGCCGAGCACATGGTGACGGAGACCTTGATCCGAGGCATGTACCGCTACTGGCGCGAGATCATGGAGCCCCCACGCCCCCTTCCGGGGGCTGCCCCCCGAGGGGGCTCGCGCAGCGGACCGGCAGAGCCGGATCCGCGCACGCCGCTTGTAGACGGCGGCTCCTTCGGAGCGCCGGAGGAAGACTGAAATGGCATGCAACATCAACTTCGAAGACTGGCTGGCGCTGACGCAGTTGTATGCCGACTACGCGAGCGCGGTCGACTCCGGCCAGTGGGACCTGTGGCCCGAGTTCTTCACCGAGGACTGCGTCTACCGCCTGCAGCCGCGAGAGAACCACGAGTGCGGCTTCCCGCTCGCCACGCTGTCGTTCACCAGCAAGGGCATGCTGAAGGACCGGGTCTACGGCATCAAGGAGACGCTGTTCCACGACCCGTACTACCAGCGCCACGTGGTGGGCACGCCGGTCGTGCGCAGCGTCGAGGCGGGGCAGTTCCGCTGCGAGGCGAACTACGCGGTGCTCCGCACCAAGCTGTCCGAGGCCTCCACCGTGTTCAACGTCGGCCGCTACCTCGACACCGTCGTGCGCACGCCCGCGGGCCTGAAGTTCGCCCGCCGCGAGTGCATCTACGACAGCGAAATGATCCCCAACTCGATCATCTACCCGATATGAGCCAAGCCCCCTGGATCGACGCGCTCGCGGCCAGCGAGCTGCCCACCGACGACGTGATGGGCGTGCACGTGAACGGCCGCGACATCGCCCTCTACACCGTGGGCAGTGAGGTCTTCGCCACCGACAACGTCTGCACCCACGGCCAGGCCCGGCTGTGCGACGGCTTCCTCGAAGGCCACGAGATCGAGTGCCCGCTGCACCAGGGCAAGTTCGACGTGCGCAACGGCCGGCCGACCTGCGACCCGGTCACCGAGCCGCTGCGCAGCTACCCCGTGAAGATCGAAGGGCAGCGGGTCTACCTGCAGCTCGACTGAGCTTCCTCGATTCGACCCGAACCGGTGCCGTGCACGA
>CAMLGG010000014.1 GCA_946479475.1 uncultured Ideonella sp. | reverse complement strand
GCGTGCTGGCTGATCTGGCGCACCAGCGTCTTGCGGTAGTGCTCGGGCATCCAGTCCTTGGCCTCGATGAAGGCGCCCTCGTCGATGCGCGCCTCGAAGCGCTCTTCGAGCTGCGCCTCCTCGGCGGAGCGCACGGCCTTGCGCTCTTCCTTGGGCGCGGTGTCCATGGCTTGGGTGTACATGGCGGTTCCTCTCTTACTTGGGCCTTTTGTCGATCACCCGGCGGGCCTTGCCGACGAGCGTTCGTTCGATGGATTCGGGCGCACCGACGACGACGCGCGTGCTGACGCCGATCAGCGTCTTGATGCGGTGCTGCAGCTGCCTGCCGAGCGCCTCGCGGTCGGCGCCGGCGTGCGAGGGCAGCACCTCGGCCAGCACCTGCACCTCGTCCAGCGCGCCTTCACGGGTGACGACGATCTGGTACTGGCCCGACAGCCCATCGGTCTGCAGCACCAGCTCCTCCACCTGGGTCGGGAACATGTTGACGCCGCGGATGATGAGCATGTCGTCGGAACGACCGACGATCTTGCCCATGCGGCGGAAGGCGCGGGCCGTGGGCGGCAGCAGGCGGGTGAGGTCCCTCGTGCGGTAGCGGACGATGGGGAAGGCTTCCTTGGTGAGCGAGGTGAAGACCAGCTCTCCCTCGGAGCCGTCCGGCAGCACCTCGCCCGTCTCGGGGTCGATGATCTCGGGATAGAAGTGGTCCTCCCAGATCACCGGGCCGTCCTTGCTCTCGACGCACTCGCTGGCCACGCCCGGGCCCATCACCTCGGACAGGCCGTAGATGTCGACCGCGTCTATGCCGGCGTCGCCCTCGATCTGCGCGCGCATCGCCTCCGTCCAGGGCTCGGCGCCGAAGATTCCGACCTTGACCGACATCTCGCGCGGATCCAGCCCCTGGCGGCGGAACTCCTCGATGATCACCTGCATGTAGCTGGGCGTCACCATGATGATGTCGGGCTGGAAGTCGCGGATCAGCTGGACCTGCTTCTCGGTCTGCCCGCCGGACATCGGGATGACCGTGCAGCCCAGCTTCTCGGCGCCGTAGTGCGCGCCCAGGCCGCCGGTGAACAGGCCGTAGCCGTAGGCCACGTGGACGATGTCGCCTGCCCGGCCGCCGGCGGCGCGGATGGAGCGGGCCACCAGGCCAGCCCACATCTCGATGTCGTTCTTCGTGTAGCCGACCACCGTGGGCTTGCCGGTGGTGCCGGAGGAGGCATGGATGCGGGCCACCTGCTGGCGCGGCACGGCGAACATCCCGAAGGGGTAGTGGGCCCGCAGGTCGTGCTTGGTGGTGAAGGGGAACTTCGCGAGGTCGGCCAGCGACTTGCAGTCCGACGGATGCACGCCCTTGGCCTCGAAGGCCTGGCGATAGTGCGGCACGTTCTCGTACACGCGAGCGAGCGTTGCCTGCAGGCGCTGGAGCTGCAGCGCCGCGATCTCGTCACGGCTCGCGGTCTCTATGGCCTCCAGCTCGCCGGGGCCAGGCGTCTTCACGGGCATGGGTGCGTCTCCGTTGGTCCGCCGGAATTAATCTACCGAACGGTCGGTAAATGATACTGGCGGAGCTGTCCTTGATGCAAGACAAAAGACGGTCGGGGTTTCCACGGATATCGCCCGGCCAGCGTGCCGGCGCGAGCAGGCGGCTTGCAGAACACCTGTCGAAAGTTCATTTCGCATCAAGCGGGAGCGCAGCGCCGGGGGGGCGGCCATGCCAGCGCCAGTAAGATGCATTCGAAGAGCAAATGGCGCCCGGGGAGGGATGCACTTGGAGAATCACGCGAACAAGGCCCGCCGCCTTGCGACGGCCATCCTGGCGCTCGCCGCTACGTGGCCCGCGATGCCAGAGGCCGCACAGGCGCAGCGCTGCCAGCTGGCGTCACTGGAGCTGCCGGTGCAGATGTCGGGCCATCGGCTTGTCACGACGGCAGCGATCGATGGCATTGCGGTGAAACTGGCGATCAACACCTCAGCCAGGTACAACAGGCTTACCGAGGCGGCGGCGGCGCAGCTGAAGCTGCCCGACCGGGCCACGAACCTGTTGAGGACCCGAAAGACCACGGTTGGCCTCAGGCTCGGCAAGCTGGAGCTGTCGGCAGTGGACTTCCTGGTCGGCG
Organism: uncultured Ideonella sp.; assembly: GCA_946479475.1. The sequence continues at coordinate 35,438 of CAMLGG010000014.1, read as the reverse complement.
GCGACGATCCAGGCGCGGACGTGATGGGTGACCTGGGCCGGGACCTGCTTGGCAGGTGGGACACCGAGTACGACCTGGCGAACGGAGTAGTCCGGTTGGTATCGGCCCAGGGGGATTGCGTAGACGCCTCGATGGCCTATTGGGCCGACTCCTCGCAGGTGTCCGAAATCGACTTGCTGCCGGATCGCTACGACAATCCTGCGCCTCTGATCGGTCGCGCTCGACTCAACGGCCGGACCATCGAAGTGGAGTTCAGTCCCGCCTACTACTCCTGGCTGACTCTTAGCGCCGCCCGCGCCGCGGACATCACTGCCGAACAGATGGAGCCCGTCCCGGGCGGCGAGCCGGATGGACTCCCAAGCTGGAAGGCACAGATCAAGACGCTCGAGATCGGCGGCGAGCGCATATCGAACAGTCGAATCGAGGTGACCGACTTCGACCCGCCCGACGGACAGGACCTGATGCTCGGCTCCGACTTCTTCCTGTCACACCGGATCTACGTGTCCAGGAACCAGCGAAGGATCTACTTCACCTACAACGGCGGTCCGACATTCCGCTGGGACAGCACACCTGTCCAAGGGTCGGGGCAAGGCAAGTCGCCCTCGGACGCCGCGGGTTTTGCGCGCCGCGCCATGTTCGCATTCCTGCGCCAGGACCATGCAGCCGCCCTGTCGGACATCAACCGCGCTTGCGAACTCGAGCCCGACGCGGCGGAGCACTTCTCGCAGCGAGCAGAGATCCACTTGGCGTTGAACCAGCTGGACCAGGCGCGTCGTGACCTGGACCAGGCGCTGCACATCGACTCGCTCTACAACCCGGCGCGCCTGCATCGTGCCCGCATGGAGGCCTTGACAGGCGACCCCGCAGGCTCGGCAGAGGACCTGGACGTGCTGGACCGGAACCTGGCATTTGAATCGAACGATCGTCTGCACATGGGACGGATCTACCAGAAGCTCGGGATGTACCGACAGGCGGTGTCGCAGTTCAGCCACTGGATCGCCGTCCACCGGCACGATGCCCTGCTGCCCCAGGCGCTGAATGAGCGCTGCTGGGCGCGGACGATGCTGGGCACGGACCTGGACCAGGCGCTCGCCGACTGCGACGGCGCCATCAGCCGGCATCCCGAGAACGCTTCATACCTCGACAGCCGGGGCTGGCTGCATTTGCGGCGCGGGCGCGACCAAGCGTCGCAGCAGGATTTCGACCGGGCGTTGGTGCTCAAGCCCGACCAGGCGTGGACGCTGTACGGCCGTGGCATCGCGCGCCTGCGGCAAGGCGAACAACAAGGCCGGGCCGACATCGAGGGTGCACGCAAGCTGCTGCCGTCGATAGACGCGGACGTCGCCCGCCAAGGCTTCAGCCTGCCCTGAGGGTCGATCGTCAACGCGGCGCGTTCGAGGCCAGCACCGGGCATTTCGCCGAGTGGCCGCGCACCATGAAGGGCTGGTCGGCCCACGGGCCGGTCTTCGGGCAGGCGGCGTCCTGAAGGCAGCCGCAGGACTTGGTCTGCAGCACCTGGCTCAGGACGCCCTGCTCCCGCGGGCCCAGCCGGGGCAGCCGCTCGGCGAAGACCAGTTGCAGCGCATCGGCCGGGGCCGGAGCGTCGGCCGCCGGCAGGGCACCGAAGATGGTGACGATGGGCTCGCCGGCACCCCTGGCGCCACTGCGCATGCGCCTGAGCTGGGCCAGCGCCACTTCCATCGCCGCGTAGCCGCGTGCGGCCGAAAGGGTGAAAGGCTTGCGCAGGGCCGCCGTGAACGTGGCCTCCGCCTGCTCCCAGCGCGCCTTGTCGTACCCCAGGGTGGGGCAGAGGACACCGTCGTACTGGCTGAAGACGATAGGCTCGAAATCCATCCAGCAGGAAGTCCGGGCCGAGATGCGCAGGCCGGTCTCGCTGCGCAGCTTCGCCGCGATCTGCTCGGCCGCGTAGACCTCGAGACGGCCGAGCTGCAGCAGGCCCTCGGGCGGCTTGGCCAAGCGCTCGGCGTTGGCCGAGACATACGGGACGCCGGCATCGGTGACGACCTTCGGGGCCGTCCCTATCGTGCACCAGCTGCCCAGAACCAGGTCGACCTTGGCCGCCAGCAGCTCCCGGGCGGCGGCCTCGGCCTTGCGCGGGTCGCAGGCGCTGTCCTTGACGATCAGCGCCGGCGCCGGCTGGCCGGGCCAGGTCTTGATCGCCAGCTGCATGCCGAGGACCATCTCCTCGGCCTCGTTCGGATGGGGCCAGCTCTGGGGCACGATCGCGCCGAGCGTCAGGCCCGGCGCCGACTGGGCCGGGCCCGCCAGGCACGCCAGGCCGACGCAGGCGAACACCCTCAGCCAGGTGCCAGGAAACCATCCCGCGGCACGGCGGCGAACTGCACTTCCCATCCTTCCCACTCCTTGTGCTTGCTGCCGGAAGGCGCGCTCCCTTCGTGAGGAAACGGCCGGGTCGGGCTGCTGTATCGCCTGTGTCCCGGCCGTGAGCAATCGCAATTACCCGGGGGCAGAAGAGGTAATCGCTCGTAACCAGGCGCAAATCACGCCGCCGATTCGGTGCGTCGACACCTTTACGAATGCGACGCGTTCTCATTTGCGATATGCTCGTCGCCGTCCAGGCACCTGGACTTCCGCGCCGCCGCCGCTCCCGCGCTCCCGGGTGCCTCCACCCGCCATCCGAACCAGGAGTTGCCGTGCCGCCGGCCTTGTCCTCATCCGCCCTCTTCCCGCTCACGCTCGCGGCCGCCGCGTTGCCGGCCCTTGCCCAGTCCACCGCTGCAGCGGCCGACGCCGCCTCCGGCGCAGCCGTTCAAAGCCTGCCCGCCATCACCATCAGCGCGCGGGCGGATGCACCGACCGAAGGCACCGACGCCTACGCCGCACGCTCCGCCAGCACGGCCACGAAGCTGAACCTGTCGCCGCGCGAGACGCCGCAGTCGATCAGCGTCATCACCCAGGCGGTCATCGACGACTTCAGCCTCGCCAACGTCAACGACCTGCTGTCGCTCGCAACCGGCGTGAACGTGGAGCGCGTGGAGCCCGACCGCAGCTACTTCTCCGTCCGCGGCTTCGAGGTCTCGAACTTCCAGGCCGACGGCGTCGGCCTGCCTTTCGCCACCGGCGACCAGCTGGGCGACCTCGACACCGTGCTCTACGACCGCGTCGAGATCGTTCGCGGAGCCAACGGGCTGATCACTGCGACCGGCAACCCGTCGGCCACCGTCAACTTCGTGCGCAAGCGGCCGACGGGCAGCGTCCAGGCGTCCGCCGCCTTGACGCTCGGCTCGTGGAACGATCGCCGGGTCGAGGCCGACCTGAGCAGTGCCCTGAACAGCGCAGGCAGTGTCCGCGGCCGGCTCATCGTCGCAGGCCAAGAGAAGGACTCCTGGCTGGACCGCTATTCGATGAAGAAGACGGTGATGGGCGGCGTGATCGAGGCCGACGTCACCGAGAGCACACTGCTGACGGCCGGCATCTCGCGCCAGTACAACCTGCCGCGAGGCACGATGTGGGGTGCGCTCCCCCTGGCCTACAGCGACGGCACGCCGACGGCATACGAGCGCTCGGCCAGCACCGGAGCGAACTGGACCTACTGGGCCACCGAGGACACCCAGGCCTTCGGCGAGATCACCCAGCAATTGCCCAACGACTGGCAAGCCAAGGCGACGCTGACGCGGCGGCTCATCTCCTCGGACGCCGAGCTGCTCTACGTCTACGGCAGCCCTGATGCCACCACCGGCGAAGGCCTGTTCGGCTACCCCTCCAAGTACGGCCACACCGAGCGCCAGTGGGTCGGCGACCTTCACGCCACCGGCCCGCTCACGCTCGCGGGGCGGCGGCATGAGCTGATGCTCGGCGTCAGCGGTGGCCAAAGCATCAATCACCTGCACTCCAGCGACGACGACGTCGGCGTGGCCCTCACCGAGGGCGAGATGCTCGCCGGCAGCCTTCCCCGGCCCGCCTTCGACCAGGGCATCACGGGCAGCGCGAACTTCAGGAACCGCCAGGCCAGCCTCTATGCCGCGACGCGGCTGAACCTCGCCGACCAGGTCAAGGTCTTCGCCGGCGCCAGCCTGACCCGCACGACGAGCGCGGGCGAGCAGTACGGCGAGGCACATGACTTCGCCAGGACCAAGACGACGCCTTACGTCGGCATCGTCTACGACCTGGCGCCGAGCTACTCGCTCTACGCCAGCTACACCGGCATCTTCAATCCGCAGACCCAGCTCGACCAGAGCGGCCGCATCCTCGAACCGATCGAAGGCCGCAACCTCGAAGCGGGCGCCAAGGGCGAGTGGCTCGGCGGCAGGCTGACGGGCTCGGCGGCCTTGTTCAAGGCGCAGCAGGACAACACCGCCGAGTACGCCGGCTTCGACACCGGCACCGGGCGGTCCTACTACCGCGGCGTCGATGCCACCTCGACCGGATTCGAATTCGATCTGGCCGGCCAGATCGCCAAGGGCTGGGAGCTGAGCGCCGGCTACACCCAGCTGGCCCTCGAAGATGCGGACGGCAACGACGTGAGGACCTACGTGCCGAGGCGCACCTTGCGCCTGAACACCAGCTACCGCCTGCCGATGCTGCCCGCACTCAAGCTCGGCGCCAGCGTGAAGTGGCAGAGCGACATATCCAACGGCACGGCACGCCAGGACGCCTACGCCCTGCTCGACCTCGTGGCCGCCTACGAGTTCGACAAGAACCTGAGCCTGAGCGCCAGCCTGCGCAACGCGACCGACGAGAAATACCTCACCAGCCTGCTGTGGGCCCAGAGCTACCACGGCGCGCCGCGCAATCTCCTGGTGACCTTGCGCTGGGCGTACTGATCACCAGACCTTGCAGCGCTTGACCGGCGCCATCGGCTGGCCCGGCTTGCAGGCGAAGGCCTGCTCGAACTCGGGAAAGTTCACCACCAGGCCGTTGACGCGCCAGCGGCCGGGCGAATGCGGATCGGTCAGGGCTTTCACCCTCGCCTCTTCCGGACGCACGTTCTCGCACGCCCACTGGGCCATGCCGATGAAGAAGCGCTGGATGGGCGTGAAGCCCTCGCGCTCGGGCGGCATGCCCTTGGCGTTGATCTCCATCTTCCAGGCGATGAGCGCGAGCACCGTGCCGCCGAGGTCGGCCAGGTCCTCGCCCAGCGTGAGGCGGCTGTTGATGCGGATGTCGTCGACGATCGTGTACTTCGCGTACTGGTCGACCAGGCACTGCGTGCGCCGGTCGAAGGCCTTCTCGTCGGCCGGTGCCCACCAGTTCCTGAGGTTGCCCCGGGCGTCGAACTGGCGGCCCTCGTCGTCGAAGCCGTGGGTCAGCTCGTGGCCGATGGTGGCGCCGGTGTTGCCGTAGTTGGGCGCGTCGTCCATCTTCGGGTCGAACAGCGGGGGCTGCAGGATGCCGGCCGGGAAGTTGATGTCGTTCTTCTGCGCGTCGTAGTAGGCGTTGACGGTCGGAGGCGTCATGCTCCACTCGCCCCGGTCCACCGGCTGGCCGATCTTGGCGAGCTGGCGGCGCTGCTCGAACTCGGTGGCCCGCAGCACGTTGCCCACGAAGTCGTCACGCGTGATGCGCACGGGGCCGTAGTCGCGCCAATGTTCGGGGTAGCCGATCTTGTTGACGATGGTGGCGAGCTTTTCCAGCGCCCGCTTCTTGGTCGGCTCGCTCATCCAGTCGAGCGCCCTGATCTCGGCGGCCATGGCCTGCTCGATCTGCTCGGCCATGTGCTGCGTCTGGCGCTTCTGCTCCGGGCTGAAGGCGCGGCGGACGAACTCCTGGCCCAGGGCCTCGCCGAGCAGCTGGTCGGTGAAGGTCACGCAGCGTTGCCAGCGCGGGCTGAGCTCGGGGATGCCGCGCAAGGTCTTGCTGAAGAAGTCGAAGTCGGCCTGGACGAAGGGCTCGGAGAGCACCGGTGCGAGCGAGTGCGCCACATGCCAGCGCAGGTAGGTCTTGAGCTCGGCCAGCGGCCGGGTACGCAGCAACTGGTCTGCCGCGCGCACGAAGGCAGGCTCGGTGACGTTGAACTCGCGCAGCTCCGGCACGCCGAGGGCGCGAAGGTAGGTCGCCCAGTCGAACCGCGGCGAAAGCTTCTGCAGGCCGGCCAGTGCGAACTTGTTGTGCAGCCGCCTGGGCTCGCGCTGCTGCACCTGCGTCAAGGTGTGGCGTGCGAGCTCCGTCTCCAGGCGCAGGACGACCTGCGCGTCCCGTCTTGCCGCGGCCGGCGGGGTGCCGAGCTGCCGGAACATCTTGGCCACGTGGTCGACGAAGGCCTCGCGCATCTTGCGCATGCGCGCGTCGGGCTTGAGGTAGTAGTCGCGGTCGGGCAGCGAGATGCCGCCCGAGCCGACGAAGGCGATCACCTTCGCCGAATCGCCGAAGTCCTGGCCCTGGCCGAAGCTGAACAGGAAGCCGCTGTCCGCCGTCGCCAGGTGGAGCTGCGCGAGCAGCGCCGGCAGCTCGTGCGGGCTGTCCAAGGCCTCGATGCGCTCGAGCCAGGCTTGCAGCGGGGCAGCGCCGGCAGACGCGATGGCACGCTCGTCCATGCAGGCTGCGAAGAGGTCGCCGATCTGCTGCTGCGGCTGCGAGCGGCCCTCGGCCTGGCGCGAAAGCGTGTCCAGGATGCCCCAGAGGAAGCGCTTGTTCTCCTCTGCCAGCTTGGCGTAGACGTCCCAGCGCGCCTTGTCCGAGGGGATCGGATTGTTCTTCAGCCAGCCACCGCAGGCGTACTGGTAGAAATCGACGCAGGGCGAGGCCGTGGTGTCCATCGAATTCACGTCGAGGCCGGGCGTGTAGGGCAGCTCGGCGAGGGGGCCGTCGGCCGCGGCGGCAACGAGGGCCAGCGTGCTCGACAGGATGGCCAGGCAGCCACGCACAGACAGGGCAGATCGCTTCATGGGGACTTCGCAAGCAGGGTTCAGGCCAGCGTGGACGGGTCCACCACCTGGCGGCCCTTGAGCGTGTAGGAGCGGCCACGGAAGGCCGCGACGCGCTCGCCGCGCTGGTTGCGCACCTCGACGTCAAAGACACCGGTGCGGCCCGCGCGGTGCACCTCGCGCGCCTCGGCCGTGAGCACGTCGCCCTTGCGCGCGGCGGTGACGAGGTTCACGTCGAAGCCCGAGGCCACAGTGACCTCGTTGCAGGTGTTGCAGGCGAAGGCGAACGCCGAATCGGCCAGGGTGGTGATGAGGCCGCCATGGCAGATGTCGTGGCCGTTGAGCATGTCTTCGCGCACCGTCATCGACAGGGTCGCGCTGCCCGGGCCGATGGCCAGGACCTGCATGCCGAGCGCCTTCGAGGCGCGGTCGTCGCGCCACATGGCATCGCGCACGGCCTCGGCCAGGCGCTGGGGATCAATGGTCGTCATTCGTGCTTCCCAGGGCCAGCGGCCCCTCCCGGTCGAGATCAGCGGTCCTTGAACTGCGGCGCGCGCTTTTGCTGGAAGGCGGACACGCCTTCGGCAAAGTCGGCCGCGCGGCCCAGCTCGCGCTGCACGCGGGCCTCGAGAGACAGCGCCTCGTCCATGTCCATCTGCGCGGCTTCGTCGAAGGCCCGCCGGGTGGCGGCCAGCGCCTTGACCGGCATCGCGGCCAGGCGCTGGGCGAGCGCCATCGCGGTGTCCATCAACGCCGCGTCTTCGACGCATTGCCAGATGAGGCCCAGGCGCTCGGCCTCCTCGGCGGGCAGCTTGTCGCCCGTCATCGCCAGGCCCAGCGCACGGGCACGGCCCAGCAGGCGCGGCAGCAGCCAGGTGCCGCCGCAATCGGGCACCAGGCCGATCTTGGAGAAGGCCTGGATGAAGCTCGCGCTGCGGGCCGCGATCACCAGGTCGCAGCCCAGGGCCAGGTTGGCGCCGGCACCCGCGGCCACGCCGTTGACCGCGGCGATCACCGGCACCGGCATGGCCCGCACCTTCTGCGCGAGGGGCTTGTAGTTCGCCTCGATCACGGCGCCGATGTCGACGTGACCGTCGGGCCCGGCCGCCATGCCCGGGTCGTTCAGGTCCTGCCCGGCACAGAAGCCGCGGCCGGCGCCGGTGAGGATCACCGCACGCACGGCGCTCGACGCCGCCGCGGCATCGAGCGCATCGCGCAGCTCGGCGTGCATCGCGCCGGTGAAGCTGTTGAGCGAGGCGGGGCGGTTGAGCGTGAGGGTACGGACCGGGCCGGCATCGGCCACCAGCACCAGCGGGTCGGACATGGACACCAGCGGGTCGGACATGGGCATCTCCTGGACAGCAAGCATTCGCCGACCGATCGGTCGGCGATCAGGCTGCATTCTCGTCCAGGGCAGCCGGGCGCCGGTGCTCGGTGTGAACCCGGATCTACAGGGTCAAGCCCATCTGCAGCAGGGTCAGCACGCCCAGCACCGCGAAGATCACGGCCGCGATGGCATGCACAAGCCGCATCGGCACCTTCTTCGCCACCTTGTCGCCCAGCAGCACCGCCGGAACGTTCGCGATCATCATCCCCAGCGTGGTGCCGGCCACGACGCCTGCCAGGCTCGTGTAGCGCGCGGCCAGGGCAACGGTGGCGATCTGCGTCTTGTCGCCCATCTCGGCGAGGAAGAAGGCCAGGACCGTGGTGCCGAAGACCCCGAAGCGGCCCGTTCCACCGGGCGCCTCGTCGGCCTCGTCCGGGACCAGCATCCACGCGGCCATAGCGATGAACGACACGCCGATCACCCAGCGCAGCACTTGCGGGCCCAGCCAGGCGGCGATGCCTGCGCCGAGCCAGCCGGCCGCCGCATGGTTGAACAGCGTGGCGACCAGGATGCCGGCCATGATGGGCCAGGGCCGCTTGAATCGCGCGGCCAGCAGCAGCGCGAGCAACTGGGTCTTGTCGCCCATTTCGCCGAGGGCGACGACACCGGTGGAGACGAGGAAGGCTTCCATTGACGAGAATCCGCGGGCCGGCCGTGACAACCGATGACCAGAGCACCCTCCCGGCCCACGCGAGGGTGCAAAGGTCAAAGGTCTGGCCGGGCCCGGTGCCGCACCGGGCTGCCGCTGCCATGGCGCGCAAGGCGCCAAGTGTGTTGACAGCGGCCGCGGCGCGGGCGATGAGTGATCGCGCGCCGCGTGGCTACTCCCCCATGACGAGAGGGGGTGATTCTATCGCCCTAGGGATGGCCGCCCCGGCCTGGCCCCTCCGAGCATCGGCCGCGCCGGGCTGGTCCGGCATCCAGATTCGACAAGGGGTGAGTCCATGGACAACGACAACACCGAAAGTCCGCAGCGTGCGCGGGCATGGGGCATCGACCGGCGCAGCGTCCTGGGCTGCCTGGCCGGCACGGCCTTCGCACCGGCCGCCTGGTCCGCCGGCGACCGCGGCTTCGAGGTGGTCCACGACTTCAACGTCAAGCAGGCCTTCATTCCGGCCGGCAGCCTCGTCCAGGCCCCGGACCGCCGGCTCTACGGCACCAGCCGGGTCGGCGGGCGGTACCGGGCGGGCAACGTGTTTCGCGCCACGTCGAACGGTCACCTCAAGGTCATCGAGACCTTCACCCTGACCGGAGAACTCGGCTGGGACACCTACGCCGCGCTGTGCATCGGCCCCGACGAGCGGCTGTATGGCACCAACCGGTCAGGCGGCAGCCACAGGATGGGCACGATCTACGCGATCGACGCGACGGGCGCGGCTACGCTGGTCCACGCCTTCGCCGGCAGCGACGGCGCCTATCCGATGACCGGCCTGACCCTGGCCAGCGATGGCTTCCTCTACGGCGTCACGACAGGCGGGGGCGAATTCGGCAACGGCGTGCTTTACCGGGTCGCGCCCGACGGCGCCTTCACGATGCTGCGCAGCGTGCAGAGCGCGAGGCCCTCCGCCAGGCCTGCCGAAGCGGCGGATGGCTATCTCTACACGGTGACCGAGTACGGCGGGGTAGGCAACGGGACCATCATCCGTTTCAAGCCGGACGGATCGAGCGAGGAGGAAGTCCACGTCTTCGATGCCAATCACCTGGACGGGATGGTGCCCTCCACGCCGCTGCTGCCGATGCCAGATGGTTCGCTCGTGGGTACCGCGCGGCTCGGCGGCGAAGGGCCCGGCGTGTTCGGCCAGGGGACGGTCTACCGGCTGGGCACCGACGGCACCGTGACCGTGCTGCACCACTTCACCGCCCAGCCGCAAGACGGCGCCAACCCGAGCGGAGGCGTCATCTCCGATGCCTCGGGCCGGCTGTACGGCGTGACGAACGAGGGCGGCCTGGGGGCGGGCACCGTCTACCGGCTCGATCCGGACGGCAGGTTCAGGTTGCTCCACCGCTTCGTCGAGGACGACTACGTCAACGGCTTCTGGCCCTCGGGCGAGCTGTTGATCGCCCAGGACGGGCGCCTGTACGGCACCACCACCACCGGCGGCGGGATCTACCGCCTGCGCACCGGCGCCTGAGGCCGCCTGGCGCCAGCGCGCCCCCGGGTCGCCACCGGCCGATCGACCTGGGCCCGAAGCGCAGCAAGCAGGGTCTGCAGGCCGAACTCGAAGACCTCGTCGAGCCGGTCCACACGCAGGTGCGGCGCGACGGCCGCCACGTGCGGCCAGGGCAGCGTCTCGGGCGCGTGCTGCAGGCGCAGCCGCGTCGCCTCGGGCTCCTGCTCGCGGCTGGCGATGTCGGCCATGCCGGCACCGCTGGCGAAGTAGCCCAGCAGGCGGAACCAGCGGGCGGCGGCCGCCGGGTCGAGCCCGATCCCGGCGAACAGCTGCAGCAGCCGCTCGTAGACCGCGAAGGCGCCGGGGCTGTTGAAGCGCCGGCCCACCAGCAGCGGGAACGCGTGCGGATGCGAAAGCGCCAGGCGCCGGTAGGCGCGCAGGGCCGCCGCGAGGCGTTCCAGAGGCTCGCCGGTTTCCGGCCAGAGCCACTCGAGCAACAGCTGGTCCATCACCGCGTCCAGCACCTGGCCCTTCGACGGCAGGTGGTGGTAGATCGCCATCGCCTCGACGCCCAGGCGCGCGCCCAGGGCGCGCATCGAGAAGCCATCCAGCCCCTGTTCGTCGATCAGCTGCAAGGCGGAGGCGGCGATGCGCTCAGCGCTGAGCGCCACGCGCGGCGGTGTCCTGGATGCTGGGGACATGACCTGACTTTACAGCGTAAGGCCGCGGGTCTAGATTGCCGCCTTACGGTGTAAGGTCACGATCCCGGGCGGCGACTGATGCTCACCTTCACCGTGGCAAGGAGCGCGCCATGAGCACGGAAGACCTGATCGGGCTGATGATCCCCCTGCTGTGGCTGGCGATGCTCGGCTGGGAGAGCCTCTCGCCTGCGCGGCGGTGGCCGGCGATCCGCTGGTGGCGCAGCAAGAGCTTCGGCTTCTTCGTCATGCTGATGGGCTTGAACGCCGCCCTGCCCAGCCTGCTCCCGCCCGAGCTCACGGCCCGTCACCTCTTCGACGGGCGCCGGCTGGGCGTCCTCGGCGGCGTGCTGGTCGGGCTGCCGGCCTTCACGCTCGCCACGGCGCTGACGCACCGGCTCTACCACCGCGTCGACTTCCTCTGGCGCTGGGTGCACCAGCTGCACCACGCGCCGCAGCGGCTGGACGTGGCCGGCTCGGTGGTCTTCACGCCGCAGGAGGTGGTGATCAACGTCGCCCTGTTCCAGCTGGTGGTCGTCTTCGTCCTCGGGCTGGACCCGATGGCCGCGGCCATCCTCGGCACGCTGGCCGCCTTCTACGGCATGTTCCAGCACTTCAACATCCGCACGCCCGCCTGGCTGGGCTGGTTCATCCAGCGGCCCGAGGCCCACGGCGTGCACCACCGGCGGGGCTTGCATGCCTACAACTACTCCGACTTCCCGCCCTGGGACATGCTGATGGGCACCTGGCGCAACCCGCGCGAGTTCAAGGGCGAGGTGGGCTTCGAGGGCGAGTCGAGCCCGCGCCTCGCGCCGCTGCTCGTCGGCCACGACGCGAATGCCGCGCTCTACGGCCCGCGAAGCCGCGGCAGCCGCGAGGTGGCCACCAACCCGGCCTGAAGCCATGCCCGCTGCCCTGCCCCAGGACGCCGCGCCCCGCGCCGACCGCATCGAGGCCGAGGCCTTCGCCGACCTGTACGCCGCCGCGCCTGCGCTGCTGGCAAAGCAGCTGGGGCTGCAGGTGGCGGCCAGCGAAGGCGCCATCGGCCTCCTGGCTCCGGCGATCCCGTCGGCGATGTTCAACCGGGTGATCGGCCTGGGCCTCGAGGTGCCGGCCGACGAGACGCAGGTCCGCGCCTGGATCCAGCGCTATCGAAGCGCCGGCGCTGCGGCCTGGTGGATGCACTGGAGCCCCGCCGCGCGCCCCGCGGATTTCGCTGGCCGATGGTCCTCGCTGGGCTTCGCCGCGCCGCCGCGGCACAGCTGGGCCAAGGTGATGCGCACCGCCGAGTCGCTGGCCCCGCACGACACCCCGCTGGCCATCGGGCCGGCCGCGGCGAACGAAGCCGCCTCCACCTGCGAAGCCATCGCCCGGGCCTTCGAGATGCCGCCCTTCATGGCCGGCTGGCTCGCGGCCCTGCACGGCCGGCGCGGCTGGACGCTCTACGCCGCGCGGGACGGCGAACGCATCGTCGGCGGCGCCTGTCTCTTCGTCTCGGGCGACACGGCCTGGCTGGGCATGGGCTCGATGCTGCCCTCTCATTGCCGCCGAGGCGGGCAGCAGGCCCTGATGCGCGAGCGCATCGCGGATGCGGCAGCGGCCGGCTGCCGCTGGGTCGTCACCGAGACGGGCGAGCCCATCGGCGACGAGCCCAACCCCTCGCTGGCCAACATGAGGCGGGCAGGCTTCGAGACGGTCGCCTCGCGGCTGAACTTCGAGTGGCGCAACGAGGGCGCGGGTCAGTAGAAGAGCTCGACCAGGCCGAGGCACAGCACCGGGAAGAACAGCATCGCCAGGGTGCGCAGCACGTCGGTGGCGAGGAAGGGGAACACGCCCTTGTAGGTCTCGCCCATGGGCACGTCCCTGGCGACGCTGTTGACCACGTAGACGTTCAGGCCCACGGGCGGCGCCGTCATGCCGATGCCGACGGTCATCAGCACCAGGATGCCGAACCAGATCGCCTTCATCTCCGGGTTCAGGCCCCACAGGTCCAGGCCCATGATGGCCGGAAAGAGCACCGGGATGGTCAGCAGCATCATGGAAAGCTCGTCCATCACGCAGCCCAGCAGCACGTAGAAGACCATCACCGCGGCGACGATGAGAAGCGGCGCGACGTGCAGGTGCGCCACCCAGTCGGCCAGCAGGCGGGGCATCTGCGTCAGCGCGAGCGAGGCGTTCATCATGTCCGCGCCGAGGAAGATCATGAACACCATCGCCGAGGTCTCGGCGGTGCCCAGGAAGCTGCGCACCAGGCCCGCGCGATCGAGCTCGCGCCGCGCCACGGCCGCCACGAAGGTGCCCAGCGCCCCGACCGCCGCGCCTTCCGTCGGCGAGAACAATCCGCCGTAGATGCCGCCGAACACCACGAGGAAGATCGTCACGATCGGCCAGACGCCGGCCAGCGCGCGCCAGCGCCGCGGCCAGGGCATGGGCTCGCTCGGCGTCGCCAGGGCCGGCCGCCAGCGGCACACCAGCGCGATCACGACGAGGTAGCCGATCGTGGCGAGGATGCCGGGCACCATCGCGGCCGCGAACAGCTTGGCGATGTTCTGCTCGGTGAGGATCGCGTAGACCACCAGCGGCACCGAAGGCGGGATGAGGATGCCCAGCGTGCCGCCCGAGGCCAGCGTGGCCGTCGCCAGCCGGCCGCTGTAGCCGTGGGCCTTCATCTCCGGATAGGCGACCTGCGTGATGGTGGCCGAAGTGGCGACCGACGAGCCGCAGACCGCACCGAAGGCCGCCGCGCTCAGCACGGCCGCCATCGCCAGCCCGCCGCGGATGTGGCCGACGAAGGCCGCGGCCGCCTGGAACAGCGAGCGCGAGAGCCCGCCCTGGGTGGCGAACTGGCCCATCAGCAGGAAAAGCGGGATCACCGACAGGTCGTACACCGTCAGCCGCGCCACCGCGCTGCCCTTGAGCTGGTTGAGCAGCGCCGGCTCGCTCGTCATCGCCCAGTAGCCCAGCGCGCCGGGGATGAACATCGCCGCCGCGATGGGCACCCGCAGCGCCATCAGCAGCAGCATGCCGGCGAACATCGCCAGCCCGATCCACAACGGGTCCATCATCCCTCTCGCAAAGGCTCTAGTGGTTGACCAGCGGCGCGCCGCGCCAGCAGCGCCCGGCCTGAACCAGCGCGACGAGCGACGAAAGGGCGAGCCCGGGCGCCAGCGAGGCGTACGTCCACCACATCGGCAGGTCCAGGATCATCGAGGTCTCGCCGGCCTCGCGCACCGCGAGCGCACCCACCGACGTGCGCCACGAGAGCAACGCGCACATCGCGGCCAGGAGCAGCGCGCCGACCGCGTCGAGCCGGCGGGTCGCGCGCTCGGGCAGCGCCTGGGTGAAGAAGTCCACGATGATGTTCGAGCCGTGCAGCTGGGCCCAGGGCAGGCACAGCGAGATGGCCAGCGCGATGCCGAACTGGGTCAGCTCGACATCGCCGGCGATGGGGCGCGAGACGGTCGCCCGCATGACGATGGACGTCACCGTCATCGCGGCGACGACGCAAGCCACCGCTCCGCCGAGAACGGCGAACAGCAGCGACAGCTGCCGAAGGATCGACCGTGATGCGTTGGTCACCGCAGGGCCGCTCCCAAGGTGACCGCTCCCCCTCGGGGGGACCAGGCCGCAGGCCTGTTGGGAGCGGTCATCTGCTCGTCTTGTACTTGGCCAGCAGGTCCTTCGCGTCCTGCAGCATCTGCTTGCCGGGCATGCCCCTGGTCTCGATCTCGGACACCCAGGCGGTGTACAGCGGCGCGGAGGCCTTGACCCAGTTGTCCAGCTCGGCGCCCGGGATCGTGTAGAGCACGTTGCCGTGGTCGATCGCCGCCTTGCGGCCGGCCGCCTGGCTGTTGTCCCACAGCTTGCCGACCGATTGCGAGAAGGCCGCGCCGCTGTTGGCGTCTATCACCTTCTTCAGATCCGGCGCCAGGCTGTCGTACTTCGCCTGGTTCATCGCGAAGATGAACACCGCGCTGTACAGGGCCGGCCTCGAAGGATCCGTCTCGCTGTCGTACTTGACCAGCTCGTGCAGCTTCAGCGAGGGCATCACCTCCCAGGGCAGCAGGAAGCCGTCGATGGTGCCCTTGCTGACCGCGTCGGGGATGGCCGGCAGCGGCATGCCGACGGGCGAGGCGCCCAGCGAAGCCAGCAGCTTGTTGGTCTGCCTCGTCGGCGCACGCATCTTCAGGCCCTTGAAGTCGGCCAGCGTCTTCACCTGCCTGTCGCGGGTGTGGACGTAGCCCTCGTCGTGCACCCAGGTCGCCAGGATCTTCGTGCCGGGGAACTCGTTGAGGGCGTACTTCTGCAGGTAGTCCCAGGCAGCGCGGGCGCCGGCCTCGGCCGAGTTGCACATGAAGGGCAGCTCGAACACCTCCATCGCCGGGAAGCGGCCGGCGGTGTAGCCCGGCAGCGTGATGACGAGGTCGTCGACCCCGTCCTTGACACGGTCCACCAGCTGCGGCGGCGTGCCGCCTCCGGACATGGCGGGCAGGATCTGGCACTTGAGCTTGCCGCCGGACTCCCTGGCGACCTTGTCGCACCACGGCTGGATCAGGTTCACCGAGGCCATGGCCTGCGGGTTCCAGATGTGGTGGAACTTGAGCGTCACTTCCTGCGCGGCGGCAGGCATGCACAGCAGCGCGGCGGCCAGGGCAGCGGCCGCACCGGCCATCGAGCGGATCGTTCTTCGGTTCACCAGGGACTCCTAGGCAAGTCGACAACAGCCGGCCCAGCTTACGCCCCAGCTTGGCGGCGCCTCCAGGGGGGAAGTCCCATGTTGTCGGCACGGCGGGCCATAGCTGCTATGCCGACCGGTTATCGGCCGATCGGTTCAGCGCCTTTGCGCCCGCAAGGTGGCGACCAGCATGGCCTTCAGGTTCTTCACCAGCTGCTCGCGCAGCGGTGGCTCCACCGAGAGCGCGAGCCGCACCGCGGCGCCGGTGACCTCGTTCATCAGCAGCGCCAGGGCATGGAGGACCTCCTCGTCGTCGCGGCGCAGGATCTTCGCCAGCGGCGGCACCATGAAGCGCGCGGTGCTGCGGGTGTCCTCGACTTCCAGCTGCTGCAGCTCGGGGTCGGACTGTGCGCCGCCCCACACCGCCATGGCTTCCGGGTGGTCGCGGTAGTGCGCGAAGTAGGCATCGACCACGCGGTTGACCGCCGTGGAGGGGGCCGGCGGACGCCCCCCCGCGAACAGCGCCTCGACCTCGCGGGCCAGCAGCTCGTGCACCCGCTCGAGGTTGCGGCGCGCCAGTTCGCGGATGACGGCCGACTTCGAAGGGAAGTACTGGTAGATCGAGCCGATCTGCACGCCCGCGCGGCGCGCGACCTCGCGCATGGCCAGCGCCTCGGCGCCCTGCTCGACGACCAGGCCGAGCGCGGCATCCAGGATCGCTTCGACACGATCCTTGCTGCGCTGCTGGCGGGGGGGCTTGTGCTCGAGGGTCATGGGGATTTGACACATGATCAATGCTCACAATATATTCTGATCAATGATCATGTTCAAGAAAGAGAGCGCGTGAAGCGCTACCCACCCGGATTCCTCTGGGGCGTCTCCACCTCGGCCTTCCAGATCGAAGGCGCCTGGGCGGAGGGCGGTCGCGGGCCGTCCATCTGGGACCGCTTCTGCGAATCCCCCGGCCGCATCGCGCGCGGCGAGACGGCTACCGTCGCCTGCGACCACTTCCATCGCGTCGAAGAAGACCTGGCGCTGCTGGCCGGTCTCGGCGTCGGCGCCTATCGCTTCTCGATCGCCTGGCCGCGCGTGCAGCCGGCCGGGCGCGGCCCGGCGAACGCGGCCGGCCTGGACTTCTACGAGCGGCTCGTCGACGGCCTGCTCGCACACGGCATCGAGCCGATGCCCACGCTCTACCACTGGGACCTGCCCCAGGCGCTGCAGGACGAAGGCGGCTGGCTCAACCGCGCTACTGTTCAGCGATTTGCCGACTACGTGCAGCTCGTCGCGCAGCGGCTCGGTGACCGGGTGCCGCGCTGGATCACCCACAACGAGACCTTCGAGCATGCGGTCTTCGGGCACGCCCTGGGCATTCACGCGCCGGGGCTCGAGCTCGGGATGGGCCTGTTCCCGGTGGTGCACCACCTGCTGCTTTCGCACGGGCTGGCCGTGCAGGTGCTGAGGGCCGAGGCGCCCGCGGCGCTGGTCGGCATCGCGCAAAGCCTGGCGCCGGCATGGCCCGCTTCGGAAGCCGCCGCCGATGTCGAGGCCGCGGCCCTGCTGGACGAGCTGCACCTGGGCCTGCACATTGAGCCGCTGCTGTGGGGCCGCTACCCCGAGCTGCCGGTGGTCCATTCCGCGCTCGTGCAGGCGGGCGACCTGGAGACGATCGCCCAGTCGCTCGACTTCCTCGGCATCAACTTCTACAACGCCAACCTCGTGCGCGCAGCGCCGCCGGACGCGCCGGTGCCCATCGTCGAGGCGGAGCCGCCGGCTGGCGTCGAGCGCACGGACATGGGCTGGCCCGTGCTGCCCGGCAGCTTCACCGAGGCGCTGGTCGGCCTCAAGGCCCGCTTCGGCGAGCGCCTGCCGCCCATCCTGGTCACCGAGAACGGCGCCGCCCTGCCCGGGCAGCGGCAGGTCGCCTACCTGGAGAGCCACGTGCAGGCGCTGCAACAGGCGATAGAGGCCGGGGTCGACGTACGCGGCTATTGCGCATGGTCGCTGCTCGACAACTTCGAGTGGGCCGAAGGCTTCCGTCCGCGCTTCGGGCTCGTGCACGTGGACCACGCGACGCAGCGGCGCACGCCGAAGGCCGCGTACCACTGGTACCGCGCCCTGATCGCGCAGCAGCAGTGAACGAGCCGGCCCGTCCCGTCGGCACCTCCTTCATGGTGCTGCTCGCGCTCGCCAACCTGGGCCTGTGGATGGCCCTGTTCGCGCCTATCCAGGTGCTGCTGGCGCAGCAGATGGAGGCCATCGCCCCGGCGAGCAAGGAGGCCGCACTGGGCTACGTCACCGCGGCCGGCGCGCTGGTGGCGATGATCGCGAACCCGCTGTTCGGCGCGGCTTCG
The DNA here is from genome assembly GCA_946479475.1 of uncultured Ideonella sp. The sequence continues at coordinate 17,368 of CAMLGG010000014.1, read as the reverse complement.
GACCGGACCCGCTCGCGCTTCGGCCGCCGGCATCCCTGGACTTTCGGCGGCGCACTGGCCGGCGCGGGCGCACTGGTGATGCTCGGGCGCCAGGACAGCCTGGCGGGCATGGCGCTTTGGTGGTGCGTCGCCCAGGCGGCGCTGAACGCGATGCTGGCGTCGCTGACCGCGGAAGTGCCTGACCAGGTGCCCGTGTTCCAGCGCGCGCGCTGCAGCGCCTGGGCGGGGGCGAGCCAGCCGCTGGGCGTGGTGCTCGGCACGTTGGTGGTCACCGTGCTCGTGAGCGAAGGCCGCAACGGCATCGCCAACGGCTATGGGCTGGTCGCGATGCTCCTGGTGGCCGCCGTGCTCCCGTTCGTCTGGCGCGCGCCTGCCTCACCGGGCGCCTCGGCGGCTTCCTGGCGCGAGGCTCTCCGGGGGTTGTGGATCAGCCCGCGGCAGGCGCCGGACTTCGCCTGGGCCTGGTTGACGCGCTTCCTGCTGAACCTGGGCAACGCGCTGGCCACGCTCTACCTGCTCTACTTCCTGCGCGACGCCGTCCGCTACGACGCCCTGTTCCCGGGAGAACGGGCCGAGGATGGCCTGCTCCTGCTGATCGGCCTGTACACGGCGGGCGTGCTGGTGGCCGCGTTCGCGAGCGGCATCCGCTCGGACCGCACCGGCCGCCGCAAGTCGCACGTGATGCTCTCGGGCGTCGTCATGGCCGCCGCCAGTGCGCTGCTCGCGCTGTGGCCCGGCTGGCCGTTCGCGATGGCCGCCGCGGTGCTGATGGGCCTGGGCTTCGGCATCTACCTGGCGGTGGACCAGGCGCTCGTGACCCAGGTACTGCCGGCCGCCACCGACCGCGGCAGGGACCTGGGCGTCATCAACATCGCCAACTCGGCGCCACAGGTGCTGGCGCCGGCCGTGGCGGCGCTGCTGGTCACGCAGGCCGGCGGCTACCCGGCCCTGTATGCCTGCTCGGCGGCGGTCACGCTGCTGGGCGCGGTGCTGGTGCGCAACATCCGCACCGTGGCGTGACCTGCAGCGGCCTCAGCTGGCCGCCGATGCCTTGTCTGCCTCGCCCGCGCGCTTCTCGGCGTGCAGCTCGAGCAGCTGGCTCATGTTGCCCATCGAGACCATGTGGAAGTGGATCAGCGCCAGCAGGCCGGTGCGCTGCATCTCGAGCACCTCGGCATCGCTGAGGTTCTTCAGCCGCTCCTCGTCGACGGCCATGAAGCCGTCCACCGCCACCTTGCTGCCGTCGGGCAGGGTGGCGTCGAAGCGCTTGTCGTGCAGCAGCTTGAGCTCCATCAGCCGGCGGCCGGCGATCCGCGTGCGGTCGACCTCGACCTCGACCTTCTCGACGAAGGCGCGCACGTCCTCGAGGTAGGGCGTGGGCTCGCCGTCCTCCTTGAACAGCGGCTGGCCCTCGGTGGTGGAGAACACCGGCGAGGTCTCGTCGAAGCAGACGACGTACTGCTGGTCCGGGGTGGGGGCCATCGCGAACGGATAGGCGCGGATCAGTGCCGGCACGTAGCGCGCGTTCCAGCGGCCGTGGCGGTAGATCAGGTTCTCGCCCTTCTGCAGGCCGAAGACGGTGACCGGTGCGCACAGCTCGCGGCCCTCGTTGTCCTTGCCCGCCCGCAGGAACAGGATCGGGTACTCCTTGCAGGCGTCCGAGAACTCCGCCGCGGTGACGAAGAAGGCATTGAGGTGGGCGGTGGCATCCAGCGCGCTCTGCTCGCGGCGGATCTTCAGGTCACGGTGCGCCACACGGTCCAGCGCCATGGGCTTCTTGTGCAGCTCGGGGTTGATCACTTCTTCAGTCTCCAGAATCTTGCGGGTCGTTCAGTCGGGTGACCAGCACCTTGTCGACCCGCTTGCCATCGAGGTCCACCACCTCGAAACGCCAGCCTTCCCACTCCACCCGGTCAGTGGTGTGGGGCAGCCGGCCCAGCAGCAGCATGATCATGCCGGCCAGGGTGTTGTATCGCCCGCGGTCTTCCTCGGGCAGGTCCTTCAGTTCCAGGCGGTCCTTCAGCTCGGGCACCGGGATCAGGCCGTCGACCAGCCAGCTGCCGTCCTCGCGCTGCACCGCCCAGGCATCCTCGTCGCTGGGCGTGCCGAACTCGCCGGTGATCGCCTCCAGCACGTCACGCACGGTGATCACGCCCTGCACGGCTCCGTACTCGTCGACGACGAACACCAGCTCGGCGCCGGAGGTGCGGAAGTGCTCCAGCAGCTCCATCCCCGAAAGCGTCTCGGGCACGAAGACCGGCGCCTGCAGGTGGTCGGCCAGCGCCGTCACCCGGCCTTCGGCCAGGGGCTTGAGGAGGCTGCGGGCGGCAACGACGCCGATGACGTCGTCCAGCCCGCCGCGGCAGACCGGGTAGCGCGAATGCTCTTCCTCGGCCACCGCAGACACCACCTCATCCAGCGAGGCGTTGGCATCCAGCCACTTGATCTCGGCGCGCGGGATCATCATCGAGCCGATCTGGCGATCGTCGAGGCGGAACACGTTGCGCACCATCTGGTGCTCCTGTGCCTCGATCACGCCGGCGTCCAGGCCCTCCTCGAGGCTGGCGGCGATCTCTTCCTCGGTCACGCTGCGGGCCGGCCCGCCGCGCACCCCAAGCAGGCGCAGCACGCCCTCGGTGCAGAAGGCCAGCGCCGCCACCAGCGGGCGCGTGGCGGCCGAGAGCCACTCCATCGGCGGCGCCACCAGGCGGGCCACCGTCTCCGGGTACATCTGGCCCAGCCGCTTGGGCACCAGCTCGCCGAAGATGATCGACAGGACCGTGATGATGAAGACGACCAGGGCGGTGGCGGTGATGTCGGCGGGCCGCTGGGAAAGGCCGAAGGTGCCGGTCAGCCAGGCGGACAGCGGACCCGAGAAGGCCGCGTCGCCGACGATGCCGTTGAGGATGCCGATCGACGTGATCCCGATCTGCACCGTCGAGAGGAACTTGGTGGGGTTGTCGTGCAGGTCGATCGCGGCCTGCGCCCCGGACTCGCCCGCCTCCAGCATCACCTGCAGGCGCGCCTTGCGGCTGGCCGACAGCGCCATCTCGGACATGGCGAACAAGGCGTTCAGGAGGATCAGGAAGACAAGTAGCGCGACGTCCATGAGGGGCGGGCCGGGGAACGACGGGCGCCGCGGGAGAGCAGGGAAATGGGGCGAGAGCGTAGCAGAATCGCCCGATGCACTACCTCATCGGCGACCTGCAAGGCTGCTGCGATGCCTTCGAGCGCCTGCTCGCCGAGATCGGCTTCTCGCCCTCGCGCGATCGCCTGCACGTGCTGGGCGACCTGGTCAACCGGGGCCCCGGCTCGCTGCAGGTGCTCGAGCGCCTTCACGGCCTGGGCAGCAGCGCCGGCTACCTGCTCGGCAACCACGACCTGCACCTGCTCGCCGTGGCCGCCGGCGTGCGGCCCGCACACAGGCGGGACACGCTCACCCACATCCTGGAGCATCCCCATCGCGAAGCCTGGCTGGAATGGCTGCGCCAGGGACGCCTGGCCGACCGCGTCGAAGGCTGGCTGGTGGTGCATGCCGGCCTGGTGCCCCAGTGGAGCGCCGAGCGTGCCCTGGCCCTCGCCGGCGAGGTGGAGGCCATGCTGCGCGGCCCGGCGCTGCGCGACTTCCTGCCGCAGATGTACGGCAACGAGCCGCGCCGCTGGGACGAGGCCCACACCGGCATCGAGCGGATGCGCTTCATCGTGAACGTGTTGACGCGCATCCGCTTCTGCAGCGCCGACGGCACGATGGAATTCGAAAGCAAGGACGCGGCCGAGACGGCGCCGCCCGGCTTCGCGCCCTGGTTCGAGCACCCGCACCGCGCCAGCGCCGGCCAGCCCGTCGCGTTCGGCCACTGGTCGACGCTGGGCCTGATCAACCGACCCGACCTGCTCTCGCTCGACACCGGCTGCGTCTGGGGCGGCGAGCTCACCGCGGTGCGGGTGGACGGCGGCCGCCGCGAGGTCACCCAGGTCCGCTGCGCCCAAGCCCAGGCGCCCTTCTGAGCGACCAGGCTGCATCACCGGGGAAACTCCGGACGCCGCGAAACGATAGTCCTTGCTACATTCTTCGGCAGAAGGACTTGAGCGAGGTCAACCTCCATGCACTGGTCTAGGTGGGGCCGCCCCGCGGCGGCCTGCGCGGCCCTGGTCGCGCTCGGATTCGTGGGCTGCAGCAGGACGACGCCGGATGCGAACCAGCGCGCGGGCGACCTGCCCGTCGACGCCGACTTCCAGAAGAAGCTGCAGGCGCAGCTGCTCGATGCGAAGCCGGGCTCGGTGATCGAGATCCCGGCCGGCCGCTGGCACCTGGACCGCGGCCTTTCGTTGCGCGTCAACGGCGTCACCCTGAAGGGCGCGGGCCTGGAAAAGACCGTCCTCTCTTTCCGGGGCCAGGTCGCCGGCCCCGAAGGCCTGCTGGTACAGGCCAGCGACTTCAGCATCGAGGGCCTGACCATCGAGGACAGCCAGGGCGACGGCCTGAAGATCAACGACGGCGAGAACATCACCATCCGCGCCGTGCGCGTGCGCTGGACGGACGGGCCGAAGACGAGCAACGGTGCCTACGGCATCTACCCGGTCAAGACCCGCAACGTGCTGATCGAGGATTCACAGTCCTTCGGTGCCTCGGATGCGGGCATCTACGTGGGCCAGTCGAAGAACGTGATCGTGCGCCGCTGCCGGGCGGAGCAGAACGTGGCCGGCATCGAGATCGAGAACACCATCGATGCCGACGTGACCGAGAACGTGGCCACCGGCAACACCGGCGGCATCCTCGTGTTCAACATGCCCAACCTCTCGCAACCCGGGCATTCGACGCGCGTCTTCAAGAACCGCGTCGAGCAGAACAACCTCGCGAACTTCGGCGCCAAGGGCACGGCGGTGGCCAGCGTTCCGGCCGGATCCGGCGTGGTGGTCAACTCCAACGCCAAGGTCGAGATCTTCGACAACGACGTGATCGACAACCGCACCGCCAACGTCATCATCTCGAGCTACTTCTCCACCGGCTACTACAGCGACAAGGGCGTGGAGCCGGGCTACGACCCGTATCCCAAGGCCATCTACGTCCACGACAACCGCTTCTCGGGCGGGGGCGACTCGCCCGACGGCGTCGACCTGAAGGTGCTCAAGACCGCCATGTTCGGCCTCAACGGCCGCTTTCCCGACGTGCTGTGGGATGGCTATGCGGACCCGAAGACGGCGGGCCAGCCCGAGTCGCGGCTGTGCGTCAACAACGGCCCCTCCGGCGTGCTCAATGCCGACGGGCCGAACAAGTACAAGAACCCCCGGATGGTGACCGACGAGCTGCGCTGCGACCTGCCGCGCCTTTCGCAAGTCACCCTGCCCTCGAAGTCCTCCTGATCCGCATGCGCTGCAGCCGGGTTGCGCCGCTGGCGCTCGCACTGATCCTGTCGGCCTGCCAGCGGGCGCCGGCCCCGGTGAACTTCATCGCCGAGGGCAAGCCGGACAAGCTGTCGGACTGGCGCGTCGTCGAGAGCGATGGCCAGCGGCTGAAGCTCAACACCGGCGTGCTGCCCTACGACCTGAACACGCCGCTGTTCAGCGACCACGCGCACAAGCTGCGCACGGTGTGGATGCCGGCCGGCAAGGCGGCGCGCTACGAAGCCGAGCAGGCCTTCGACTTCCCGGTCGGCACCATCCTCAGCAAGACCTTCTACTACCCGAAGGCCGAAGGCGCGGCCGCCGGCTCGGGCCTGCTCAGGCAGACGCTCGCGAGCGTCGCGCCCTCGCCCGTCGAAGGCCTGGACCTGGCCAAGGTGCGGCTCATCGAGACGCGCCTGCTGGTGCGCCGCGAGGGCGGCTGGGAGGCCATGCCCTACGTGTGGAACGAGGCGCAGACCGAAGCGACGCTGGAGCGCACGGGCGACCAGAAGGCGCTGGAGCTGGTCGACGAGGCCGGCCGGCACCAGCGCTTCACCTACGTCGTGCCGAACGAGAACCAGTGCGCGTCCTGCCACGTGGTGAACCTGAAGGACAAGGTCTTCACGCCGATCGGCCCGAAGGCGCGCCACCTCAACCGCGAGCTGCGCTACGCCGAAGGCAGCGAGAACCAGCTCGCGCGCTGGGTGAAGGCCGGCTTCCTCACCGGCGTGCCGGCCCACGCCGACTGGCGGGAGCTACCGCGTGCGGCGGACTGGCGCGACGAGCCCGCGCCGCTGGCCGAGCGCGCCCGCGCCTACCTCGACATCAACTGCGCCCACTGCCACCAGGCCAACGCGACCGCGAGCAACACCGCGCTGCGGCTCGATGCCTTCGCGCCGGTCGACTGGCACATGGGCCTGTGCAAGCCGCCGGTGGCCGCCGGCAAGGGCACCGGCGACCGGCTCTTCGGCATCGTGCCGGGCCAGCCGGATGCCTCGATCATGGCCTTCCGCATGGCCAGCAGCGAGGGCGGCGTGATGATGCCCGAGCTGGGCCGCAACACCGTGCACGAGGATGGCCTGAAGCTGGTGCGGCAGTGGATCGCCTCGCTGCCGGGCCGCTGCACGTCCCCCTGATCCCGATCAGTACCGACAGGAGAGTTCCATGGCCCGACATGCCCACCCGCGCCGCAGTGCACTCGCCACGGCGGCCCTGTGCGCCATCGCCGGATTCGGCCCCTCGGCCTGGGGGCAGGCGCAGCCGGCCACCGGCGATGGCAAGCCCGCGGCCAACGACGTGCAGGTCATCGAGGTGACCGCACAAGGCCGCAAGCAGGAAGTGCTGCAGGTCCCCATCGCCATCCAGCTCATCGGCCCGGAGCAGATCGCCAAGGTCGGCGCGGTCAACATCGCCGAGATCTCCAGCTTCACGCCGGGCGTGCAGATCGACGCCACCGAGCCGACGCAACCCAACTTCTCCATCCGCGGCCTCGGCACCGCGGACTTCGGCATCGGCACCGATTCGCCGGTGGGCGTCTACGTGAACGGCATCTACGCCGGCAAGACGGGCGGCGCGCTCGTCAACTTCAACGACATCAAGCGCATCGAGGTGCTGAAGGGCCCGCAGGGCACGCTGTTCGGCCGCAACTCGGCGGCGGGCGCCATCTCCATCGTCACCAACGACCCGGTGGGCGAGTTCGCGGCGAGCGGCCTGGTGCGTCTGGGCAACCAGGCCACGCTGCACACCGAGGCGATGGTCAACCAGCCGTTGACGGACGAGCTGGCCCTGCGCTTCTCGGCCGTCACCCAGCGCCGCGAAGGCTGGACGACCAACGTGACCACCGGCGAGCGCGCCCCGCAGGACAACGCCTGGGGCTCACGCCTGTCGCTGGGCTGGAACCCGGCTGGCGCCACCAACGCCGTGGTCTCGTGGGAGCACGAAGACCTCGACCAGCGCCCGCGCCCGGTGTGGGCGGTGACCACGACGACGCCGGTGTTCCCCACGGATACCTCGAGCTTCGTCGACCCTCGCAAGCAGCCGCTGCGCAACGACCCGGCCGGTGGCCGCGAGGAGCGCAAGCTCGACAGCCTCACGCTGCGCGTGGAGCACGACCTCGGCTTCGGCACCTTCTCGAGCCTCACCGGCTGGCGCCACTTCAACAGCGTCAACGTGCAGGACAACGACGGCACCGACAACATCGCCTCGCAGCTGAACACCAGCAACTTCGAGAGAAACACCGCCTGGCAGCAGGAGTTCCGCCTGGCCGGCAACAACGCCACGGTGGACTGGCTGGCGGGCCTGAGCCTTTCGCGCGAGAAGGCGGCGCAGACGAGCCAGATCAACACCAGCAGCGACTCGCTGGACACGCTGTTCTCGCACAACCCGGACGTCGGCTTCGCGCCCTTCCTCACCTTCGACCAGTTGGCGCTGGCCGCCGGCCTGCCCCAGATCGACCTGCTCGGCCAGACCTGGCAGGAGAACATGAACAACACGCTCGACGCGAAGGCCTATGCCGTCTTCGGCGACCTCATCTGGCACCTGGGCGCGGACACCAACCTGACCACCGGCGTGCGCTTCACCCGGGACGAGAAGAAGTTCAGCTGGTACAGCCCGCTGCGCTCGGCGCCGGGGCTGGACCCGCAACTCGGCGTTTTCTCGCCCGAGTTCTTCGACGCGCTGGTCGCCGCCGGCGCGCTGGATCCGGCCACCGCCGCCCAGCTGGCCTTCTTCGCCGACTACCTGCGCAACCACAACGTCGAGTTCGACAACCCCGACTGGCGCGCCGCCCCCGTTTCCGCGAGCAAGCGCTGGAACAACGTCAGCCCCCGCCTGGTGCTGGACCACCATCTCGACAAGGACACCATGCTGTTCGCGTCAGTGACTCGCGGCTACCAGGCCGGCGGCTTCAATGCGGTCAGCAGCGCGATCAACGGCGGCAGCTTCGCGCCTGAGAACATCACCAGCTACGAGCTCGGGGTCAAGGGTCGGCTCGGGGACAGCGGCCTGAGCTACGGCGCCTCGCTCTTCCACTACGTCTTCAAGGACCTGCAAAGCATAGTCCTCGACCACAGCCTGGCCATCCCGGCCTACGTGGTCACGAGCACCGACGTACAAGCCACCGGCCTGGACCTCGAAGCGCAATGGCAAGTCTCGCGCGACTGGCGTCTCTTCGGCTCGATGGAGTACATCGACCAGACCTACAAGCGCCAGAAGAACCGGGCCGGCGACCAGCCCGACCTCACCGGCCAGCCCTACGGCACGCCGCTGATCAACACGCTCACCCTGGGCAGCGACGTGCAATGGCGCCTCGCGGAGGGCAAGGCCAGCTGGACCCTGCAAGGCTCGTACCTGGGTCGCACCCGCTGCAACGACGATTCGCCGGCCCAGGGTAGCTGCCTCAAGGCCCCGGGCTGGGAAGTCGGCGAGGCCCAGACCCGCGTCGACACCCGCCTCGGCTGGGAGGCCCCGTCGAAGCAATGGGGCGTCGGCCTGATCGTCAACAACCTGTTCGACAAGCAGTACGTGAGGTTCCTGAGCAACCTCTCGTCGGTCGTCGGCTCGCCCTACTACGCCGGCCTGACCGACCCGCGGCGGATCCAGCTGGAGGTCAAGGTCAAGCTGTAGGGCAAAGACTGCAGCAGGGGGAGGACAAGGCACTGCGCTACAGTAGCGCCCTTCCCCCTGGAAGCGTGGCCGAGCGGTTTAAGGCACCGGTCTTGACAATGCCCGCTGGCGGGCATTGCGACTGTGCTCATATCGCGCAGCGATGTGAGCACAGGCAAAACCGGCGGTACGATCACCGCCAATCCAAGGAAGCGTGGCCGAGCGGTTTAAGGCACCGGTCTTGAAAACCGGCGAGGGCTTACCCCCTCCGTGAGTTCGAATCTCACCGCTTCCGCCACCCGGCGGCCGGGCAGCACGCTCAAGCCCGAGCCAGCCTGAACACCGCCACCGCCTCCACCAGCTTGCGCGCCTGCTGATTCAGGCTCTCCGAAGCCGCGGCGCTCTCTTCGACCAACGCCGCATTCTGTTGCGTGACCTGGTCGAGCTGCATCACCGCGTCGCTCACCTGCCCGATGCCCTTCGTCTGCTCGCTGCCGGCAGCACTGATGTCGGAGATCAGCTGGGTGACGCGCTGCACCTGGCCCACCACTTCTTCCATCGTGCGGCCCGCGTCGTCCACCAGGCTGGCACCGGTGGCGACCCGGTCGACGCTCGTCTCGATGAGCTGCTTGATCTCCCGGGCCGACTGGGCCGAGCGCTGCGCCAGCGATCGCACCTCGCCCGCGACGACGGCGAAGCCGCGCCCTTGCTCCCCGGCGCGCGCGGCCTCGACGGCGGCGTTGAGCGCGAGGATGTTGGTCTGGAAGGCGATGCCGTCGATCACGCCGATGATGTCCGCGATGCGGTGCGAGCCCTGGGAGATCTCGTCCATGGTCCGGACGACCTGGCCGACCACGTCCCGGCCCCGGTTGGCGACGCTGCTGGCTGACGATGCCATCCGGGAGGCCTCCTGCGCCGTCTCGGCGTTGTGCTTCACGGTCGCGCTGAGCTGCTCCATCGAGGCCGCGGTCTGCTGAAGGTTCGAGGCCTGCTCTTCCGTCCTTTGGCTCAGGTCGGCATTGCCGGTGGCGATCTGCGAGGAGCCGGTGGCGATGGATTCGCTGCTGGCCCGCACGGTGCGGACGATCTCCTGCAGCGACTTCTGCATCTCGGCCATGCCGGCGACGACGCTGGCCGGGGCGTTGGAGGGCACGCGGATCTCGGTGCCGAGGTCGCCCGCGGCGATCGCCCGGGTGATGGCGAGCACCTCGTGCGGCTCGCCGCCCAGCTGGCGAACGATGCTGCGTGCCATGGCCGCGCCGAGGAGCGAGCCGGTCAGCACGCCGAGGACGATCGCCCCGATGGCGATGGCGCGCATCGTCGCGTACCGGGCCACGGCTAGATCGTTCTCCTGCTTCGCCACGTCGATCTGCAGCTGCACGAGCTGATGCAGGGTCCGCGACGGCGCCGTGAACAGCGGCCCGACCTTCTCGGCGATCAGGCGTTGCGCTTCGTCACGCTTGCCGGCCTTGAGTGCCTGCAGCGCGGGCTGCAGGCCCTTCTGCGCGAAGGCGCCGCGTTCGTCCGCAAAGGTCTTCGCCAGCTCGGCCTCGCGAGGCGTCAGGTAGGTGGCGGTGTACTCGGTCCAGACCTTGCTGATGGCCGCGATGTTGTCCTCGACGGCGGCGATGTTCGCCGCCGTCGCCTCGGCGCTGGCGCCCGGCGCGGCGGCGTCATGGAGCGCGACCTGGTTGGACAGCATGCGCCGCTCGACATCGGCGAGCTGGGCGAGGCAGACCGTGCGGTCATCGTAGACCGTCTGCAGGGAGTCGTTGGCGCGGCTTGCCGCATAGAGACCCAGGCTGCCCGATGCAGCGAGGAGGAGGGCGAACAGCCCGATCAGAAGAGCCAGCCGCGTCGAGATCTTCAATGTGTTCACCACTCGTCCCAGGTTGTGAAGCGTGGCGCGTCGTTGCGCCCGCTCGTGACTCCCTCGGCGGTTGGTGTTGTGTGAGCGTTATCGGCCGGTCCAGGCGGCAGTTGAGGCCCGGGAACGAAAAAGCCCGCGCAGGCGTTGCGGCCGCGCGGGCTTCGCCTGGGGCCTCGGCCCCGTCAGGTCACCGCTCGATGATCGAGTTGGTGATCACCGGCTGCCCGGCCTTGGCCAGGATGAAGATGCCCGGCAGGCCGTTGGTCTCGAAGCGGTCGTTCGGATTGCCTCGCAGCACCGAGTCGGTGATGGACATGGTGCCGGTCAGGTTGTTGCTGACGAAGAAGAAGGCGCCGCCGCCCTCGTTGGCGTGGTTGGTGTCGACCTGGTTGCCGCAGGATTTCAGCGAGATGGTGTTGCCGTCCTGGTAGATGGCGCCACCGCTGCCGCCGCCGGGGGTGCCGGCGCGCGCCGGGTTGGCGCCCCAGCCGACGGCCGTGTTGTTGCGGAACAGGCTGTTGTAGACCGCGAAGTTCGTGGCCAGGCCGCTCACGGCGCCGCCGTTGGAGCAACTGTTGCCGTAGCCGGCTCCACCACCGAAGCTGCTCCTGGTGATGTAGACCGAGGCGCCCGGAGCGCCGCCGAAGGCGCGGATGGCGCCACCACCGAGGTCGGGACCGGTCGACTCGCACGTGTTCTTGACGAATCGCGCGTTGTAGACCTTGAGCCGGCCTCCTCGGACGAAGATCGCGCCGCCGCCATAGACCTCGGACAGCCCGTAGTCCTGGCCCGTGGAGTTGCCCCGCATCAGGCTGATGTTCTGCACCGTGAGCTTCGGATAGTCCTGCGTGTCGCAATGCTCGCTGGTCCAGTGCTGCGCCTCGTCGCAGGTGTTCATGTAGAGGATGCGCCGCGCGCCATTGCCGCTCAGCGTGATCTTGTTGCCGCCGTCGATCACGACGTTGGGCCGGTCGTTGAAGAGCTTCGCCGTCTGCTTCAGCACGATGGTGAGCGGGTCCGGGCCGCAGTTGAACGTGATCACTCCGCCTTGTGCGACCGCGGCGACGAAGGCCGCAGAGGTGCAGCTGGCGGGCGTGCCGTTCCCGATCACGTGGGTCGGGTTCGCGATGCTGTCTGCCCGTGCCTCGGTCGGCACAGTGCAATGCCCGTTGGGATTGCCGGCCGCCCAGGAAGCGGTGGCCGCGAGGGCGAACAGGGACAAGGCCCAGCGCGAAACGGGGGCAGGACGGGAGGTGGATTGACGGGTCATCGTGGCCACGGCCGGTTGAGTCGACAAGGGCTCGCACGATAGGGGTCGGCACATACCCCCCTGTGTACGCATGTCACAGACGGAGCCCGATCGCCGCCGCGGCACTACATCCTGATGCACCTGGGCCGGATCACCCGGCATTTCCGTCGATTCGTTCGCGCAGCGCCATCGCCGCCAAGGGCGCCTTCTCCTTCGCGCCGCTGATGAAGAACATGAAGACGTCGCGCGGCGCGGTGGGGCCGGCCGGCGGCTCGACGCGCGGTACTTGCGCCGGCTCGCCGCCGTCGCGCCAGGCCTGGCCGCAGGCGGCGAGCTGGTCCAGCGCCTCGGTTGTCACGCCCAGCGGCAGGCTGGAGTCGGTTCGCATCATCCGGGTGTAGACGAAGTCGGCGGTGAGGTCGGCGAACGAGGGGTAGTCGTCGGAATCCGTGAACACGGTCGCCGCGCGGTAGCGGCGGGCCAGCGCCAGGTACTCCGGCACCTTGAAGCTCTCGTGGCGCACGTCCATCACGTGGCGCAGCGGCAGGCCCTGCACCTCGGCCGGCAGCTGCTGCAGGAAGGCCTCGAAGTCGACCGGGTCGAAGCGCTTGGTCGGGGCGAACTGCCAGACGATGGGGCCGAGCTTCTCGCCCAGCTCGGCGATGCCGCTGCCGACGAAACGCTGGATGGATTCGCCCGCCTCGGCCAGCACCCGGCGGTTGGTGGCGAAGCGCGAGGCCTTGAGCGAGAACACGAAGCCCTCGGGCGTCTCGCTGCGCCACTTGGCGAAGGTGGCCGGCTTCTGGCTGCTGTAGTAGGTGCCGTTGACCTCGATCGCCGAGAGCTTGCGGCTGGCGTACTCCAGCTCGCGGCTGGCCGGCAGGCCTTGGGGATAGAAGGTCTCGCGCCAGGGTTCGAAATTCCAGCCGCCGATGCCGACACGGATGGCCGCCGAGTTGCTCGTCATGTGAAGCCCCTTCGAATGGCAGCGCCTTGCCTGGCGCCAGGCCGGCGAGCATAACGGCTGGTCGCCGACGGGCCGCCCCCGGGGCGACCTTTCCCCTTGTGGGCCCGGCGACGAAGGCGGCGTGGCGGCAGTGATTCTTCAGCGCGTCAGCACTTGCCAGCGCTGCAGCTCGCCGCGGCTGGGGTACCACATGGCATCGCTGCGGGTCGCACGCACGCGGGCGACGAAGGCGGCGCCCAGGCCGGCCTCGCGGTAGGCGGCCAGCAGCGCGTGGCTGTCGGTCACCTGCTCGTCGTCCAGGCCCGCGAACTGGGGCCGGTGGAAGCCTATGCGCGCCTGTGGGGCGGCGCCCCGGTCGTGGCCGGCCAGCAGCAGCATGGTGCAGGCGCTGGCGCACAGGCCCTCGGCATAGGTGTCCAGGCCGCGCCGGCGAATCCCGGCCGCGATGGCCTGGGCCTCGAAGACGCGGCCGCCGGGCGAATCCAGCTGGACCAACCGGACGGCGGGCGAGGCGCGCAGGGCCGCCTCCACGCGCTCGGCCGATCCCGCGCCGAGCGGGCCGACGAGCCGGAGCACCCGGCCCTCGCCTTCCAGGCGCAGCTGCACCGCGGGCAGCGGATCCCGGCCCACGGCGATGCGGGCCATCTCCAGGGCCTGCTCGGGCCGGTGCCGCAGCATCGTCGCGCCGGCGGCCACCAGGGCCAGGGAAAGCACCAGCCCCTTGGCGAGGCGGCTACGGCCGGACGGGCGTTGCAGGCTTTCCCAGCGTCCGATGGCGCGCCAGGCGCCCCACTGGCCGCAGCCGAGGGCGGCCATCATCAGCACCATCCCGGCAAGCTGCCAGGCGGCCGAGCTCGCCAGGCTTTCGGCCGAACGGGTCCCGAGCTCGGTCAGTGCGGAGGCGACGGCCAGGCCCAGGGCCGCCGCGACCCAGGCGATCGCGGTCGGGATCGCAACCCGGCCGGCCGACGCCGCCAGGGCGACGGGACGAGGGCCTGCCACGCGCTGCATGGAAGCCCATGCTAGGAACGGCCCGCCGGCCGGATGCCCGGAGAAGGCTCCGGTTTCCGGCACTGATCGTTCGATCGGTGTTTTCCCGCGAGTACGCGCTGACCCGGTTGACGGCCCGGGACGCTGCCCCAAGACTGCCGTTCGAAGCATTGAACCGCGTTCAGCCCGATGAACCGAAAGGCCCGCCCGTGACCCACGCCGGCACGCACGTCGTACCCCGCGTTCCCGCGCTGGTGCCGGCGGTGGCGCGCGCCGTGGCGGTGATGGACCTGATAGCGCGGGAACGCCAGCCCGTCAGCATGGCCCACGTGGCTGCCGCGCTGGAGCTACCCAAGAGCAGCGTGCACGGCCTGTGCAACACGCTGCTCACGTTCGGCTACCTGCGCCGGTCCGGCAACGGCGCGCTGCAGATAGGGCCCGGCGTGATGAGCCTGGCCGAGGCCTTCGTCGCGAGCACCAGCGTGGCGGGCGAGTTCGACGCCCTCTGGCGCGGCGCCCCGGCGCCGGAAGAGACGCTGATCCTGTCGGTGCTCAATGGCGCCGAAGTCGTCTACGTGGCCGTGCGCAACGGCTCGCGGCCGCTGGGCCTGGCCTTCACGGTCGGCATGCGCCTGCCCGCCCACCTCGCCGCCACCGGCAAGGCGATGCTGGCCTATCTGCCGCCCGCCAAGGTGCGAGCCCTGCTGCCCGCCAGCGGCCGATTGCCGCTGCTCACCGGCCACGGGCCGGCAACGCCACAGGCCGTGATGAAGGAGCTGGCGGAAGTCCGCGAGCGCGGCTACAGCATCGACGACGAGGGCATACGCGAGGGCGTGGTCGCCCTGGCCGCGCCGATCTTCGACGCCTCGGGCCAGCCCGTCGCCGGCCTCGGCGTCTGCCTGAACAAGGCGGTGCTGAACGAAGAGCAGCTGGAGCGCCAGCGCCAGGTCGTGCTGAAGGCCGCGAGCACGCTTTCGCAGCGCCTGGGGGCGAGAGCGGCATGACGGCCAGCGCGGATTTCATCCTGGAGACCGAGGACCTGACGAAGGAGTTCAAGGGCTTCGTCGCGGTCAGCAAGGTCAACCTGCGCGTGCGCCGCGGCCACATCCACGCGCTGATAGGCCCCAACGGCGCGGGCAAGACGACCTGCTTCAACCTGCTCACCAAGTTCCTCACGCCGAGCGCGGGCCGCATCGTCTTCGACGGGCACGACATCACTGACGAGAGCCCGGCGCACATCGCCCGCCGGGGCGTGATCCGCTCCTTCCAGATCTCTGCCGTCTTCCCGCACCTGACGGTGCTGGAGAACGTGCGGGTCGCGCTGCAGCGCCAGCGCGGCCACTCGTTCGACTTCTGGCGCAGCGAGCGGACGCTCGAAGGGCTCAACGGCCGCGCGATGGAGCTGCTCGCCGCGGTGGACCTCACCTCCTACGCCGCCACGCCCGCGGTGGAACTGCCCTACGGGCGCAAGCGTGCACTGGAGATCGCCACCACCCTCGCGATGGAGCCCAAGCTCATGCTGCTGGACGAGCCGACGCAGGGCATGGGCCTGGAGGACGTCGACCGCATCCGCCAGCTCATCAAGAAGGTCTCGGCGGACCGCACCATCCTGATGGTCGAGCACAACATGAGCGTGGTCGCGAGCATCGCCGACACCATCACCGTGCTGCAACGCGGCGCCACGCTGGCCGAGGGGCCGTACGAGCAGGTGTCGAGGAACCCCGCGGTGATCGAGGCCTACATGGGCTCGGCCAGCGTCGAGTTGAAGGGCGCGCACTGATGAGCGCCGCCGGGCCGCTCCCCAGGCGCTCGCTCCCCCTCGGGGGGACCGGCGCGCAGCGCCTCAGGGGGTACACATGAGCGCCGCCGGGCCGCTCCCCAGGCGCTCGCTCCCCCTCGGGGGGACCGGCGCGCAGCGCCTCAGGGGGTACACATGAGCGCCGCCGGGCCGCTCCCCAGGATCTCGCTCCCCCTCGGGGGGAACGGCGAGCAGCGCCTCGGGGGGCAAACATGAGTTCGCGCTTCCTCGAGGTCAAGGGCCTGCACGCCTGGTACGGCGAATCGCACATCCTGCATGGGGTGGACTTCCACGTCGACGAGGGCGAGGTGGTCACCCTCCTCGGCCGCAACGGCGCCGGGCGGACCACCACGCTGCGGGCGATCATGGGGCTGACGCCGACCCGCAAGGGTTCGGTCAAGGTCCTCGGCACCGAGACCATCGGCCTGCCCACCCACCGCGTCGCACGCCTGGGCATCGGCTACTGCCCGGAGGAGCGGGGCATCTTCTCCAGCCTCTCGGCCGAGGAGAACCTGCTGCTTCCACCCGTCCTCGCCAAGGGGGGCATGCCCGTCGAGCAGATCTACGCCATGTTCCCCAACCTGAAGGAGCGCGCCTCCAGCCAGGGCACGCGGCTTTCGGGCGGCGAGCAGCAGATGCTGGCCGTGGCCCGCATCCTGCGCACCGGCGCCCGGCTGCTGCTGCTCGACGAGATCTCGGAAGGCCTCGCGCCGGTCATCGTGCAGAAGCTGGCCGAGATGGTGGTCGCGCTGCGCGAGCAGGGCTACACGATCGTGATGGTGGAGCAGAACTTCCGCTTCGCCGCCCCGCTGGCCGACCGCTTCCTGGTGATGGAGCACGGCCAGGTCATCCAGCAATTCACCCAGGCCGAGCTGCCGTCGCGCATCGAGCGGCTGCATGAATACCTCGGTGTCTGAATCCCCGCAGTCCCTGAAGGAGAACCGCATGAAACTGACGAAGATCGCCGCCGCCTGCACTGTCGCTCTGGCCGCGCTGGGCGCCTCCACCGCGCAGGCCCAGTATTCCGGCGACGTGATCAAGATCGGCATCATCACCGACATGGGGGGCCTGTACTCGGACATCGACGGCCCGGCGGGCGTCGAGGCCATCCGCATGGCCGTGGCCGACATGGGCGGCGCCGTCGGCGGCAAGAAGATCGAGGTGGTCTACGCCGACCACCAGAACAAGCCCGACGTCGCCGCCACGAAGGCGCGCGAGTGGTTCGACACCCAGGGCCTGGACATGCTGATCGGCGGCACCAACTCGGGCACCAGCCTGGCGATGGCGAAGGTCGCGGCCGAGAAGAAGAAGCCCTTCATCTCGGTCGGCGCCGCCACCTCGGCGCTGACCAACGACCAGTGCAACCCCTACACCATCCACTGGGCCTACGACACCGTCGCGCTGGCCAAGGGCACCGGCAACGCGGTGGTGAAGGCAGGCGGCAAGACCTGGTTCTTCCTGACCGCCGACTACGCCTTCGGCGCGCAGCTGCAGAACGACACCACCGAG
>CAMLGG010000013.1 GCA_946479475.1 uncultured Ideonella sp. | reverse complement strand
GGCCAGGGCCTGGCCCGGGTCGCCGATGTAGCGGTCGATCTCGTTGACGATGTCCAGCTCGGCCTTGGGGGAGTGGTCCTTGAAGTAGTCGATCGCCTGCTGGCGGCTCCAGCCCTTGGCGTGCATGCCCGTGTCCACCACCAGCCGGACGGCCCGCCACATCTCGTACGCCAGCTGGCCGAAGCGCTCGTAGGGATCGTCGTACAGGCCCATGTCGTAGCCCAGCAGCTCGGCGTAGAGGGCCCAGCCTTCGCCGTACGCGACGAAGTAGGCGGTCTTGCGGAACAGGGGCAGCCCGTCGAGCTCCAGCGCGCGGGCGAACTGGGTGTGGTGGCCGGGCACCGCCTCGTGCAGGGTCAGCGCCAGCATCTCCCAGCGCGGGCGCGATTCGGGCTGGTAGGTGTTGGCGTAGAACCAGGCGGGCCGGCTGCCGTCGTAGGCGCCACCGGTGTAGTAGCCGGCGGTCGCCGCGGGCGCCGCCTCCGGCGGCACCGGGCGCACCCCGTAGGGCATGCGCGGCACGACGTGGAGGATGCGCGCCAGCTCGGGGTCGATGCGCTTGGCCACCGCGCGGTAGTCCTGCAGCACGGCCTCGGGCGTCGGATCGAAGAACTTCGGGTCCGTGCGCAGGTACCGGAAGAACTCCTGCCGGCTGCCGGTGAAGCCGATCTCGGCCTGCAGCTTGTCCATCGCGGCGCGCAGGCGCGCCACCTCCTTGAGGCCGATCTCGTGGATCTGGTCGATGCCGAGATCGGTGGTCGTGTTCAGGCGCGCACGCCACGCATACCAGGCCGCGCCGTCGGGCCGGTCGATGGCGGCGATCGAGGTGCCCGCACGCGGCAGGTACTCGTCCCGGACGAAGGCCAGCAGCTTGCGGTAGGCCGGCACGACACCTTCGCGGATGTGGCGCGCCGCCTCGGCCGCCAGCGCCTCGCGCTCGGCCGCCGGGATGCGCTCGGGGAAGCGCTTGAACGGCCGGTAGAAGGGGCTGGCCGAAGGGTCCTCGACGATCTGCGCGCCGATCTGGGCCGGGACCCGCTCCATCAGCACCCTGGGCGTCACCAGGCCGGTTCGCATGCCCTCTCTCATCAGCGCGATGTTCTGGTCGACCAGGACGGGCAGCGCCGCGAGCCGCTTCAGGTAGCGCCGGTAGTCGGCCGCCTTCTCGAACGGCATGATCTCCGCGATGTCGGCGATCAGCTGGACCCCGGTGCGCTGGCTGACGGGAGCGAGGTACTCGCGAAAGCGCTGGCCTTCCACCCGCCGCTGCAGCTGCCAGGCGAAGGTGTCGTAGTTGAGCTGGTCGTCCGCCGACAGGGCACGCCGGTCTATGCGTTGCAGCCTGGCCAGGGCCTCGCGCTCGGCCTTCTCGCCCGCGGCGATGGCGGGCAGGCTCAGGTCGCTCCAGCGGTCGTCGTAGCGGGTGTCGCCCTGGTAGGTCGCGGCCTCGGGCGTCTCGCGCAGGCTGCGCTCCCACTCGGCATCGAAAAGCGCGTGCAGCGTGCGCGCGGCGGAGTGGCCTCGGCCTTCGGCCGCCCGGGCCGGGCCCAGCAGCGTCCCCGCGAGGGCCAGCATCAAGAGACCGAAACGCCAGTTCATCGAGCCCCGCTCCCGCAAAGCGGGCGATGTTAGCTGGCTACCATGCCGGGATGACCATCCCAGGAACAACAGCCGCGGGTCCCGGCTCGATCTGCGACGTCGCCGGCCTGAAGGTCGGCCACTTCACCGACCCGCGCAGGCCCACCGGCTGCACCGTGGTGCTGTGCGAGGCAGGCGCGGTGGCCTCGGTCGACGTGCGCGGCGGCG
The DNA here is from genome assembly GCA_946479475.1 of uncultured Ideonella sp. The sequence goes on along the minus strand of CAMLGG010000013.1, from coordinate 36,272 downwards.
CAACGGGCACTCGCGAGACGGCCTTGCTCGCTCCGGGCACCCTGGTGCAGCACGTCCACGCCCTGCTGCTGACGGGCGGCAGCGCCTTCGGCCTCGATGCCGCCGGCGGCGTGATGCGCTGGCTGGAGGAGCGGGGCCATGGCCTGCCGGTCGGCCCCACCCAGGTGCCGATCGTGCCGGCGGCCGTGCTGTTCGACCTGTGGATCGGTGACGCATCCGTCCGGCCCGATGCCGCGGCGGGCTACGCGGCCTGCGAGGTCGCGCAGGCCGGGCCGCCAGCCGAGGGCTGCGTCGGGGCCGGTGCGGGCGCGACCGTGGGCAAGCTGTTCGGCATCGCCCACGCGATGAAGAGCGGCATCGGCACGGCGTCGATCCGCGCCGGGCGGCACACGGTCGGCGCGCTGGTCGCGGTGAACGCCCTCGGCGACGTCCTGGACCCGGCCGACGGCCGCCTCGTGGCCGGGGCACGCGACGCCCGCGGCTCGGGCCTGCACGACAGCGTCGCGGCGCTCGCCCGAGGCGAAGGGCCGGCGGCGGTGTCGTCCGGCAGCGCCACCACCATCGGAGTGGTCGCCACCGATGCCGCGCTCGACAAGGCCGAGGTGCAACGGCTCGCCGCCATGGCCCAGGCGGGACTCGCCCGCTGCATCGCGCCCGTCCACACGCAACTCGACGGCGACCTGCTCTTCGGCCTCGCGACGGGCGCCGTGCCCGGCCGGGTGGACCCGATGGGCCTGACCGTGCTGGGGGCGCTCGCGGCCGAGGCGGTCGTGCAGGCGGTGCTGCGCGCCGTCCGGGCGGCCACCGGCCTGCCCGGGCTGCCGGCGGCCCGCGAGCTGGGCGCGGCCGCATGAGGCTGTCGCAGATCCTCTTCAGCCAGGGCTTCGGCACCCGCCGGGCCTGCGCGGGCCTCGTCGATGCGGGGCTGGTCCGACTCGACGGCCAGGTGCTCGAAGACCCGGACGCCGAGCTCGATACCGAGGGCCTCGTGCTCGAGGTCGAGGGTCGCGCCTGGCCCTACCACGCCAAGGCGCTGGTGCTGCTGAACAAGCCCGCCGGCTACGAGTGCTCGCGCAAGCCTCGCCACCATCCCGGCGTGATGACGCTGCTGCCGGCGCCGCTGCGCGAGCGCGGCGTCCAGCCCATAGGCCGGCTGGACGAGGACACCACCGGCGTCCTGCTGCTGACCGACGACGGCGCCCTCATCCACCGCCTGACCTCGCCCAGGAAGCACGTGCCCAAGGTCTACGAGGTCGGCTGCAAGCATCCCGTCTCGGCGGACCAGGTCGCCCGGCTGCTGGCCGGCGTGGTGCTCGACGACGACCCGGCGCCGGTGCGCGCCGCGGCTTGCGAGGCGGTCGGCGAGCGCGGCCTCAGGCTCACGCTGACCGAGGGCAAGTACCACCAGGTCAAGCGGATGGTGGCGGCTGCGGGCAACCGCGTCGAGACGCTGCATCGCAGCAGCTTCGGCCCGCTGGCGCTGCCGGCCGGGCTGGCGCCCGGCCAATGGTGCTGGGTCGATCCACTGGCTTTCGCGTGACGGGCCGCCGCCCGCGCCCCGGCGGTGCGCCCGACCTATCATCCCGACCCATGCGAATCCTCCGCGGCCTGCACCACCCACGCGCCCTGCCCGGGCCCGGCTGCGCCCTGACCATCGGCAACTTCGACGGCGTCCATCGCGGCCACCAGGCCATGCTGGCCCTGCTGATCAGCGAGGCGAAGCACCGCGGCGTGCGCAGCTGCGTGATGACCTTCGAGCCGCATCCGCGCGACTTCTTTGCCGCCCGGGCCGGGGCACCGGACAAGGCGCCGCCCCGGATCGCCACGCTGCGGGACAAGCTGGGCGAACTCGCGCGCTGCGGCGTCGACGATGTCGTCGTCCTGCGCTTCGACGAGTCGCTCGCATCGCTGCCCGCCGAAGCCTTCATCGGGCAGATGCTCGTCGAGCGGCTGCATGCACGCTACGTGCTGGTCGGCGACGACTTCCGCTTCGGCGCCCGTCGTGCCGGCGACTACGAGATGCTCGACGCTGCCGGCGCCCGCCTCGGCTTCGACGTCGCGCGAATGATGAGCTACGAGGTGCACGGCATCCGGGTGTCGAGCTCTGCGGTGCGCGAGGCGCTCGCCGCGGGCGACATGGAGCGGGCGGCCACGCTGCTCGGCCGGCCCTACGCCATCAGCGGCCACGTCGTGCACGGCCGCAAGCTCGGCCGGGACCTGGGCTTCCGCACGCTGAACCTGCGCTTCCCGTTCCAGCGGCCCGCCGCCCAGGGCATCTTCGTCGTCCGCGTGCATGGCCTGGGCGACCGGCCTCTGCCCGGCGTCGCCAGCCTGGGCGTCCGCCCGACGGTCGAGGATGCGGGGCGCGTGCTGCTGGAAACGCACTGCCTGGAGTGGCCGACCCGGCTCGGCCCGGAATCCGGCTACGGCGAGCTCGTCTCGGTGGAACTTCTGCACAAGCTCCACGACGAGCGGCGTTACGAGTCGCTCGAAGCCCTGCGCGCCGGCATCGCGCAGGACGAGGCGGACGCCCGGGCCTGGTTCGCTAGCGCGGCCTGAGCACCGGCTGCCACCGCCTCTCGAACCAGGTCAGCAGCAGCTCGCGCAGCGGCGCCTTCTGCCGCTCGATGGCCGGGCCCAGCAGTGCCACCACGGCCAGCACGCCGCAGGAGACGAAAGCGGCCCGGTGCTCCTGCATGCCTGCCGAAGGCACCAGCGCGGCGAAGAACTGCAGCAGCGGGTAGTGCAGCAGGTACAGCGAGAAGGTGAGCCCGGCGGCGAAGCGGATCGGACTCTCCAGCCGCGCGGGCAGCCGCTTCAGGTGCGGGGCGATGGCGGCAGCGCCGATGAAATGCAGGGCCACGCAGATGCCGATCAGGTAGCTCGAAAGAAACTTGCGCGACCACGAAAGCTTGTCGTGGAGAAAGTCGGCGCCGAACCACTCGCGGCTCAGGTCCAGCAGGTGGTCCGGCCCGTCGTTGAGCCGGAAGAACAGGTACATCGCCATCGACCCGAAGAACAGCGCCAGCCCCCGCGCGAGGCCGACGCGGGCCGCCGCCACCTCGCGGTAGGCCCAGACGCCCAGCAGCCAGACCGGCATCAGCAGCAGGATCTTGGGCCCGATGAGCAGGCACACGGCCGTCACCGCCACGTACCGGGCGTTGCCCCGCAGGAAGTACGCCACGCCGAACAGCACGTAGTACCAGGGCTCGTAGCCGAGCGACCAGAAGGGCCCGTTGGAGAACGGCCGGGTGTACGAGAACCACAGCTCGTTGGAGAACGTCAGCCCCGCGAGCACCCGCTGCAGCGGCTGGTCGTACTCGTACCAGCGGCCGCTGTAGAGGCTGGGATCGAGCATCGAGCCGGCAGCGTCCAAGGTGAGCGTGAGGATGAGCGCCGGCACGACGACCGAGTACAGCCGGGCGAGCCGGCTCGCGGCGTACTCCTGCCAGGTGGCCTCCTTCTTCGCCGCCACGTGCGCGATCACGAAGCCCGACAGCACGAAGAAGACCATCACGGCGTCGTTGCCGAGGTCCTTCAAGTGCCCGAGCACCGGCAGGCCACCGGTGAAGCGCTGGTAGTTGGCGTGGACGACGAAGACCGTCAGCGCCGTCATGAATCGAACGAAGTCGAGGTAGATCGATAGTTGGCGGTTCAATGGGACATCCTCGGGTGTGATGCCTCCTCCCGGCGCGGATTCTCCCGAGGCGGGCCTGAAACACTGCAGGAAGAGCTGCAAGTGCTGGATCAAGCCGTAAGCGCTCGCCACCGGCCCCAGCGAGGGGCGGTTCCCCGTGCGCGCATAGAATCGGGCCCATGGCCTCCTCCCGCGTCCACCCCGTGCAGACCCTTCGCCTCGCGCAAGGTCACGCCTGCACGCGCCGGCAGACCACGCGGGATCGAATTCAGCGCCTCGCCTGACGCGGCACCCGCACGCGTCGCCCGAGCCCCGGCGCGCAGGCCGCGCGCCGCCCGCACTGCCCTCAAGCGCCGCCGACGAGCGCGCCCCCGCCATGACCGAAGCCACCCCCGACTACCGCAGCACGCTGAACCTGCCGGACACGCCCTTCCCGATGCGCGGCGACCTCGCCAAGCGCGAGCCCGGCTGGATCCGCCAGTGGGAAGAACAAGGCACCTACAAGCGCCTGCGCGAGGCCCGCTGCGGCGCGCCCAAGTTCATCCTGCACGACGGCCCGCCGTACGCCAACGGCCAGATCCACATGGGCCACGCCGTCAACAAGGTCCTCAAGGACATGATCGTCAAGGCCCGCCAGCTGGCCGGCTTCGACGCGCAGTACGTGCCCGGCTGGGACTGCCACGGCCTGCCGATCGAGAACGCGATCGAGAAGAAGCACGGGAGAAACCTCTCTCGTGACGACATGCAGGCGAAGAGCCGCGCCTACGCCACCGAGCAGATCGCCCAGCAGATGGCCGATTTCAAGCGCCTGGGCGTGCTGGGCGAATGGGACCGCCCGTACCGCACGATGGATTTCGCGAACGAGGCGGGCGAGATCCGCGCCTTCAAGCGCGTGATCGAGCGCGGCTTCGTCTACCGCGGCCTCAAGCCGGTCTACTGGTGCTTCGACTGCGGCTCCTCGCTGGCCGAGTTCGAGATCGAGTACGCCGACAAGAAGAGCCAGACGCTGGACGTGGCTTTCCTGTGCGCCGAGAACGACCGCCTCGCCGCCGCCTTCGGCCTGCCGGCGCTGGCCGGCGATGCCTTCGCGGTGATCTGGACCACCACCGCCTGGACCATCCCCGCCAACCAGGCGCTGAACCTGAACCCGAAGATCGAGTACGCGCTGGTCGAGACCCCCAAGGGCTTCCTCGTGCTCGCCGCCGTGCTGGTCGAGAAGTGCCTCGCGCGCTACGGCATGGAGGGCAAGGTCGTCGCCACGACGCTCGGGGAGAACCTCGGCGGCATCCACTTCAAGCACCCCCTGGCGCACGTCGACCCGGGTTACGACCGCCTGAGCCCGGTCTACCTGGCCGACTACGCCACCGCCGACGACGGCACCGGCATCGTCCACTCCTCGCCCGCCTACGGCGTGGAGGACTTCAACTCGTGCATGGCGCACGGGATGAACTACAACGACATCCTGAACCCCGTGCAGGGCAACGGCACCTACGCCGCCGCCCTGCCGCTGTTCGGCGGCCAGCACATCTGGAAGGCGGCGCCGGTCATCATCGACACGCTGAAGGCCGCAGGGCGCCTGCTGGCCACCGAGACCATCACCCACAGCTACCCGCATTGCTGGCGCCACAAGACGCCGGTGATCTATCGCGCCGCCGCGCAGTGGTTCATCCGCATGGACGAAGGCGTGGGCGTGTTCACCCGGGACAAGGCGCCCAAGACCCTGCGCCAGATGGCGCTCGACGCGATCGACCAGACCGGCTTCTTCCCCGAGAACGGCCGGGCCCGCCTGCGCGACATGATCGCCAACCGGCCCGACTGGTGCATCTCGCGCCAGCGCAGCTGGGGCGTGCCCCTGCCCTTCTTCCTGCACAAGGATTCGGGCGAGCTGCACCCGCGCACGATGGAGATCCTCGACCAGGCCGCCGACATCGTCGAGAAGGGCGGCATCGAGGCCTGGAGCCGTGTGACGGCCGAAGAGATCCTGGGCGCCGAAGACGCGGCCAAGTACACCAAGAGCACCGACATCCTCGAAGTCTGGTTCGACTCGGGCTCGACCTTCTGGCACGTGCTGCGCGGCAGCCACGCCAAGGCCTACCCGAACGGCGCCAGCCACGCGCAAGGCCCCGAGGCCGACCTGTACCTGGAAGGCCACGACCAGCACCGCGGCTGGTTCCACAGCTCGCTGCTGCTGGCATCCGCGCTGGAAGGCCGTGCGCCGTACCGCGGCCTGCTGACCCACGGCTTCACCGTGGACAGCCAGGGCCGCAAGATGAGCAAGTCGCTGGGCAACGGCATCGACCCGCAGGAGATCAACAAGAAGCTGGGCGCCGAGATCATCCGCCTGTGGGTGGCCGCCAGCGACTACTCGGGCGACATCGCCGGCGATGACAAGATCCTGGCGCGGGTCGTCGATGCCTACCGCCGCATCCGCAACACGCTGCGCTTCCTGCTGGCCAACGTCAGCGATTTCGATCCGGCCGCCGACGCCGTCCCCGGCGACGAGCTGCTCGAGATCGACCGCTACGCCCTGGCGCGCTGCAGCGAGCTCCAGGCCGAGATCCTGAAGCACTTCACCGCCTACGAGTTCCACCCGGTGGTCTCCAAGCTGCAGGTCTACTGCTCGGAAGACCTGGGCGCGTTCTACCTGGACGTGCTGAAGGACCGCCTCTACACGACCGCGCCGAAGAGCCTGGCCCGCCGCAGCGCACAGACGGCGCTGTGGCACATCACGCAGGCGATGCTGCGCTGGATGGCGCCCTTCCTCAGCTTCACCGCCGAGGAGGCTTGGGCAGTCTTCGCGCACGGCACGCCGTCGAAGCAGACGATCTTCACCGAGACCTACTGGCCGCTGCCGACGCCCGATGGAGCGTTGCTGGCCAGGTGGTCGCGCCTGCGCGAGATCCGCGACCTGGCCAACAAGGAGATCGAGGCGGTGCGAACCACCGGCGCCGTCGGCGCTTCGCTGCAGGCCACGCTCACCATCACCGCGCCGCCGGAAGATGCCGCACTGCTGCACTCGCTCGGCGAAGACCTGCGCTTCGTGACCATCACCTCGGCGGTGCGGGTGGTCGACGGCACGGTGCTGTCGGTCGTCGTCACCCCCAGCACCTCGCCCAAGTGCGAGCGCTGCTGGCACTACCGCGAGGACGTGGGCAGCGATGCCGCCCATCCCGCCATCTGCGGCCGCTGCGTCAGCAACCTGCACGGCTCCGGCGAGAAGCGGGTGGTGGCCTGATGGCGGCGCGTCGTCCTTCCGCCTCCGGCGCGTCTTCGGGCCCGGGCCTGTGGGTCTGGCTCGGCGTCGCGCTGGTCGTGATCCTGCTCGACCAGTTCAGCAAGACGCTGATCCTGGGCGACTTCCAGTACGGCGAGAGTCGCGTCGTGACCTCGTTCTTCAACGTGGTCCGGGTCCACAACACCGGCGCGGCGTTCAACTTCCTCGCGGACCACTCGGGCTGGCAGCGCTGGCTCTTCGTCGGCCTGGGCATCGCGGCGTCCGGCGTGATCGTGTGGATGCTGAAGAAGCATCCGTCGCAGAAGCTTTTCTGTTTCGCGATCGCCATGATCCTGGGCGGCGCGCTGGGCAACGTGATGGACCGCCTGATGCACGGCTACGTGGTCGACTTCATCCAGCTGCATTACGCCGGGCGGGCCTTCCCCTCGTTCAACCTGGCCGACAGCGCGATCACCCTCGGCGCGATCTGCCTGGTGCTCGACGAGTTGCTGCGCGTTCGCCGGAGCTGAACGCCCGTCCGGACGCTCCCCGTCACACTGCGGCGAGGAGAGTTCCATGGACGACACGACCATCCCGCGCCGGCAGTTGCTGCTGGCCGCCCTGGGCACCGCTGCACTGGCCGCCGCGCCCGCCGTTCGCGCTCAAGCCCGTGGCGAGCTGCTGCTGGGGCAGTCCGCCGTCCTCAGCGGCCCGCTCGGCAAGACCATCACGGCGCTGAACCAGGGCATGCAGCTGGCGCTCGACCAGGCCAATGCCACTGGCGGCGTGCACGGCCAGTCGCTCAAGCTCGTCTCGCTGGACGACGAACTCAAGCCGGAAAAGGCGATCGCCAACTACAAGGCCCTGGCCGGCGACCACCGCGTCAGCGCCTTCCTCGGCTGCGTCGGCTCCGGCACGACGGCGGCGGCCGCGCAGACCCTGCGCGAGACAGGCCTGCCCAGCTTCGGCGGCTACGCGGTGGGTGACGGAGCCCGGGCCAAGGCCAAGGGCTCGGCCTACTTCGTGCGCGCCACGTACGGACGCGAAGCGGAGGTGCTGGTCAATCACCTCCTGACGCTCGGCATCGACAAGATCGCCGTGGCCCACCTGGCCAACCCGGGCGGCGAAGAGGTGGTGCACTCCATCACCACCCTGCTCGAGTCGCGCCAGCACCAGCTGCGCGGCGTGGGCGCCGTGGCCAACGACGGGGCCAACGTCGGACAGATCGGCCGCACGCTGGCCGCCCAGGCGCCGCAGGCGATCATCATGTTCCTCAACGCGCCGCTGGCCGCCGGCCTGATGGATGCGGTGACGCAGGCCGGCCACCGGCCGGGTTTCTACGGCATGTCCATCGTCGCGGGCGATGCGGTGGCTTCGATCCTCGGTCCCGAGAAGGCCCGGGGCCTGGTGGTCGCCCAGGCGGTGCCCTACCCCTGGTCGGAGGTCGAGCCGGCTGCCCAGGAGTACCGCCGCCTGTGCGGCACGAAGCAGATCCAGCCCAACTACACGGGCTTCGAGGGCTATCTCAACGCGACGATCTTCGTCGGCGTGCTGCGGCGTTCGCAGGATGCGAGCCCGGCCCACCTGCATGCGGCCATTCGCGCCACGCGCCTGCGCCTGGCCGGCATGAGCGTCGACTTCAGCGAAGCCGACCTGAGCGGCTCGAAGTTCGTCGAGCTGGTGCAGCTCGCCGAAGGCGGCCGCTTCGTGCGCTGACGGCGCCTAGGCGCTGGAGCCGGCGCCCTGGCCGGACTTGCCGCTGGCGGGCGGCGTGGTGACCTTCAGGGTCTCGCCCTCGACCGTCACATGGCTTCCCACGGCCACGGTCTGGGCCTGCGTCAGCGTGCGCTGGCTGCCGTCCTCCATCCGCACCTTCACCCGGTAGACGGTTTCGCTGCGGGCGCGCTTCTCGATCGCGTTGCCGGCGAACCCACCACCGACCGCGCCGAGCACCGTCATGGCGGTCTTGCCGCTGCCCGCGCCCATCCGGTTGCCGAGGGCGCCGCCGACGACGCCGCCGGCCACGGCACCCAGCCCGGTGGCCTTGCCCTGGCGCTGGACCGGCTCGACAGCCTCGACGATGCCGCAAATGTTGCAAACCGACACCGCGGCCGGCCGGGTGGCGACAGGCGTGGCCTGCTCGCCTGGCGTGGTGGACGGTGCCCTGGCGGTCGGCGCCGCGGCATGGGCAGGCGGCTTGGCCGTGCCGTGGCCGGCAGCCACCGGCGGCGGCTTCTGACCCGGCTCGACGGGTACGGCGGGGGGCGCCTCGGCGGGTGCCGCCGCTTGGACGCCCGGGTCAGTAGCGGCCGGGCCGCCGGCCAGGGCCATCGGGACCGCCGGCTCGGCCGGCGCGCGGCTCTGCCAGGCGAGCGTGGCGCCCAGTGCCGCGACGGCGGCAACGAGCAACGAGATGACGACCCAGACGGAGCGCGGCCAGCCGGCGCGCGCGGCCGGCGTTCGAACAGCGGCTGCAGTGGATGGATGCATGGGGGAACCCTCCTTGTCGACGGAATCTGCCTGATGCGGGCGCCTTCCGAAGACGCGCCCTGTGACAGCGGCGATCCTGCCGTGCGAGAGGGGCCGGCCCGTTTCCGAATGCTTCGGCCTTGTCGCAGCTCGATCGTTCGTTCAGGCGGGGTACACGGCGCCCAATACGCGCGGGCCCTTGGCACCGGTGGCCTCCGGCCGGTTGCCGGCCTGGCCCGACAGGGCACAGCGGGCCAGCCAGGCGAAGGCGGCGGCCTCGACCTGCAGCGGCGGCAGGCCGGCCTCGGCGGTGGAGCCGACGTGCCAGCCAGGCAGCAGCGATGCCATGCGCGACATCAGGTGGGCATTGAACGCACCTCCGCCGCACACCAGCAGCTCGGCACCCCCCGGCGCCTCGCGCTGCAGCGCCTGCACGGCCGAGCCGGCGGTGAACTCGGCCAGGGTCGCCTGCACGTCCCGCGGCGATGCCGATTCGAAGCCGGCCAGGCGCCCTGCCAGCCACTCCGGGTTGAAGAGATCCCGCCCCGTGCTCTTGGGCGGCGGGCGTTGCAGGTAGGGTTCTGCCATCAGCGCGTCCAGCAAGGCTGGCAAGACCTGGCCGCCCGCAGCCCAGCGGCCCTCGTCGTCGAACGCCTGGCCCAGGTGGCGATGGACCCAGTGGTCCATCAGCGCGTTGCCGGGGCCGCAGTCGAAGCCGCGCACCTGGGCAGGCGTGTCGTTCATCGCCGGCAGCAGCGTGAGATTGCCGATGCCGCCGAGGTTCAGCACTGCGCGCGGTGAATCGGGACGCCCGAAGACCTGAGCATGGAAGGCCGGCACCAGCGGCGCGCCCTGTCCGCCCGCGGCGACGTCGCGGCTTCGGAAATCGGCCACCACCGTGATGCCCGTCAGCTCGGCCAGCGAGGCCGGCGCGTTGAGCTGAACCGTGTAGCCCGTGCCGTCGAACTCGCCGGGCCGATGGCGCACGGTCTGGCCATGCGAACCGAGCGCCTCCACCTCGGCGGGGCGGCGGCCACCGGCCTGCAGCAAGGCTTGCACGACCTCGGCCTGGACCCGCGCGAGCTCATTGGCAGCCAGCATCGAACGGTGCAGTTCGTCGTGGCCGCCGGGCCGGTTCAGGGCCAGGAACTCGTCACGCAGCCCTGCCGCGAAAGGCCGGTGCGCATGCGCCAGCACCTCGATCGCATGGCGTGAGGAATCGTCGGGAAAGCGCGCGAGAACGCCATCCACCCCGTCCAGCGAGGTGCCGGACATCAAGCCGATGAACAGAGCCATCGGCCGATGGTAGGGACTTATTCGGCGTTCGCTACGCCGCGCAGTTCGTCGGCGGCAGTCAATTGCGTCTTCAGGCCCGCAGCGAGCTGCAGGAAGCGCGGCTTCTGCGAAGCATCGAGCGCCACCGTCTCGGCGGCCTTGGCGATCTTCAGCGGATCCTGGTGCTGGCCGTTGACGCGGAACTCGAAGTGAAGGTGCGGGCCCGTGGCCCAGCCGGTGGCGCCGACATTGCCGACGTTCTGGCCCTGATCCACGCGCTGGCCACGCCTCACGTTGATGCGCGAAAGGTGGCCGTACAGCGTGGAGCGGCCGCCGGCGTGCTGGATCACCACCACGTTGCCGTAGCCGTTCTGCCAGCCGGCGAAATCGACGATGCCGTCGCCCACGGCGCGGACCGGCGTGCCGGTCGGGGCGCCGTAGTCGGTGCCCAGGTGGGCCCGCCAGGTCTTCAGGATCGGATGAAAGCGCATCGAGAAGCCGGAGGTGACGCGCGAGAACTCCATCGGGCTGGCCAGGAACGCGCGGCGCTTGCTCTCGCCGTTGAAGTCGTAGTAGCCGCCCTTGCCGTTGGCACCCTGGTACCAGGCGGCCTGGTAGGTCTTGCCGCCATTGACGAACTCGGCCGCCAGGACCCGGCCGCTGCCCTGGTTCCAGGTGATCGGCTCGCCGTCGGCGGTGAGGGCCTCGTAGACGACGGCGAAGTCGTCGCCCTTGCGCAGCTCGCGGTGGAAATCGATGTCCGCGGAGAAGATCTCGGCCATCTGCACCGCGATCGCGTCGGGGATGCCGGCCTCGTCGGTGGCCGCGAAGAGGGAGCTGCGGATCTCGCCGCCGGCCAGGCGGGTGGTCGATTCCAGCGGTGCCGTCTCGAGCTTGGTGCTGAAGCGGCCGTCGGCGCCGCGCTGGATGGTCAGGCGGTTGAAGCGCGAGGGCAGGTTCGAGGCCGACGAGTCGTCCTCGGCCGGATAGCGCGCCACGAGGCTCTCGAGGCGGCCTTCGTCGTCGAGCTCGGCGGACACCATCTTGCCCGCGCGGCCGGTCAGCACTCGCTGGGCCACGCGGTCGGTGCGCAGGAACTGCGCGGCCTCGGCGTCGATCACTCCCAGGCGCTTGAGCAGGCTGTCAGCGGTGTCGCTGGCCCGGGTGTTCTCGCTGCGGCGCAGGTCGATGCCGGCTTCGGCCAGGGCATCGATCTGGGCCGCCAGGCCTTCGGGTTCGACCGACTCGGTGATCAGGCGGCGGGGCAGTTCGGCGGCGTCGGGCGCCAGCGGCGCGATGCCGAAGGCGGTGACGCCGAAGCCGGCCAGGGCCAGCGCCAGTGTGGCGGCCAGGCCACGCCGGTGGGCGTGCAGGGCGTCTCGCGCGGCCAGGGCCAGGCTGGTCAGGGTGGCGCGGGTGGTTTCGGACATCGCTTCGGTCAGTAACTTGTGTCAGGACAGCCCATCGGCCGACAAAGCCCGACCTTGAGCCGGGACCGGCTCGACGGAGGGACCAGATATCCGGGCCGGTACGCCCCGAGCGGGGGCCGGCCCGTAGAATCCGCCGCTTGGCAGCCACCATCGCGATGGCCCCGGGCTTGTCCGGCGCGGGGCGATCCGCTGAATGGGATCGGAGCCCGCTCCGGACGTGCGCGCGAGTATAGCCAAGGGCCTACAAAGGCCATCCCCTGTTAGCAAACTGTAACGACCGTATGCCCGAAACCGTGAGCGATGCCCCGCCGAGCGACCAGGTCCAGCATGCCCTGGCCGTCAGCCTGCGCGGCTGCCATGAGCTGCTGCCCGAAGCCGACTGGGTGAAGAAGCTGCAGCGTGCCGAGGCCACCGGCCAGCCGCTGAGGATCAAGCTGGGCCTGGACCCGACCGCGCCCGACATCCACCTCGGCCACACGGTGGTGCTGAACAAGATGCGCCAGCTGCAGGATCTGGGGCACCGCGTCATCTTCCTGATCGGCGACTTCACCTCCCTGATCGGCGACCCTTCGGGCCGCAACACCACCCGGCCGCCGCTGACCAAGGAGCAGATCGAGGCCAACGCCCAGACCTACTACCGCCAGGCCAGCCTGGTGCTGGATCCGGAAAAGACCGAGATTCGCTACAACAGCGAATGGAGCGACCCCCTGGGCGCGCGCGGCATGATCGAACTGGCCGCCAAGTACACGGTCGCCCGCCTGCTGGAGCGGGACGACTTCGCCAAGCGCTTCCGCGAGAACGCGCCGATCTCGGTGCACGAGCTGCTCTACCCGCTCATGCAGGGCTACGACTCCGTCGCCCTGAAGAGCGACCTGGAGCTCGGCGGCACGGACCAGAAGTTCAACCTGCTGGTGGGGCGCACGCTGCAGTCCGAGTACGGCCAGGAGCCGCAGTGCATCCTGACCATGCCGCTGCTGGAGGGGTTGGACGGCATCGAGAAGATGTCGAAGTCCAAGAACAACTACGTCGGCATCACCGAGCCTGCCAACACCATGTTCGCCAAGATCCTTTCGATCAGCGACGAGCAGATGTGGAAGTGGTTCACCCTGCTGTCCTTCCGCTCCGAGGCCGAGATCGCGAAGCTGAAGGCCGAGGTCGAGGGCGGGCGCAACCCGAAGGACGCCAAGGTGATGCTCGCCAAGGAGATCACCACGCGCTTCCACGATGCGGCGGCAGCCGACGCCGCCGAAGCCGACTTCCAGAACCGTGCCCGCGGCGGCATCCCGGACGAGATCCCGGAAGTGACGCTGTCGGGAGCGCCGTTTGCCATCGGGGCGCTGCTCAAGGCGGCGAACCTGGTGCCCAGCACGACCGAGGGCCTGCGCATGGTCGAGCAGGGCGGAGTGCGGGTAGACGGCGTCGCCGTTTCCGACAAGGCCTTGAAACTTCCTGCCGGTACATTCGTCGTCCAGGTGGGCAAACGCAAGTTCGCACGCGTCACCCTCGCTTGATCCCAGGCCATACCCGGCCATCCATCCATCGTTCGCGGAGATCCCGATGAACCGAGCCCGTCTCATTGCCCTGATCATCTCTGCCATCGCCCTCGGAGCGCTGGGGGTGCACGCGCAGGTGGAGCCGGTCGCCGGCACGCAGCCGGCCTCGAGCGCCGCCAGCCCGGTCAAGGGCGCCGATGGCAGCGAGACCTGGCCGAGCGGCCTGGTCTACCGTTCGCTCAAGGACGGCACCGGGCCCAGCCCGAGCGCCACCGACGTGGTGAAGGTCCACTACCGCGGCACCTTCCTCAACGGCAAGGAGTTCGACAGCTCCTACACCCGCGGCCAGCCGGCCGAGTTCCCGCTGAACCGCGTCATCCCCTGCTGGACCGAAGGCGTGCAGAAGATGAAGGTCGGCGGCAAGGCCAAGCTGACCTGCCCGCCCGGCATCGCCTACGGCGCCAAGGGCGCCGGCGGCGTGATCCCGCCGAATTCGACGCTGCAGTTCGACGTCGAGCTGATCGGCATAGCAGGGAAACAGTGACACCCCGCGCCGGAGTACCGGCGCGACCGTCCGAGAGGGTGCGCGGCCGCTTCGGAGCGGCCGTGCGCTGGCCGCGCAACACTGACACCCCGCGCCGGAGTACCGGCGCGACCCTCCGAGAGGGTGCGCGGCCGCTTCGGGCGGCCGTGCGCTGGCCGCGGGTGGCGGTCCGCGAAGGCGACAATCGCCGCATGCAGGTCTCGTCGTACTTGAAGCTCTCGGTGGCCACCGCGGTGGCCACCATCGTTCTGAAGACCGGGGCCTGGTGGCTCACCGACTCGGTGAGCCTGCTGTCCGACGCGCTGGAGTCGCTGGTCAACCTGGCCGGCGCGATGTTCGCGCTGGCCATGGTCACCCTCGCCGCGCGCCCGCCGGACGACGAGCATCCCTACGGCCACCACAAGGCCGAGTACTTTTCCAGCGGCTTCGAAGGCGTGCTCATCATCGCCGCGGCGCTCGGCATCATCTGGGCGGCCATCGAACGGTGGCACAACCCGCAGGCGCTGCAGGCGCTCGGGCTCGGCGTGACGCTCGCCATCGTCAGCTCGGCCATGAACGGCGTGCTGGCCTGGGGGATGTTGCGCACGGCGCGAGTGCATCACTCGATGGCGCTCGAAGGGGATGCGCGCCACCTCATCACCGACGTGTGGACGAGTGCCGGCGTCGTGGCGGGCCTGATCGGCGTGAGCCTGACGGGCTGGGCCTGGCTGGACCCGCTGGCCGCCCTGATGGTCGCCGCCAACATCCTGCGCGAGGGCTTCTCGCTCATGCGCCGCTCGGCCGACGGCCTGATGGACCATGCGCTCGAAGACGAGGACCGCCACGCGATCGACAAGGTGCTGGCCGGTTTCGCCCATCCCACCATCCGCTTCGACCACCTCACCACGCGACGCGCGGGCGCGCGCCGCTTCGCCGACCTGCACATGCACATGCCGGCGAGCTGGACGCTGCAACGCGCGGCGGCGCTGCGCACCGACGTCGAGCAGGCCCTCATGAGCGCCGTGCCGGGCCTGCGCGCAAGCATCCAGCTGCTGCCGATGGACGTCGAAGCCCATTTCGGCGACGAGAAGGACTTGATTTGATCGGACTCATCCAGCGCGTCGGCTCGGCGCGCGTCGAAGTGGCCGGCCGAGTGGCCGGCTCCATCGGCCCCGGCCTGCTCGTGCTGGCCTGCGCCGAACCGGCGGACGGCGAGGACCAGGTCGAGCGCTTTCTCGCCAAGGTGCTGAAGCTGCGAATCTTCAGCGACGAGGCCGGCAAGATGAACCGCAGCGTGCAGGACCTGGACGGCCAGGGCATGGCCGGCGGGCTGCTGATCGTCTCGCAGTTCACCCTCGCCGCCGACACCTCCGGCGGCAACCGCCCGAGCTTCACCGGCGCCGCGCCGGCCGAACAGGGCCGCCGCCTCTACGAGCTGCTCCTGGAGCGCGCCCGCGCCCTGCATCCCCAGGTGGCCGCCGGCGAGTTCGGCGCGCACATGCAGGTGCACCTCGTCAACGACGGCCCGGTGACCATCCCGCTGCGCATTGGCTGAACGAGGGGCTGCCCGCTCTCCCGATCGTCGCCTTGCGCAGCTTGCGCAAACGCAAGTACGCCTCGGGCAGGATGCCGATACTGGCCATGGCGGCCACGGATCCCTGGCCGCGCTGCATGCAATCGGCAATGGAAGGAGCGAGCGCGATGAGCAGGACCCCGCCTTCGAGATGCGTGGCCGTCATGCTGGCCGCGGCCGGACTCGGCTTGTGCCAGTCAGCCATCGGCCAGGCCAAGGACGACCTCGGCAAGCGCGAGTTCAACGCCAACTGCGCGGTCTGCCATGGCACAGACGCCAAGGGCAACGGCCCGGTGGTCGACATGCTGCGAAAGCGCCCGCCCGACCTGACCCAGCTGGCCCGGCAGAACGGCGGAGTGTTCCCTATCGCCCGCTTGTACGAGGTCATCGACGGCCAGAACGTGCCTTCGCACGGCACGCGCGACATGCCCATCTGGGGCGTGGACTACAAGGTCAAGGCCGCCGAGTACCACATGGACGTCCCCTACGACCCGGAGGCCTACACCCGCGCGCGGATCCTCGCCCTGCTGGAGTACATCAACCGCCTGCAGGCGAAGTAGCCTGCGGCCGGGGCGATCACTGCACGAAGCGGTTGCCCCGCGAGAGCATGGTCAGCTCGACCCAGTTGCTGCCCTGGTGGCGGCCGGAAGAGAACTGCAGCGTATAGCCGCCGAGGTCGAGCCGCTCGACCGTGCCCATGGCCTGGAGGATGCCCTCACGCGTGGGGTTGGGGCCGGCCTTCCTGACCGCGGCCACGAGCGCGGTGGCCGCGATGCAGGATTCGAGCGAGGTGTAGTTGAGCTTCTGGCCGTTGAGGGCGTTCAGGGCTTCGGCGCACTCCTTCACCAGCGGCACCGAGACCTGGTTGGAGGGGCGCGGCGAAGGGATCACCTGCGAGACGATGGTGCCGCGCGCCAGGGCGCCGACCGACTCGGCCAGCTCGTCGGGGTTGACGAAGGACAGCGCCGCCACCGACAGCGGCACGCCCTTGTCGCCTGCCGCCTTCAGCAGGTCGCGCACTGCGCTGAACTGCGTCGTGGCGAGCACGTAGTGCGCCGAGCTCTTGAGCAGCGCGTCTGCAGCCGCCGCGTCCATCGTCGCCCCGCGCTTGACCGCCACCGCGGGCGGCCGGGCCATGCCCAGCTCGGAGAAGGCGCCGGCGACCGCCTCGTAGTTGCTGCGGCCCACCTCGTCGTCGTAGTGCAGGACGATGGCCTTGTCGGCGCCCACGCTTCGCTTGGCCTCGATGATCTTCAGCGCCTCTTCCTTGTACGACGCGCGGATGGTGAAGACGTTGGGGTGGCCGCGCAGGGCCAGCGAGCCGCTGAAGGGCGCGAAGAACAAGGTGCCGCTGCGCCCCGCCAGCGACAGCGAATCGACACTGTTCGTCGCTGAGTTGTAGCCGAACAGCACCATGGCGCCGTGCGGGCCGAGCAGCTGCTGCGTGTTCTCCAGCGCCCGCTCGCGGCTGTTGGCGTTGTCCAGCGTCACCAGTTTCAGCTTGTGGCCGTTCACGCCCTTGCCGGCATTGACGCGGTTGAACACAGCCAGCGCGCCGTCGCGCATGTCGCGGCCGATGTCGGCGTTGCTGCCGCTCAGCGGCACCGATTGGCCGATCACGATGTCCTGAGCCCAGGACGCCGAGCACGCCAGGGTGAGGATCGCCCACCCGCCAATGGCCAGGGCCTTCTTCATGAGCATGTCTCCGTGCCTTGTGATGGCGCGAATGTCGGCGCGCAGGGGCGCCGGCTTTCTTGACCGCGGTCATCGTTTGCAGCCGGCGCTTGCCCAAAGCGGGAGCTTTTCACGCGGCCGGCGGCCGGCGCCGCGAGGCGCCCCGGCCTTCCCTGCGTTGACATCCCGCAAATGGCCGCCGCCGTGCCCGCCGTAGCCTGTGTCCACCACACGGCCCAGACGGAGATGCAGCATGAAGACGTCCTGGTTCCTGACCATGGTCCTCGCCACGACGGCGGTCGGCGCAGCGCATGCCGACCAGAAACTGGTGGAGGCCAAGCAGTGCCTCGGATGCCATGCCATCGAGCAGGACGGTGCCGCGCCGGCGTTCAAGCGCATCGCGGCACGCTGGAAGGGCCGGCCGGAGGCCGAGGGCATGATCGTCAAGACCATCCTGCAGGGCTCGGCGGGCACCGGCGGCCCGCACTGGAACAAGGCCACGATGCCCGACCAGAAGGAGCGTCCCCTGGTCAGCGAAGCCGAGGCCAGGCAACTGGCGGCCTGGATCCTCGCGCAGTGAGCCGGATCAGCCCGGGCCGACCTTAGCCAGGCGAGGCAGCACGCGACAGGCGTTGGCCCGCGTCGCCTCGGCCGTGTCCTTCAAGGACCATCCGCGAAGGCCGGCCAGCGATTCGGCGATGCGCGGCAGCTCGGCCGGCTCGTTGCGGCTGCTCTCGCCCGCCGCCCGCTCGGAGGCGGTCTTGTAGAGCCACTGCGGCGGGATGTCGGGCGCGTCGGTCTCCAGCACGGGCGCGTGGTCCGGCAGTCCGGCGGCCAGCGCCCGGATGTTGAGCGAGCGGTCGAAGGTGACGGTGCCGCCGAAGCCCAGCGCGAAGCCGCGCCCGACAAAGGCATCGGCCTGCTGCCGACTGCCGTTGAAGGCGTGGCAGATGCCTCCGGACACTTCGATGCGACGCAACCCCTTGAGCAGCACGTCGGCCGACTTGCGCACGTGCAGGATCACCGGCAGGCCGGCATCGCGGGCGATCTTCAGCTGCGCCTGGTAGAAGCGCTCCTGCCGTTGGCCATCCTGGCCGGGGACGAAGAAGTCCAGGCCGATCTCGCCGACAGCCACCAGGCGCTCGTCCTCCCGCCAGCGCTGCAGGGCCTGCGAAAGGCGGTCCAGGTCTTCCTCCTCCGAACCCTCCACGTACAGCGGATGGATGCCGAGCGCGTAGGCATGGCCGTGACGGTGCGCGAGCATGCGCACGGTCTCGAAGTTGGAGGCGTCCACCGCCGGGATCACCATCGTCGACACGCCGGCCGACCTCGCCCGCTCGACCACCGCCTCGCGGTCCGCATCGAACTCGCGGGCATCGAGGTGGCAGTGGGTGTCTATCCAGTTCATCGCGGCGTGGTGCCGCCCTCCGGCGGGCGCCAGCGGGCATGCGCCGCCCGTGCGCCGTCGCCATCGCCACGGCCTGCCGGCCCGCGCAGCTGGCGCGCGGGCCCGGGGCCGGACGGCGGCAAGGGCAGCTCGGGCGGTATCGGCTCCAGGCCCAGCTGGCTGCGCAGGTCGGCGCGAAGGTCCTGGATCAGGCCCTGGCAATCGGCGTTCTCGCCGCTCACCAGTGCGTTCGCGCAGGTCGCCGCCAGCTCGACCTGCCTGAGGTTGCCGAAGAGCACGATGTCGGCCAGCGCCTCTTCGAGCTGGGTACGGTGCTCGGGCCCGGCCGGGCTGAAGGAGCCGGCCAGCGAACGGTAGGCGATGACCAGCGACCTGAGGCGCTCGGTCTCCTGCCGGTTCTCGCGCTGCCGGCGGTGCCGCACCCGCAGCAGGATGAACAGGCGGACGATCAGCAGCACGATGGCCACCGCCACCGGCACGATGATGGTCAGCGGGTGGACGTCCTCGAAGCTGCCTATGCGCATGGCGACGCTTCAGTCCAGTGCCTGCAGGCGACCCGCCTCGAGCTTCAGCCGGCGGTCGCACCGGGCCGCCAGCGCCGGGTCGTGCGTGACCAGCACGAAGGCCAGCCCCCGCTCGCGGGCGCGCGCCAGCATGAGCGCGAAGACGCGATCGGCGGTGTCGCGGTCGAGGTTGCCCGTGGGCTCGTCCGCCAGCACGCACGCCGGGTCGGCCACCAGGGCGCGGGCCAACGCCACGCGCTGGCGCTCGCCGCCCGAGAGCTCGCCCGGCCGGTGCAGCACGCGCTCGCCCAGGCCCACCTCGGCCAGCGCCGCACGGGCTTGCTCGTGCGCCTGGTGTGTCTTCACGCGGCGGATTCGCAGCGGCATGGCCACGTTGTCGAGCGCGCTGAACTCGGGCAGCAGGTGGTGAAACTGGTAGACGAAGCCCAGGTGGCGGTTGCGCCAATCGCCCTGCCCGGCCGCGCTCATCTCGCCCAGCCGGCGGCCCATCAGCGTGACGACACCGGCGCTGGGGTCGTCCAACGCGCCGAGCAGGTGCAGCAGCGTGCTCTTGCCCGAGCCCGAGGCACCGACGATGGCCAGCGTCTGGCCGGCGAGGATCTCCAGGTCCACGCCCCGCAGCACCTGCACGTCCAGCGGCCCTTCGTGGAAGCGCTTCTGCAGGCCCGAGCACTGCAGCACCACGCGCGGCCGCACCGCATTCCCGGCTTCACTCATAGCGCAGCGCCTCCGCCGGGTTGACGCGGCTGGCGCGCCAGCTCGGGTAGAGCGTGGCCAGGAAGGCCAGCGCGAGCGAGATCAGGGCAATGGGCAGGATGTCCGCCATCTGCGGGTCGCTGGGCATGCGGCTGATGAGGTAGACGCTGCTGGGCAGGAAGGCCACGCCGAACGCATGCTCGATGGCCGGCACGATGACGCCGATGTTGAACGCGATCAGCAGGCCGAGGCCGACGCCGGTCAGCGTGCCTATCACGCCCGCCGTCGCGCCCTGCACGACGAAGATGCCCATCACCGAGCGCGGGCTCGCGCCGATGGTGCGCAGGATGGCGATGTCCGCGCGCTTGTCCGTCACCGTCATCACCAGCGTCGAGACCAGGTTGAAGGCCGCGACCGCGACGATGAGCGTGAGGATGATGAACATCATCCGCTTCTCGATCTGCACCGCGTCGTACCAGGCGGCGTTGGTTCGCGTCCAGTCGCGCACGCGCACCTCCGGGCCCATCGCGTCGGCCAGGCGCCAGCCGACCTCGCGCGCCTTCTGCACGTCGGCGAGCTTGAGCTGCACGCCCGTCGGGCCGTCGGTGCGGTAGAGCCTGGCCGCGTCGTCGAGGTGGATCAGCGCCAGGCTGCTGTCGTACTCGTAGTGGCCGACGTTGAAGACGCCCACCACGGTGAACTGCTTGAGCCGGGGCACCACGCCCGCGGGCGTCACCTGGCCGCCGGGGGCGATGAGCGTGACCGGGTCGCCGACCTTCACGCCGAGCGCGCGCGCCAGCTCGGCGCCCAGGACGATGTGCCAAGCGCCCGGCTGCAGCTGCGCGAAGGTGCCGTCGGCCTGCAGCTTCGCGGCCAGGTCGGTGATCTGGCTCTCGGCGGCCGGCAGCACGCCGCGCACGACGGCGCCGCGCATCGCCTCCCCGCGCGCCAGCAGCGACTGCTCGGCCACGAAGGGCGCCGCGGCGACCACGGCCGGATCCTCCTTCGCCTTGGCGGCGACGGCCTGCCAGTCCGGCAGCGCCGCGCCCTGCGGCTGCAGGATCTCGACGTGCGCGATCGCCGAGAGCATGCGGTCGCGCACCTCCTTCTGGAAGCCGTTCATCACGCTCAGCACGACGATCAGCGCCATCACGCCGAGCGCGATGCCGATCACCGAGACGAAGGAGATGAAGGAGATGAAGCCGTTGCGCCGGCCGGCGCGGCCGGCGCGGGTGTAGCGCCAGCCTATCTGCCACTCGTAGGGCAGCGCGGAAGTCCAACTCATCCGGGCATGCTACCTCGCGGCCGCAGGCCCGGCGTCCGCGTCACTTGGGCGGAATGTCGATCCACCAGTCCTTGAAGAACGGCTCCTTCGCGGTGCCTATGCTCTTGAGGTAGGCGGACAGGCGGCGGATGTCCTTGTCGCCAACGTACTGGTGGAAGGACGGCATGCCGCCGTCCTCGCCTCGCATCACCGCCTCGCGGACGTCGCCGCGCTCGGCATGCACGATGCTCGGCCCCATGCCGCCGGTGGCATACATGCCGTGGCAGCCGTAGCAGTTGAGCTTGAGGAACAGCCGCCGGCCTTCGCCCTCGGGCGGCAGGGGCGCGGAATCCGCGGATCGCGCCGCGCCCGGGACACCTGCCAACGCGGCCATCACGGCCATCGCGAACAACCCTCTGCGCATGGAACACCTCCTTCCGGGGGATGTGACTTGCCTGGTGATCACGGCCGCGCGAGCGGCACGCCGTAGCCGGCCAGGATGGCGGCCACCTCGGGTGAGCGCCGGTCCAATGCCGCCTGCACTTCCTGCCGCAGCGGCTCGTCGCCGCGCCGCACGCCCATCGCCACGTCGAAGCCCATCGGCAGCTCGGGCGCGGCTTCGTCTTCCCGGGCCGGGACCAGCACGAGCCGGTCGGCATGGGCCTTCGCGTAGTAGCCGGCGATGGGGCCCCACACGACGGCCACGTCGACCTCGCCGCGGTCCACCGCATCGACCAGCCGGCCGGGGGTGCCCTCTTCACCCTCCGTGCCCCACATCGGATAGCCCCGCACGTTCGCGCCCAGCCCGTGGCGGCCGAGCAGCATCGCCGGCGGCGTGTTGGCCCCCTCCGCGCCGAGTACGTGCAATCCGACCGTCAGCTTCGCCAGGGCGGGATCGTCGAAGCGGTTCAGCGTCTCGTGCCCGCTGCCGCGGCGGCTGACGAAGACGTAGCTCGACCGGTAGTACGGCCGCGTCGTCGCCAGGCCCTGCCACCCCGACGGCGCACCGAGCACCAGGTCGCACGCGCCCGCCCCGAGCGTTCGCCGCAGGAAGCTTCGCCGCTGCAGGTTCCAGGCGTAGCGCAGCCTGGCATGCAGCTCCTCGGCGACCAGCTCCGCGATGCGGTTCTCGAAGCCCTCGAGCCGGTCGTTCGAGAACGGCAGGTTCGCCGGGTCCGCGCACACCGCCAGCTCGCGCTGGGGTGACTCGGCAAGGGCGGGCGAAGGCGACGGTGCCAACAGCAGCGCGCTGCACAGCAACGCGACCCAACCAAGGGATTTGCGCGGATCCGGCTCTGCCGGTCCGCTGCAAAAGCCCCCTCGGGGGGCCTCGCCCGGACACGAACAGTCCGGTGGACTGTTCGTGCCTGGCGAGGAGCCGGGCCACTGGCCCGGCGCGGCCTGCAGGGCGCCGACCGGCAGGGAGCGTGGGGGTCTCATTGCGACAGCTTGAAGACGTGGACCATGCCGCTCGTCGCGTCCGGCTTCGGCCCGGCGTTCTTCTTCAGGCCCGCGACGGCCGAGACGAGCGGAGAAGCCCCGTGGCCCCGCTGCCCGGTCGCGGGACACGGCCCGCCGGCAAAGCCGCCGGCCAGCCAGCCGACGCCCGTGTAGACGGCGATGCGCTGCGTGCCGTCCGGTGCCTGGTAGCTGATGGGGTTGCCGACGATGCCGCACTCCAGCTGCGTCTGGAACACCACCGCCCCGGTCGTCGCGTCCACGGCCTTGAACCAGCGGTCGAGCGTGCCGTAGAAGACCAGGTTGCCGGCGGTGGCCAGCAGGCCGCTGTACATCGGCAGCGGCTCCTGGATCGCCCACACGCGCCGGCCCTTGGACGCATCCCAGGCGAGCAGCTCCCCCATGTAGCCGCCCGGCGGGGCGACGAAGTTGATGTCGGCGCCCATGAACGGCGTGCCGGCGATGTAGATCGCCTTCAGCGGCTCGAGGTTGTCGCAGGTGTTGATCGCCGGCACGTACTGCAGCCCGGTGAGCGGTGAGAAGGCCGAGGGGGCGAACTCCTTCGCGCCCAGCGGCGAAGGGCAGATGTTCTCGGTGATCACGCCCTGATGCGGCTTCATGCCCGGCACCACCTTGGGCTCGCCGGTCGCCAGGTCCACCTTCTCGGCCCAGGTCGCGACGCCGATCTTGTTGGCCACCAGCACCTGCCCGGTGGTCGCGTCGAGGGTGTAGCCGAAACCGTTCTTGTCCACGTGCATCAGCACTCGGCGCTTGACGCCGTCGACCTTCAGGTCGGTGACGACGCTCTCGCTGATCGAGTCGTAGTCCCAGCCGTCGTGCGGCGTGACCTGGTAGGCCCAGACGGCCTCCCCGGTGTCGGGGCGGCGGGCGAAGATGGTCGAGCCCCACTTGTTGTCGCCCTTGCGCATGTCGGGATTCCAGACGCCCGGGTTGCTGGTGCCGTAATAGAAGAGGTCGAGGTCCGGGTCGTAGGTGAACCACGCCCAGACGGTCGCGCCGCCCTGCTGCCAGAGCGTGCCGGGCCAACTGCTCGCGCCGAGGTCGGTGCCCTGGTCCTTGGCGTACCAGGGCTTGAAGCCCGGGCCGATCAGGACATCGGCATCGGGGCCGGTGTTGTAGGCCTTCCAGAGCCGTTTGCCGGTCTTCAGGTCGAGCGCCTGGACCCAGCCGCGGATGCCGAGTTCGCCGCCGGCGTTGCCGACGATCACCTTGTTCCTGACGATCAGCGGCGCGCCGGTCAGGGTCTCGCCGGTCCGGGGATCACCCAGCTTCGTGCGCCACACCTCCTTGCCCGTCGCCGCGTCGACGGCAACGGTGGTGCCGTCGAGCACGTTGTAGACGATCTTGCCGTCGCCATAGGCCGCACCGCGGTTGACCACGTCGCAGCAGGCCACGCCCTGGGCATACTCGTCGGCGCCCGGCGAGTAGGTCCACCGGATGCTGCCGGGCGCCTCCAGGTCGAGGGCCAGCAACTTGTTCGGGAAGGGCGTGACCACGTACATCGTGTGGCCCACCACCAAGGGCTGGCCCTGGTGGCTGGCGACAGCGTTCGTCGGGACCGCGAACTCCTCGATCAGGCTGGCCGCGTTGGCCGGGGTGATCTGCGAAAGCTCGCTGTAGCGGGTGCCCTGCACGGTCCCGCCGGGGGTGGTCCATTCCGCTCCCGCTCCCGCGCCCCGTGCGTTGCCGGCGGCCAGGGCCGCGACGGCGGCCGCGACGGCAGCCAGCGGGATCCGCTTCCAGGTTCGCGATCGACCCGGGCCGGTGGACCGATCATCGCCGTGGCCAAGTTGCGCGTTTGCTGCCATGGGGGCCTCCGTGAATCGCAGAGGGAGGCCATAATGTGCTAGTCGCACATTTCAATCAAATGGCAATTTTGCACATTTCGAAGGCAAGAAAGCACAGTGCGGCAGCGCTTGATCCGGGTCAAGCACGCGAATCCGGCGGCTGCCGGTTCACTTCGGCGGGATGTCTTCCCACCAGTCCCGGAACATCGGCTCCTTGTCGGTGCCGATGCTCTTGAGGTAGGCGGCCAGGCGGCGGACGTCCTTCTCGTCCAGGAACTCGGCGAAGGAGCGCATGCCGCCCTCGCGACCGAACATCACCGCCGAGCGGACCTCGTCGATCTCGCGGTGGGCGATGTTGGGCCCCATGCCGCCTTCGGCCCGCATGCCGTGGCAGCTGTAGCAGTTGTACTTGAGGAACAGGCGCCGGCCTTCGCCGATGCGGTTCAGGGGCGCATCCAGCGGCGAGCTGCCCTGCGCTGCCGGCCCCTTCGCGTGCACCGGCGCGGGTGCCGACAGCAGCGCGATGAGCGTGCCGGCCAGCACGGGAGCGAGCCACATGGTCATCCTCGTCATCAGCTTGCTCATGGCATCTCCTTCTCGGTCGGTCGGTTCGCGACGGTCACGGGGGCAGCCGCCGCCAGCGGCAGCAGGGGCACGCCGAACTCGGCGAGGATTTCCCGGACCTGCCTTTCGCGCCGGTCGAGGGCGCCCTGCACTTCCTGCCGCAGCGCCTCGTCGCCGCGGCGCACGCCCATCGCCAGCTCGTAGGCCATCGGCAGCTCCGGCGCCGCGGGGTCCGGCTCGGCAGGCACGACGGCCAGGGTGTCGCCGTGGGCCTTGGCGTAGTAGCCGCCGATCGGGCCCCACACGATCGCCAGGTCGACGTCGCCACGCGCGACGGCATCGACCAGCCGCCCGGGCGTGTCCTCCTCGCCCTCGTCGCCCCACATCGGGTAGCCGCGCACGTTCGCGCCCAGCCCGTGGCGCCCCAGCAGCATCGCCGGCGCAGGGTTCGCACCCTCGGCGCCCAGCACGTGCAGGCCGATGGTCAGCTTCTGCAGCGACGGGTCGTCGAAGCGCTTCACCTGCTCCAGGCCACGCTCGCGCCGGCTGACGAAGACGTAGGTCGAGCGGTAGTACGGCCTGGTCGTCGCCAGGGCCTGCCAACCCACCGGCGCCCCCAGCACGAGGTCGCAGGCGTGGGCGTTGAGCGTGCGCCGCAGGAAGCTGCGCCGCTGCATGTTCCACGCGTAGCGCAGGCTCGCATGCAGCTCGTCGGCGACCAGCTGCGCGATGCGGTTCTCGAAGCCCTGCAGTCGCTCGTTCGAGAAGGGCAGGTTGCCCGGGTCGGCGCACACGGCCAGCTCGCGCGTGGGCGGCGGCTCGGCCCACGCGGCGCCACAACACAGCGCCGCAAGCAGGATGAGGCGGGAACTCATGGCAGCTTGAAGACGTGGACCATGCCGCTCTCGGCATCCGGCTTCGGGCCTTGATTGGTCTTCAGCTTGCCGATCGCCGCGCCGAGCGCCGAAGGGCCATGCCCTTGCTGGGCAGCAGCCGGACATGGCCCGCCGGCGAAGCCGCCGGCCAGGTAGCCGACACCGGTGTAGACGGCGATGCGCTGCGTGCCGTCCGGCGCGTTGTACGCGATCGGGTTGCCGACGATGGGGCATTCGAGCTGCGTCTGGAAGACCACCGCGCCCGTCGTCGCATCCACCGCCTTGAACCAGCGCTCGAGCGTGCCGTAGAAGACCAGGTTGCCGGCCGTCGCCAGCACGCCGCTGTAGAGCGGCAGCGTCTCGGTGATGCTCCAGGCCCGCTCTCCCTTGGCGGCGTTCCAGGCCACGAGTTCACCCATGAAGCCGCCCGGCGGCGGGAGGAACGCGAGATCCGCGCCCATGAACGGCGTGCCGGCGATGTACAGCGCCTTGAGCGGCTCGAAGTTGGTGCAGGCATTGATGGCCGGGACGTACTGCAGGCCGGTCAGCGGCGAGTAGGCCGAAGGCGCCCACTCCTTCACCCCCAGCGGCGTCGGGCAGATGTTCTCGGTGATCACGCCCTGGTGCGGCCGCTTCTCGGCGATCACCTTGGGCTCGCCGGTCACCTTGTCGACCTTGCGGGCCCAGGTGGCCAGGCCCACCTTCTCGGCCACCAGCACCTCGCCGGTCTTGGCGTCGAGGGTATAGCCGAAGCCGTTCTTGTCGACATGCATCAGCACGCGCCGCGGGAAGCCACCGACCTTGAGGTCCGCGACGATGCTCTCGCTGATCGCGTCGTAGTCCCAGCCGTCGTGCGGGGTGAGCTGGTAGGCCCACGCCGCCTCGCCGGTGTCCGGGTTGCGGGCGAAGATGGAGGCGCCCCACTTGTTGTCGCCCTTGCGCATGTCCGGGTTCCACACGCCCGGGTTCGCGGTGCCGTAGAAGAAGAGGTTGAGCGAGGGGTCGTAGGTGAAGTAGCCCCACGACGTGCTGCCGCCTTGCTGCCACAGCGTGCCGGGCCAGGTGGTCACGCCCAGGTCCGCGCCCTGGTCCTTGGCGTAGTGGGGCTTGAAGCCCGGGCCGATCAGCACCTCGGCATCGGGCCCGGTGTTGTAGGCCTTCCAGAGCGTCTTGCCGTTCTTCAGGTTCAGGGCCTGCACCCAGCCTCGCACGCCCAGCTCGGCGCCGGAGTTGCCGACGATGACCTTGCCGTTGACGATCAGCGGCGCCATGGTCATGGTCTCGCCGCGGTGCGGATCGCCCAGCTTCCGGCGCCAGACCTCCTTGCCGGTGACGGCATCCACCGCGACGGTGGTCGCGTCGAGCACGTTGAAGACGATCTTGCCGTCGCCGTAGGCGGCGCCGCGATTGACGGTGTCGCAGCAGGCCACGCCGTGGGCATAGGGATCGGCGCCCGGGTTGTACGTCCATCGCACGGTGCCCGGCGCATCGAGGTCGAAGGCGATCAGCTTGTTCGGGAATGGCGTGACGACGTACATCGTGCGGCCCACGATCAGCGGCTGCCCCTCATGGCTGGCCACCGCGTTCGTCGGCGCCGCGAACTCCTCGACCAGCGAGGCGACGTTGCCGGTGTGGATCTGCGAGAGCTCGCTGAAACGCGTGCCCTGCAAGGTGCCCGATGGAGTCGTCCACTCGCCGCCGGCACCCTGTGCCGCGGCCACGCACGGCAGAAGCGAAAGCGCGAGCACCGCGGCCGCGACGCCGGAAGTTGACCTGGCCCCGGACCTGTACGCAATCGTGATCGCACCCATGGCAGCCCCTCGTGTCGACGAGGCCCGGATACTGGGCTGCACCACCAGGCTTGCACAGCCCACGATTGAATGGGGCCCGTGCAGAAGGGGCATGCAACCAAAGCGCCGCCAGACGGCACTCAGGGCCCGCCAGCGGCGGGCGACGCCTTCGATCAGGCGGGCACGGTGCTGCGCTGCAGGCCGACGCTGAAGGTGCTGCCCTGGCCCGGCCGGCTTGCCACCGCGATCGTGCCACCCATCTGCGAGAGCAGCAGCTTGACGATCACCAGCCCGAGGCCGGTGCCCTCGATGCGCCAGTGGCGCGTCAGGCGCTTGAACGGCTGGAACAAGGCCTCGATCTCCTCGGCCTCCATGCCCAGGCCCTGGTCGCGGAAGTCGATCCACAGCCGGCCGTCCTCGACGCGGTGCGCGACCTCCAGCCGGCCGCCGGGCCGGTTGTACTTGCAGCCGTTGGTCAGCAGGTTGACGAAGACCTGCTCCAGCCGCGCCGGGTCCGCCCGCACCAGCAGCGGCTCCTGAGGCAGCGCGGCCTCGATGGCGATGCCGAGCGCCTCGCGCTGCGGCTCGACCTGGTTGAGCGCCGCGCGAAGCACCGGGCCGGCCTCGACCTCCTGGACCTGCACCTTGACCTGGCCCGAATCGATGCGGCTGACATCCAGCACATCCTCCACCAGCCGCAGCAGGTGCGAGCCGGCCGACACGATGTGGCGCGTGCGTTCGGCCGCGTGGGGCGGCAACACATGCTCGCCGTCGTTGAGCATCAGCTGCGAGAAGCCGAGCACGGCATTCAAGGGCGTGCGCAGCTCATGGCTCAGGCGCGAAAGGAACTCCATGCGTGCCCGCGCCACCCGCTCGGCGGCATCCTTCTCCAGCGCCAGGCGGGTCAGCTCCTCGTTGCGCCTGAGGCGTCGCGCCGCGCCCGACAGCACCGACACGCCCATCGACACCGCCAGCGCCACGACGGCCACCTCGAGCAGGAGCAGGGTCGTGCGAGAGGCGTCGCCCAGCGACTCGGAGAAATGTTTCTCGCGCGCCATCAGCTGTGCATCGAGCTGGTCCAGCCGCCGCTGGACGCGTGCCAGCTCGCCGTCGTTCAGCGGCGAAGAATGCTGCAGCCGTTGCTGCAAGGCATGCCCTTCCAGGCGCAACTCGCCGATGAGCTGGTCGCCGGCGCGCCAGTCGGCCACCGACTCCTGCATCAGCGGGCTGTGGCTGAACAGCCGGTACAGCCAGATCATTGCGCCGATGTCGTCCGCATCGTTGCCGCCGCGCAGGAATCCGCTGCGGGCCTGAGGCAGGTCGACCGGGTCGGCATCGAGCGCCTCGCGTGCGTCGCGATCGCCGAGCGGCACGCCGAGCGCGGACTGGAAGCGATCGAAGGCCTGCGTCGAAGCGGTGACGGCATACAGGCGCAGCTGCGCCACCGCCGTGCTGCGGCTCTTGGACCACAGGCTCTCGCCGCCAACGTAGGCCCTCACCGCGGACAGCAGCTGGTAGCCGCCGATGCACAGCACCAGCAGCACCGCGATGACGACGGCGAAGGGCGCCAGCACCCGCACCGAAGACACCCGCCTCAGGCCGGTGGGAATCATCGGCCGCCCCCGGCTTCAGCGTGGGGCCGACACGGCGGCAGGACTTTGTGCGGCATGGTTCCCTGGGGGCGGGCCAGGTCTGGCCTGCGGAAGCGGGGCCGCGCCGGCGCATGCCGGCATCCACCCGAGCGGGAGCTGCCACTCGCCGGCCCGTGGCCGACGGCAGACCAGGCGCGGCGCCGACCGGGCGCCCCGCCTGCATGGCAGCCCCGCTGTCCTTGCCCCGGGCCGAGCCCGAGGCCGAGGACCGGTGGCTTTGCGACCCCGGCTTTCGCGCGGGTGTGCCCTGGTCATGTGTGGAAAGGATCCTCGACTTTAGCGGATCACCGGCAGCAATCGGCGCTCCCATGCCTGGCGGCGGGGAGCGGCGCGTCGATAATTCACCGATGCACCTGGTGGTCCCGTTCGCCTCCGCCCTCTCCCCAGCCGCGGGCCAGGCCCTGTCGGGCCTGCAACTGCCGATGCTGGAGCGTCTGCTGGCGCGGCTGGAGCCCGCCGAGCGCGACGAGGGCGACGAGCTCAGCCTCACGCCCCCGCACGAGCGCGTCCTCGCGCGAGCCTGGGGCTGGCCCGGGGCCGCCGACGGCCTGCTTCCCTTCGCGGCGCTGGCGGCCCAGCGCGACGGCCTCGAAGCCGCGCCCGAAGGCGAGGCCTGGGCCCTGCTCACCCCTGCGCATTGGCACGTCGGAACCGAGCAGATCTCGCTGGGTGATCCGGCCGCGCTGGGCCTCGACGCGGCACTCTCGCGCCTGCTGTTCGAGGCGGTCCAGCCCCTGTTCGAGGAAGAAGGCTGGAAGCTGCTGTGGGGCGCGCCGACCCGCTGGTATGCGCGCCACCACAGCCTGGCCGCGCTGCCCAGCGCCTCGCTGGACCGGGTCATAGGCCGCAACGTCGACCTCTGGCTCGGCGAGGACCCCGGTGCGCGGCGTGTGCGCCGCCTGCAGGCCGAGGCGCAGATGCTGCTGCACCGCCATCCGCTGAACGAGGCGCGCGAGGCCGAGGGCGTGCTGCCGGTCAACTCCTTCTGGTTGAGCGGCACCGGGGCAACCCAGCCCTTGCCCTCGCCGAATTCACTCCAGGTGGACGAGCGCCTGCGGGCCCCCGCCCTGGCCGAAGACTGGGCCGCCTGGGCCGAGGCCTGGCAGGCGCTCGATGCAGGCCCGGTCACCGCGGCACTGGGCGAGGCCGAGGCCGGAAGAGAAGTCCGCCTGACCCTGGCCGGCGAGCGCCACGCCCAGACCTTCGCCCCTGCCCGGCGCCCGTGGTGGAGACGCGGCCTGCTCGCGCCCCGGCAGCGCCATGCCGCGCCCTGGCTGGCCGGCCTTTGAAGACCTCGCCCTTGAACGCCCCGACCCTCCTGACCCGCGACGTGCCGCCGCGCACCGCCTTCGCCCTCGAGCAGAGCGGCGTCCACCCCCTGCTCGCCCGGCTCTTCGCCGCCCGCGGCATCACGCAGCCGAACGAGCTCGACGACGGCCTTGCGCAGCTGCTGCTGCCGAGCGAGCTGCGGGGCGCGCCGGAAGCGGCACGCCTGCTCGCCGATGCGATCGAGCAGCGGCAGCGCCTGTGCATCGTGGCCGACTACGACTGCGATGGCGCCACCGCCTGCGCCGTCGCCTTGCGGGGCCTGGCCATGCTGGGCGCCGCGCCCGGCACGCTGAGCTACGTGGTGCCCGACCGCCAGGTGCACGGCTACGGCCTGACGCCGACGATCGTGGACCTGGCGCGCGCCCAGCGGCCCGACGTGCTGGTCACGGTGGACAACGGCATCGCGAGCCACGCCGGCGTCACGCACGCTCGCTCGCAGGGCATCAAGGTGCTGGTGACGGACCACCACCTGCCGGCCCTTGTCGACGGGGTCGTGCAGCTGCCCGAGGCCGACGTCATCGTCAACCCGAACCAGCCCGGCTGCGGCTTCGCGAGCAAGGCGCTCGCCGGCGTCGGCGTGATGTTCTACACCCTGCTGGCCCTGCGCGCCGAGCTGCGCGCGCGCGGCCGCTTCGACGCCGCCACCCAGCCCCGGCTCGACGCCCTGCTCGACCTCGTCGCGCTCGGCACCGTGGCCGACGTGGTGCGGCTCGACGCCAACAACCGCCGGCTGGTCGCGCAGGGGCTGAAGCGCATCCGCGCGGGGCGGATGCAGCCGGGCATCGCGGCCCTGTTCCAGGCCGCCGGGCGCCGCAGCGCGAGCGCCTCGGCCTTCGACTTCGGCTTCGCCCTCGGCCCGCGCATCAACGCCGCGGGGCGCCTGGCCGACATGACGCTGGGCATCGAGTGCCTGACCACCGACGATCCGCAACGCGCCATGCAGCTGGCGGTGCAGCTCGACGCGATCAACCGAGAGCGCCGCGAGCTGGAGGCCGGCATGCGCGAGCAGGCCGAAGCGCTGCTGGCGGCGCTGGCCACGCGCGTGACCGGCGAGAGCGGTGCGCCGCCTGCGCTGGTGCTGTACGACCCCGAGTTCCACGAAGGCGTGGTCGGCATCGTCGCGGGCCGCATGAAGGACAGGCTGCACCGGCCGACCTTCGTCTTCGCGCTCGGCAACGACGGCCTGCTCAAGGGCTCGGGCCGCTCGATCGCGGGCTTCCACCTGCGCGACGCGCTCGACCTGGTGAGCAAGCGCCACCCCGGCCTGCTGAAGAAGTTCGGCGGCCACGCGATGGCCGCGGGCTGCACGCTGCAGGAGTGCGATGTCGGCACCTTCGAGTCCGCCTTGCAGGAGGTGGCTCGCGAGTGGCTGCTGCCCGCGGCGTTGAAGCGCCAGCTCGCCACCGATGGGCCGCTGCCCCTGCAGTACTTCAACGCCGAGACGGTCACGCGCATCGAGTCCGAGGTCTGGGGCCAGGGCTTCGAAGCGCCGGTGTTCTGCGACGAGGTCGAGGTGGTGCAGCAGCGCCTGGTCGGCGAGAAGCACCTGAAGCTCCAGCTGCGGCACCAGGGTGTGCTGCGCGACGCGATCTGGTTCAGCCGCGTCGAGCCCCTGCCCTCGCGCGTGCGGCTCGCGTACCGGCTTTCACTCGACGAATTCCAGGGGCAGCAGCGGCTGCAGATGGTGGTCGAGGCGGCAGCCTGAAGACGTGACGGCGCGCCCCGCGCGCTCCCCTGTTCGAGGTGACGGGATAGGTGGCGCCGAGTACGCCGTCATGGGGATCATTTCTGCCTTGTGAGGGATGGGGCCCTGGGGCCCGGACTTCGAAACTTCCGACACCCGATGCACACGGTGCGCGGGAGCGGAAAGTCCATCAACCCAGGTGAGGAGTGAAGTCCCCATGAAGACCCTGAACGTCCTGATGCACAGCCTCGTCGCGGCCGGCATCGTCACCATGCCCGTGTTCGTTCTCGCCGCGCAGTCCGACGAATCGGCCACGCCCGGCTTCGAGAGCGCGAAGCAGGTTGCACCGCGCGCTGGCGGCTACCTCGCGCCGGCCAACGTCTTCGTCCCCGACAGCAGCCGGGAGAAGGCCGAGGACCTCGGCCAGCGGGTGCACACCAACTACGTGGTCCACAACCCCAAGGGCATCCGCCCCGGGTCGCTGGGCGACCTGAAGCTGGCCGGCCCGCAGGACAAGAACGGCCTGGGCGGCGAATCGACCTTCGCCGAGTACCCCGCGTCGCTTTCGTGCCTGTACAAGATGGGCCCGACCTACGCCGGCTGCGCGCCGACCAACAACGCGGCCTACAACGCGACGGGCGGCAGCCGCGCGATCGCCGTCGTGATCGCCTTCGACAACCCGAACGTGCTGAGCGACCTGCAGTACTTCAGCAGCTTCTTCGGCCTGCCGGCGCCCAAGTTCAAGAAGGTGATCGCCAACGGCAACGGCCACTGCGGCACCCCGGCGTACGACGCGGGCTGGTCGATGGAAGGCGCGATGGATACGCAATGGGCCCATGCCATGGCGCCCAACGCGACCATCATCTACGTCGAGGCCTGCACCAACAGCTGGGACGACATGATGTACGCCGAGCAGGTCGCGGCGCAGCAGCTGCTCGCCTACGGCGGCGGCCAGGTCACCAACAGCTGGGGCGGCGGGGAATGGGCCGGCGAGCTCAACTACGACTCCGTCTTCCGTTCGAACTGGGTGTCGGGCAAGCCCATCAGCTACTTCTTCTCTTCCGGCGACTCGGGCTACGGCGCGCAATACCCGAGCTCGTCGCCGTGGGTCGTCTCGGTGGGCGGCACGACGATCAACCGTGACGGAGCGACCGGCGCCTTCCAGAGCGAGAGCTGCTGGCCGGGTTCCGGTGGCGGCGTGAGCGCCTACGAAACCTACAGCAGCAACTTCGGCAGCGGCACCGGCCCGTGGACGAACTTCCAGTACCCGCTGTTCGGCCAGTCGAGCCGCGCCGCGCCCGACATCGCCGCGGTGGCCGACCCCGCCAGCGGCGCCTGGGTGCGCTTCGAGGGCGGCTGGTACGTCATCGGTGGCACGAGCCTGGCGGCACCGCTGACCGCCGGCATCGTCAACAACGCCAACAACCGCCTCGGCGTGGCGCCTTCGCAGGGCGGCTACTACTCCAACATGGAGAACAACCTGCTGTACTCCGAGCTGTTCACGTACAAGGAATACAGGGCCAACTTCTACGACGTGACGACCGGCAGCAACGGCGCTTCGGCCGGCCCGGGCTGGGACTACTGCACCGGCGTGGGCACGCCGCGCGGCAAGCTCGGCAAGTGAGCGTGCCCGGCGCACCAGGCATCAGCCCGGCTTCGGCCGGGCCTTCTTTGGCAGCGCCTGGCTGACCATCCACCCCTGCGGCCCTCAAGGTTGAGGCGCTGCGAGGGGCGTACCCCGGGTCCTGCGCGATGGATCTCTCACGGCAGGCTCGGCCGTCGAGCCGCGCACCATCAGCTTGTGGGGAAGCACGCACTCGGCGCTGGACGTTCCCTGCTCCCCGGGAGTGATCAGGAGGTCCACCGCCTGGCGGGCCATCTCCTCCAGCGGCTGCCGCACGGTGGTCAGCGGCGGGAAGACGCGGGTGGCGGCGGCCGAGTCGTCGAATCCCGCGATGGAAAGGTCCTCAGGTACCGCGAGCCCCTGGCGCTGCGCCTCGGCCAGCACGCCGAGCGCCATCTCGTCGTTGCTGGCGAACACGGCCGTCGGCGGCCTTCGCAGGCCGAGCAGATGGCGGGCGCAGCGCACCCCGCCGTCGAAGCTGAAATCCCCCTGGCAGACCAGCGCCGGGTCGACCGGCAGGCCGTGCTCCTTCATGGCGCGCTCGAAGCCGGCATGCCGCAGGCCGGATGCGACCTGGTCGGGTGCGCCGCGGACGAAGGCGATCCGCTCATGCCCCATGCCGATCAGCAGCCGCGTCACTTCCTCGGCGGCACGCACGTCGTCCATGCGCACCGTCATCAGCGAGGATTCGTGCTCGCCCGGCGAGATGAGGACCACCGGAGTGCCCCGCTCGGCCAGGACCTTCAGGATGCGCGGGTTGTCGCAAAGCGGCGGGGTCAGGATCATGCCGTCGGGCCGCAGCGCCGAGACCATGCGCTCGACCTGCACGCCGACGTCCGGCGCGCCGTCCTCGATCGACTCCACCACCAGGTGGTAGCCCGCCTCGCGGCAGCGGACCACCGCGCCCTTCTGCGCCGCGCCGATGAAGGCCGCGCTGGGGTCGTAGTACAACAGGCCGATCAGGAAGCTGCGCGCGCCGGCCAGGCTGCGGGCCGACAGCTTGGGCCGGTACCGCAGCCGCTCGACCACCGCCAGGACCTGCTCGCGCGTCTGCTCGTGGACACCGGCTTCGCGGTTGAGCACCCGCGAGACGGTCTTGATGGACACGCCCGCCTCGCGGGCCACGTCGATGATGGTCGGGGCAGGCGTCGGACGGGTGCTCACGGCTTGGGGGTTGACGTCGGGCGGGGGGTCCTGCACTGTGCCACACCGATCCGCCGACCCGCCCCATGAGCGAAGAGCAAGAGACCGATCCCGCGCGCAGCTCGCGCAACGCCGAGGGCATCTACGAGCCCTTCGACACCGCCCGCGTGCCCTTCGAGGATTTCACCCGCGGCGAGCGCTTCGAGATGCACTGGCAGCGCCTGTCGACCTTCGGCGGCGGCACGCAGACCGGCGTGGTCCTCGAGACCCTGCCGCCGGGCAAGCAGACCAACCAGGCCCACTACCACATGCTCGAGGAAGAGCACGTCTACGTCCTCGAAGGAGAACTCACGGTAAGGCTGGGCAAACGGCATTACGTGATGAAACCGGGGCACTACGTCTGCTTCCCGGCGGGCCAGAAGGCGGAGCACACGCTGATCAACCACACGAGCGCGCCCTGCCGCTACCTGCTCATCGGCGCCACGCATCCGCACGACGTGGCAATCTACCCGGACACCGGCCGCATCGGCGTGAAGCTGGCGGGCCAGAGCTTCCGGACCGCAGCGACAATGGAATACTGGGACGAGGTGGTGACGGACCGCCCGCCCGAGATCCCGCCGACTTGACTTGACAGCGCCCCCGGGCCGGCCGAATACCTTGCAGTCCCTCATCGCCAACCTGCCCGCCCTGCGCCAACGCCTGCGAGCGCTAGGCGCCCAGCCCTTGCACGAAGAGCGCGTCCTGCGCCTGTGGGCCAACGCCCTGCCGCAGACCAGCGGCCGCCGCCGCCTCGAGGATTTCATGCCGCAGACGCTGCGGGCGGCCTTGCCGGCCCTCGACGAGGAGCTGCGAGGCCTGGCCCGCCTGCGCAGCCAGCATCCGGCCGAGGACGGCTCGGCCCGCCTGCTGGTCGAGCTCTCGGACGGCCAGACGGTGGAAAGCGTGCTCCTGCCGCGTGACGGGCTCTG
Source organism: uncultured Ideonella sp. (assembly GCA_946479475.1). The sequence continues at coordinate 197 of CAMLGG010000013.1, read as the reverse complement.
CGTCTCGACGCAGGTGGGCTGCGCGGTCGGCTGCACCTTCTGCATGACCGGCCGCGAAGGCCTGCTGAGGCAGGTCGGCAGCGGCGAGATCGTCGCGCAGGTCGCCCTGGCGCGCTCGATGCGGCCGGTGAAGAAGGTCGTCTTCATGGGCATGGGCGAGCCGGCGCACAACCTGGACAACGTGCTCGACGCCATCG